>JBGPIK010000136.1:0-15041 GCA_041484845.1 Binatia bacterium | reverse complement strand
TAAAGCGGTGGCCGATCTCAGAGGAAAAACCATCGCGGTCACACGGATCGGCTCATCCTCCTACACAGCAACCATCATGCTGTTGAAAAAATTCGGGCTTGAGGAGGGCCGCGACTACACCATCTTGCAGTTGGGCAGCACGCAAAATCGTCTTGCCGCGTTAACCAAAGGAATGATTCACGGCACGACACTGTCCGCTCCGGAAAGTGTGATCGCGCGCAACGCGGGCATGAAAGTTCTGGTTTCGGGAACCGAAATAGCCAAGCTCGGCGTGACGATTCAACACCAGAGCGGCAATACGCTCGAAAGTTCTTTGCAGGGCGATTTTCGCCCGACGCTGAAATCATTCGCCAGGGGTTATCTTGAAGGAGTCCGCCACGTCTACCGCAGCAAGGAAGATACAATTCAAGTACTGAGGAAATATACCCACATTGCGGATCCGCAGGTGCTTTCGCAAAGTTACGACGAAAGTTATCAGGCCATTGACAAAGAGGGCACCCTGAGCGAAGCCGGCATTCAGGTCCAACTGGCAGAACTGGCCAAAACCGAATCCCGCGCGCGCAACGCGCGGCCCGGTGATTTCATCGACGCGAGTATCATCAACGAATTGTCGAAGGAGGGTTTTATCAAAGCCTTATGGGCTAAGTAGCACTTCCCCCTCGTTCATTCCCCGGTCCGAGATTGTGTCGCAATAACGAATGATGTCGTTATTCTATTCTGTCATTTCGAGCGCGCAACGAGAAATCCTTGTTTCGACGCAAAGGAGAAATCGTTCTTAGATCCCTCACGTGCGTTCGGGATGACAAACCAACATCTGCGGCATTATGACACAGTATCGTCCCCGGGGAGGACAGAGGTGTGGGCATCTCACCGTTCGACCGCAGAAGGTCGAGCAATCCGACTTAACGTTTGAACAGACCTTCGAGTCCTTTGAGAATCCGCTCTTCGGTCGAGTTTTTCTGGCGCTTCGGCGGTTCTTGCCCGCTCCCATCGCCGTTTTCCGGCGCGCTTGATTCTTTATTGCCGAAGAATCTTCGCTGCAATTCCTCCAATCCCTGACGCACCGAGCCGCGCTGGAACAGCTTGGCCAAATATCTGGAATCCGGTTTGGCCTTTACTTTGGGCAGTCTGCCGGTAACGACGAGCGGCATGGTAAATTCATTTTCGTTGTTGAACAGCAAGCGCGCCTCGCGCACCGATTGAGCGAGATCGGCCGATAACGGAGCAGAGAGCACCAGCGCCGTGCGAAAACTGATCTTGCGCTCGAAGCTAGCCCAACCCTCTCCCTGGAACCCATAATCTGTCGCGGTAGCGCGCAGATCTTTAGTATTAATGCGGCCGTCCGCGATCTCGAAATGAGCTTTCATTTGTCTAAACTTTGTATCTTTGGACTCAAAAGTCTCGGGATATTTTTTGCGCAACTGCGGACTGATCAAATTTTCCAAGGCGGGAATGCCGGTACTGGTGAGGGCGGCGTTGGCGAGATTAAAATTGAGCAGCGCCCCGTCGGTAATTTCCGCTTCTCCTTGGCCCCGAAGATTCGGCTTGATCTCGTTCCAGTTTTTTCCGCTGCCCGCCAATAGGGCGCTGGCCTTGAGCCGGCCATGAAAATCGCGTTGCGTCTTGGCATTGAGCGAACGGTAGAATTCGTTAATATCGATTCCCTGAACGGTAGCGTTGACAGAAAATCGGGGCAGGCTTTCGCCAAAGGCATATTCACCCTCGCCGGCGAGACCGCCGCCCAACGCATTAACCCGGACGCCACGCAACCGGACAACCTCATCGACCACAGTGATCAGCGCATCGAGCCGATGAAACGCAATATTGCGTAGAGTCCCGGCGGCCGCGGCCAGATTCCCCTCATAGCTGAGATGACCGCCTTGGAGAGTGAAATGGCCTGTGCTCGTAAGATTTCTGAATACGTCAGCGTTATGCTCTTCGGCCACGGAAGCTTGAAATTCGGCGGGCCGAATCTCCGCTGTCGAAACGCGGTATGAAATCGTAAGCGGCGAGAATTTTTCAACGCTGGCGGCAAAACGGATCTTTGAATCGGCCAGTTCAAAAGAGCCGTCTTTGGTTTCCGCCTTTTGTCCATTGAAGACAACTGTTGAATTTAATCTCTTTACCGGCTTTCCCAGTTTCGGCGGATTGATGCTCACGCCCATCAAGGTCGCGTTCCCCTGAATATCCGGAACGGCTCCATTCCCTATTCTGCCACGCAGCATCGCATGAACCTCCATCGAGCCTGAAAGCTGATAGGGTAGCAGGGCGGGCACGATCTTCTCCCACCCCTCCAGTGAAGAAGGCTTGGCGTCCACCGACACATTGACGGTGGGCTCATCCCCGAGATGAACTTCTCCCTTGCTGTTAATCTCCATGGTGTGGAGCTTCAAGTCGGCATTGCGAATATAAATGGTCTCATTCGCATACTGTGCGTTGGCGTTAAGCTCCAGCGGAATACCGGAAGCTTTGCTAAAGTTTTTGCCCAAAGTAATAGCCGCGCGGCTGCCTTCGAGCGTTCCGCTCACGGCGAGATTTTCCAGGGTTCCGTTAAATTTTGCCCTGCTCGCGCCGAGCGTTCCAGACAGTCGCAGCTCTTTGGGCAGCAGTGACTTAACGTTTGGCACCTTCGTCTGCAACGCTTGAACGTCCAACGAATCAATTTCGATACTGCCGTTCAAACGGAGCCGAGAGATATCGGCGCCGCGCACAATCGGTCCGAGTCTTCCCTCAACTTTTAGATTGCGTTGCTCCGAAAACAGCGATGCTTGCACTTCCACCGTCACAGGTTTGCCGCCACTCGCCTGCTTTATCGTAAGCTCGACCCGCTTAAGATCCAGATTGACGCCATCTTTTTCGTCGCGATAAATGACTTCACCATCGGCAATGTTTGCCAGGTAAACCGCACCCCCCGGCGGGCCATCCCTTTTTTCACCGGGCTGTTTTGTTTGGTCTTCTGTTGCCTCACTTGGATGGTCTCTTCTTGCGATCGACGAGAAATTAAAATCGCCGACCCGATTGCGACTGATCGTGATTACCGACTCGCGAAGGATGACATTCTTGATCTCGAATTGCTTTTTCAACAGAGGCCAGAATTTGACGTTGATCTGAAGTTCCTTGGCACGGACAAACGCGCCGGAAGAAAAAGCGGGATCGTCGGCCAGCGCAAAATCTTTTACTTCGAGCCCGATGCCGCGCATGATTGTCAGCTCAATATCGCCGGCTGTAATCTTGCGCCCGAGCGCCCGCTCTGCCTGGGCAAGCAGAAAGTCACGGTTTTGCTTGGCCAGGGCATTCAGATTGAGCAGCGCCACGACAACGGTTGCACACAAGACCAGGAGTGCGGCTAGGGCGATGAACCACTTGCGCATGCTTAATCTACCTCCGAAGTCGCCAACACGTTTGCGGCCGGTGGCGAGAGACCCAAATAAATTTTGGTAAGTTAGTCCCGCAATCCGGCGACCCTTAGTTTCTGCTTCATTGTATTCAAAAAACCTCCCGATAAAAGAGGGCCGGGATTTTTTGCCGGCGAACTTTCAGTGGAGCCCACGGCCTTACGGCAGTGGCACCTCTCCACGCGCGTCGTCGGGCGGAACCCTCCGACCTTCGTCGGCCGTAGCCGACTTCGGACGGCGAAGGCCGAAGCACACCCTCCTTCGCCAAGGCTACGGAGGGTACCCACCTCGCATTCATCCACGGGTTTACACCCGTGGCCTTCTGCGCAGGAGGGTAAAATAGCGGGACGCCGTAGCGTTACACGCGGCTCCACTCGTGTGTGTTTCTTGTTGCTATCGTGGCGACGAATCGACTTCGTCCCAAGACAAAGGGCTTAAGGAAGAGGCACTTGTTTCCGTCCCAATTCCGCGGGCACTACTTTCTCATTTTTACGCTAGGCAAAGACTCGCCGGTATGGTAGGAGCAGCCAAAAGCTTCCGGGAGGGATCGAACCGTGCGTAGAGCAATCTCCATGCATTCGTTTATCGCTCTTTGTCTGATGTTGGTTGTCCTTTTGCTGCCGTTTGAGGCGCAAAGCGCCGGGCCGCTCCTCATCGCTTACGGCGGTCACAACGAAACGGTCGGTCCCTTGTGGGTCGGCATCGAAAAGGGCTTATTCCGGAAATATGGCGTCGATCCACGGATGCTGCAGGTTCGCAGCGGGCCGATTATTATGGCGACGCTCGCATCCGGCGGCGCCCCGGTCGTATGGCCATCCCCTTCCAGCGTTCTCAGCGCCGCGCTGGGGGGATTAAAAATTGTTTGCTTCGCTTCCGGCAGTAATCGAATTCCGCGTGAGCTGGTTGTAAGAAAAGGGATTGAATCGCTCGAGGATTTACGCGGCAAAACCTTCGGCGTGCAAAGCATCGGCGGCGGCTTTTGGCTCCAGACGATGGTCATCCTCGACGAACTCGGCCTCGATCCGGAAAAATTCAAATTGACTATGCGTGTGGTTGGCGACACCGGCACCGTGACTCAGGCTCTGATCACCGGCAATGTTGACGCCGCGGTTTTACCCTATAGCTTCAGCGATATGGCTAAACATGCGGGCGCTCGCTCGCTCGCGGACAGCGGGCAAATGAACCTCACTTATCAGGGGCCGCATTTCTGCGCCCAGAGAAATTTCATAAGCGAATCCGCCGACACGATGATGGCTCTGACCAAGGGACTCGTCGAGGCGCTCGTGTTCATTCAGGAGCCGTCGCACAAACGTGAGGTCGAAGAGATAGTTAAAAAACACCTGCGCCTCTCCAAGGACGAAGAGGGGGAAGCTTCATACAAAGTCTTGCGGGCGCAATTGACGCCACTCGACATTGCGCCCAATGTGGAAGCATGGCGCGCCATCAGACGGATCGTCGCGCGCGTCAATCCTAAAGTTCAGGACGCCGACCTGGATCAGATTCTCGTCAACAATGCGGTTAAAAACCTCGAGGAAAGCGGCTTCCTGGCTGAAATGAGAAAGAAATTGCCGCACTAGGCGCGCAGAGAGAATTGGAGTGATGGAGTGATGGAGTAATGGAGTAATGGAGTGATGCACTAAACCCAATACTCCAGTACTCCATTACTCCATTACTCCACCACTCCACTGGATTTTTAAAGGAGAACCCTATGCGTGGCGGACAAGCAATGTTGAAAGTCGTGGAACGAGCCGGCATCGACTACATCTTTTCTTCGCCCGGATCGGAGTGGCCGCCGATATGGGAAGCCCTGGCGGAACATTCGGCTCGCGGCGGTGGCAAACCGAGTTACATCAACTGCCGGCACGAAGCGCTTGCTGTTGCCATGGCTGCCGGTTACACCAAAGTTACCGGCAGGCCGCAACTGGTCTTGCTCCACGCCACCGCCGGTCCCCTCAACGCGGCGATGCTCCTGCGCGCGGCGCTTCACGAACGCACGCCGATGGTTATATGCGGCGGCGAGGTGGCCGCCTACGGCGAGAACACCGAGGTTGCCGACCCCGGCGGGCAGTGGTTGCATGATCTGACCGATCTCGGCGGCTCTCCCGACCTCCTGCGCCATTGTGTGAAATGGAGCGACCGGATCGCCTCCTCGGCGCTTTTAGTTTCCACTTTGGAGCGCGCCTTTCATATCGCTATGGAACCTCCGGCCGGACCCGTGCTTATTGGCGTTCCCTTTGAATGCATGATGGAAGAGGTGCAACTGACGGAGCACAGCAGAGCCAACGAGGTGGTGCGCCCAACCGACATCGATCCGCGTGCCATCGAACGAGCCGTGAATCTGATCGCGGAGGCAAGAAATCCGCTCGTCTTAACCGAGCATGTTGGCAGCGACGCGCGCGCCGTTGAGCGGCTGGTCGAGCTGTGCGAGCTTTTTGCGCTGCCGGTCATGGAATCCTATCGCCCGGCATTCGTTAATTTCCCGCGCACGCATTCGCTCTATCTTCATTACGATCCCAAGGCCGTCGAAGCGGCCGATTTGATTCTGATGGTAGACGCCGTCACACCGTGGTATCCGGCGAGCAAAGGCCCTGGCGGAAATGCCAGAGTTATTTCGATTGCCGAAGAGTTTCCCAATTCGCGATTACCGTACTGGGGTTATAATGTCGATCTCGCGCTGGCCGCACCACCGGCTTTCACGCTAGCAAAGCTCGTCCAGAGCGCGCGAGCATCGCAGACCGCGGCGCAGCGAGAAACGTACGAACAGCGCTTCGCTCGCGTCCGCGAGCAGCATGAGCGCTACCGCGCGAAGCTTGCCGAGGACGCGAAAAAACATGCCGACGATACTCCCATTGACCCCCGGTTTCTGTGCCACGCGCTGGGTGAGGCCATTCCGGAAAACGCCGTCATTACAGAAGAAACCACCGTCTATCGCACGCTCATCCAGGAGGCGATCCCGCGTAACAGGCCAATGTCATATTTTGCCCGCATCACCGGCGGCTTGGGCGTGGGTTTGGGTTATGCGCTCGGCGTCAAGTTGGCGCTGCGCGATCGGCCGATGTTCGTGCTCATCGGCGACGGCGCCTTTCATTACAACCCTGTGCCCTCTTGCCTTGGGGTTGCGGAAGAGTATGGGTTGCCGATCCACATCGTTGTCTTCAATAATCAGCGTTATCTGTCGATGGAAACCAGTTTGCTCAAATATTTTCCCAGCGGCTCGGCCAAGAGTACCGGGGTGCACTTTGGCGGTCCCATCGCGCCCGCTCCCGACTATCAAATGTACGCTAAAGCGCACGGCGGTTATGGAATGCGCGTGACTCGCCCGGGCGACATTAAGGCGGCGATTAGCGCGTCGCTGCGCCATGAGGCGGCGGGCAAATTGTCCCTCATCGACCTCGTGCTGAGTGATTTCAACCCGCGCTAAAACCGTTGTCCTGGCGGCTCTCCACGCTATTACATTGCGCGCTGGAATCACGTAATAATGAATAGCCAGCAGCGGGCTGCGGGGTAACAGAACTCGGCGATGAGATTTGTCTTAAAGGCGTCACCCCCGAATGTTTTTATCGGGGGTCCAGTCCGGTTTCGCCTGGATTCCCGCTTAAAGCATGCGGGAATGACGGACTTCGGATAGGTCAGTTACTTAACGCAGCAAGCTGCGGGGAATCGACACGCAGAGATTGAACTTTTGCTGATGTAATCAAATGAGCTCGGTCGTATGAATTTTTGGCATGAAATACCCAAGCCGATCATCGGTTTGTCGCCGATGGATGGTATTACCGATGCGTCTTTTCGCTATATCATCGCCAAGCATGGCGGTGCGGATGTAACCATTACCGAGTTTGCTAATGTTGAGACGGCTTTTTATGCGCCGCAAACGCTGATCAAAGATTTTACCTATTCCGAGCTTGAACGTCCGGTCGTCGCTCAAATCTACGGCCACACGCCCGAGATGTTCTACAAGGTCGCGCATATCGCCTGCGAGCTTGGCTTTGACGGATTGGATATCAATATGGGCTGCCCGGCGAAGAAAGTTGCCGCCAAAGGCAGCGGCGCCGCGCTGATCCGGACTCCCGAGCTGGCTCAATCGATTATCCGTGCTGTGACGCAAGGCATTGCAGACTGGCGTGACGGACAAACGCTGGGCCAGCTAAAAATCCCTCCTGAGCTGATTGAAAAAGTTAGAATAGCGAATCGCTTGAGGACAGGCTGGGAGACGCCCCCCGCGCGCATGGCGATTCCGGTGTCGGTCAAGACCCGCCTTGGTTTCGATCAGGTCGTAATCGACGATTGGATCCGAACTCTGCTCGAAGAGAGGTTGGCGGCGATCTCGCTCCACGGCCGAACACTCAAACAACAATACAAGGGCAACGCCGATTGGGAAGCCATTGCGCAAGCGGTCGCCGCGGCGCGAGGTTCCCGAACTTTGATTCTCGGCAATGGCGATCTCCGCGATATCAACGACATTTACCGCCGGGTGCGCGAAACGGGTGTGGATGGCGTGCTCGTCGGGCGCGCGGCCCAGGGCAACCCCTGGCTTTTTCGCGGCAAGGAACACGTCAAGCAAGCGCTACGTTCGGGCGGCTCGGTTTCGCTGCTAAACCCTCCTATCAGTTTAGAGCAGCGGTTCAACGTGATGCTCGAACATGCTCGCCACTTCGAGAAACACTGGGGGAGCCAAAGCTTCGTGGGCATGCGCAAACATCTTGCCTGGTATTGCCGAGCCACTCCGAGAGCCGCGGAGCTGCGCGCGCAGATGGTTCGACTCAACAACGTAAACGAGTTGATGCAGTGCCTTAGCCATTACGCAGGATTCGTCGCTAGGTCGCTTGAATCCGCGCCTTCCGTATGGCGCGCGGCCCCTTCACGCATCCCGAATGAGGCTTTTGAATCTCCAACGCCAGGCCGCACGTTTACATGAGAGTGATCCTCGCCTCCACATCGCCGCGGCGGCGCGAAATAGTCGCGCTTCTCGGCCTGCCCTTCGATGTGATTGCGCCGGATTTTCATGAGCTCGTCTCCGGCAAACGCCCGGTCGCGAACGAAGTCCTGGATTTCGCAATAGGCAAAGCCGCGTCGGTCGCCCGAAGGCATCCTGGACGTATCGTGATCGGCAGCGACACTATGATTCTCCTCGATGGACTGAAGATCGGTAAACCCAACGGAAAAGGTCATGCGCGAGAAATGTTGCGCTCGCTCTCAGGCAATACTCACGTGATCTTTACCAGCGTGGCGATCATCGATGGGACGGGCGGGGCCGGACTTAAAACCGTCCAAGAAGTCTTGGTTACGATGCGTGCATATTCCGATGCGGACATTGAGCGCTATCTCGCTTGCAACGAATCGCTGGACAAGGCCGGCGCGTATTCGATTCAAGGTGAGGGCCGGGCTCTCATCGAGTTAATCCGCGGCGATTACCTCGCCGCCGTCGGCTTGCCTTTAAAACCGATCAGCGACTATTTGAAAAGCCGCGGCGTAGCGTTTCCTTTGGACGTGGACAGACTTTACGCCGATAAAGAGTTTCTTAATTGGTCGACGTTCTGATCAATAATTCCAGTTCCGCCTGCACGGCTAAATTTACAAGCCGACGACGATCACCCTTCACAGCACGTTTTCTTTTCTCTTTGTCGATCTTGCAAAAATAAATTCCCAAATTTCTTATAGCTTGGAT
Organism: Binatia bacterium; assembly: GCA_041484845.1. Taxonomy (GTDB): domain Bacteria; phylum Desulfobacterota; class Binatia; order UBA9968; family UBA9968; genus JBGPIK01. The sequence continues at coordinate 5,981 of JBGPIK010000136.1, read as the reverse complement.
CACTGACGCATCGTGATCCATCGTTGAGCCTCGATAACAAAAGGATTTGAGCCTGGTATAGCTTTTGCGTGTCGTTGCAAGCAGCAACGGAGCATTTTTGTCCGTTGACTCGACAGCCAAAATATGAAGCTCGGGCGCGAAAGTGACTATGCGATCAAAGGCCTACTTGCCTTGGCGAAAAAACCATTTGGCGCGACCATGCTCTTACGCGACATCGCTGGGTCGGGGAAAATACCAGAAAGCTTTCTTGCCAAGATTTTTCAGAAGCTCACCCGAGCCGGCGTGCTTCAGTCCTCGCGCGGCGCGGTCCGCGGCTATGCCTTGGCCCGGCGCGCAAAAGACATCAAAATCAAAGACGTTTTTCTAGCGATCGAAGGACCGGAACTGTTCGACCGCTGTATCTTCTGGAGTGATCGATGTGCCGACTCTGATCCCTGTCCAATGCATTCCCGCTGGAAGCGCGTTCGGCAGCAGGTCATGGAAATGATGGAACAAACATCGCTCGCCGATCTTGCGAGAGGGCGGTTGCATGCTTGACGGCCGAGCCCAATAGGGAAAATCCGTTTGGGGTGGCGGATGGAGGTTGTGGGGAACAGCAAGAATGGCTCTTGATAAAGCTTTGTCGGAAACTCCCATCACTGTGGAGGTTCCCAGGGCCGATCACCATAAAGGACTGATATCCTGTCAGGTCGCCTGTCCGGTGCACACCGATGCGCGAGGTTATGTTCGCGCCATCGCCGACGGCGATTTTGAAAGGGCCTACCTCATTGCCAGAGGGCCCAATCCTTTCGCGTCGATTTGCGGCAGAGTTTGCGGCGCGCCCTGCGAGCTTTCTTGCCGGCGCGGGAAAATTCCCCGTACCGACAACGACAGCTCCTTTATTACAACCGATCGGCCGATCGCGATCCGCGCCCTCAAAAGATTTGTTTGCGAATCCTACGGCGCCGAAGCCCGCTCGAGCAGTGAAATTCTGGCGGCTCTTCAAAAACAGGCGCCCACCGTCGCCGGAGATGCCGAAGAATTGGCCTTTTTGCTCCGTCACGCCGTTCAGGGCTCCTTCACCCCTGCTAAAGACGAACGCGTCGCGATCATCGGATCGGGCCCGGCGGGGCTCAGCGCGGCACACGATCTTGCGCTGCTTGGATTAAAACCGGTGGTTTTTGAGTTGGAGCCGGTCGCGGCAGGCATGCTGGCGGTCGGAGTGCCGGAATATCGCTTGCCGCGCGAACTGATTCGTCGGGAAGTCGCCGTCATCGCAGCTCTCGGCGTAGAGATCCGCTGCAATATTCAAATCGGACGCGACGTTTCGTTTAGATCCCTGCGCGAAGAATTTGCCGCAGTGCTCATTACCGTGGGTGCCAAGCGGCCTAGAGGGTTAGGGCTTCCGGGCGAGGCCGGGCCCGGTGTCTACGGCGGCGTTGATTTTCTGCGCGCCGTATCACTTGGCGAAAGCTTACCCTTGGGCTCGGACGTGGTCGTCATCGGCGGGGGCAATGTTGCCTATGACGTGGCGCGCACCGTTGTGCGGCAGGCCGCCTACGATGCGGCGCGGACCGCGGCGCGCCTTCCCGGCACCCGGCGCGTGCGCCTTGCTTCGCTCGAGACGCTCGAGGAAATGCCGGCGGACACAACGGAGATTGTCGAAGGCGATGAGGAAGGCATTGAACGCGTTTCCGGGTGGGGGCCGATCGCGATCCGGCGCAACGATCAGGGCCGCGTGATAGCGCTCGAACTCAAACGATGCTTGCGCGTTTACGATAGCCAACGCCGCTTTGCACCCCAATTCGACGACAACGATCTGCAACGGCTTGACTGCGACACGGTTTTAATTGCCGCGGGGCAAGCGACCGATCTCTCTTTTCTCGAGGACGGCGGCGCCGATGTCGAGCAATTTCGCCCGGGTTGGCCCAAGGTCGATCCGCAAACGCTTATGACGACAGCCCAGGGCATTTTCGTCGCCGGCGATTTGGCTCATGGACCGCGGCTGCTGATCGATGCGGTCGCGTCCGGCAAAAAAGCCGCTCGCTCAATCTATGAACATGTAACCGGCCGCAAGCTCCACCCTGAAACGTTGATGAGTTTCGTGCGCCTCGACCATTATAAGCGCGAGCGCGGCTATGAAAGGATTCGCCGCGTCGAGCTTCCCGCCCTCGAAGCAACAGAGCGATTGCAAAATCCACAGGCTGTCGTGGAGAAATGCCTGGCAGAAGAAGCCGCGGTCCGCGAGGCATCGCGCTGTCTCGATTGCGGCGTCACACCGGTCTTCGACGGCAGCCGCTGCATACTCTGCGGCGGATGCGTCGACGTGTGCCCTACCCTTTGCCTGAAAATCGTTTCTCTTTCGTCGCTCAAATCGACGTCGGAGTTAACGGCTCTGGCGCAGTCGCAATTGAGCGAAGACGCCGACTGGGAACATAACTCGGCCATTTTAAAGGACGAGGACCGCTGCATTCGCTGCGCGCTTTGCGTCGATCGTTGTCCAGCCGACGCTATCGACATGGAGCGAGTGACTTTTAGAACCGAGTGGAGGAGCGCATGACGCCTCATTCCAGTCCTAATACTGATATCGAAATCCGGAAAATCTCCCCCGGCCCCTCTTTTCCAAAGAGGGGAGTTCCAAATACTTACAGAGCAAAATTCTTCTTGCGTTTTTGGATCATTCCCCCTTTGAAAAAGGGGGACAAAGGGGGATTTCAATCTTCGAGACACGACAACCAAACGAGGACCACATGACAACCGATCCCAAACCCGCACAACCGAGCCGGTCGCGTCTTGAGCCCGAGCTCATGCCGCGCCGGGATTTCCTTGGGCTTGCCGCATGGTGGTCGGCAGCCGCTGCCCTGCTTTTTGGATTTCTTGGGGCTGCGCGCTTGCCGAAAGCAGCCGTATTGCCCTCTCCGTCTAAAAGATTCCGCGTTAGACTACCGGCTTCGCTGGATTCGGGGCAAGTCTACATTCCCGCCGGTCGTTCCGTCGCGGTCTTTAAAGAAGCTGCCGGTGTCTATGTAGTCTCCACCGTATGCACGCATTTGGGCTGTATCGTTAAAGCGACGGAGAAGGGATTCGACTGCCCGTGTCACGGTTCGAAATTCAACAAAGATGGGTCCGTGGCGAAGGGACCGGCGCCCAAAGGGCTGCCCTGGCTCGAGGTGAAACCCTTGGGCGGCGACAATTTTCTTATCGATGAAGGCAAGACAGTCCCCGCAGGAACAACGGTGGTCGTATGAATCAACTCGCAGAAAAACAGAGCGCGGAAGAAGAGCCGGCCCAGGAACGTTTTCTTGCAAACTTGAAAGCCCTGCCGCAGCGCCTGCGCGAGACCATGTTCCGCACCGGTACTCCGCACTCGGATCGCACGCGGTCGACGTTCGTGTTCGGCAATGTGTTTCTCCATTTGCATCCGGTGCGAACCCATCGCTGGAGCCTGCGCTGGTCAACGACGTGGGGCTTGGGCATCGCCGCAATCTCTTCCTTTTTCGTGCTGTTGGTCACCGGCGTGCTGCTCATGTTCTATTACAAGCCGTATCCTGACGTCGCTTACCTGTCTATTAAGGATATTCATTTCGTTGTGCCCACGGGACGTTTCATTCGCAATGTGCACCGCTGGTCGGCCAATTTGATGGTGGTGGTTGTCCTCCTTCACATGATGCGTGTTTTCTATACCGCCGCCTATCGAATGCGGCGCGAATTCAATTGGATCGTCGGCATGGGGCTGCTCGCCGTCACGCTCGGCCTTTCTTTTACCGGATATCTGTTACCCTGGGATCAGTTGGCCTATTGGGCAATCACCATCGGCGCCAACATCGCGCAATCCCCGCGCGAAGTCACCGATGTCCTTGGCATCACCCGGTGGTTCGACATGGGCGGCATTCAAAAATTAATTCTTTTGGGTTCCGAAGAAGTCGGCGAGGAAGCGCTGATCCGCTTTTATCTCTTTCATGTCATGATTCTGCCGTTGGTGTTGGTTACGCTCGTGGCCGTACACTTCTGGCGCATTCGCAAAGACGGCGGGCTGACGCGGCCGGCCGATGCGGACCGGCGTCTCGGAACTCCTTCTCAGGAAACGTATCCGATTTTTACTGAGGCTCCGCAAAAGACCTATAGCCTCGCCGCCATCGTGAAAGGCAAAACCGCGATTGTCGGGGACGGCCCCGAGCAAACGGTTCCGTCCATGCCCCATCTCATGGTCGGCGAAGCGGCCGTCTTCATGTTGACGATCGCGATCTCCCTCTTGCTGGCGATCTTCCTGGATGCGCCGCTGAAAGAATTGGCCAATCCCGCAGTCCCTGAAAATCCCGCCAAGGCTCCCTGGTATTTTCTCGGCCTGCAAGAATTAGTTTCCCAATCCGCCTTCATGGGCGGCATCGGCATTCCCTCCATCGTCCTGATCGGCCTCGGATTAATTCCTTATCTCGATCGCGAAAGCGTTGGCACCGGCTCGTGGTTTGGCGGACCCGGAGGACGCATCCTTGTTTTGCGCGCGACTGTTTTCGGCCTGCTGTCTGTAGTGATTATGGAAGCGCTGGTGATTCGCTTCGGCTGGATTCGCCAATGGTGGCCCGGCGTGCCGCAATTGATCATCACGCTGCTCAATCCCGGCACCCTGCTAACGGTTCTCTATGCGGCCTACTCGTTAGCCTGCCTGCGCAAATACAACTCAACGCGCGCCGGCGCCCTCGCGTTGTTTACTTGTTTCGTGTGCGGCTTTGTTGTCCTCACCGTGATCGGAACCTATTTCCGCGGACCGAACTGGGACTTCTATTGGTCGCCCTCCCAGTGGCCGGGACACTAGAGGGGAAGAAAATGGGGTATTGGAGTAATCGACCATTGGAGTGTTGGAGTAATGGAGTGATGGAGTGATGCACGAGACCCAATACTCCAGTACTCCACCACTCCAGTACTCCAATCTTCTATCGGGATTTAGAACATGAAAGCCAACAAACATTTGCTCCTGTGGTCGAGCCTCGGAACACTGGCGGTGCTTTTGTGGGCGGCCATCGATGAAAATCTCTTGCGCGACTGGCGTGTGATTCAACGCCAGATTCAACAGCAGCTTTCCTCGGCTCAAGCCGTCGCCTTCCCCATTCAACTGCGCCAGATCGTCAGCCGGGAATTGGGGGCTACCGACCGTTGCGTGAGTTGCCACGTCGGCATGGCACCGGGCGAGACCGGTATCGAGGGCAATCGGCTTTATGGCCGCCATCCCGATGTCGTTCACGATCCCGCCTCTTACGGCTGCACGGTGTGTCACGCCGGGCAGGGCCGAGCTACCGCCACCGCCGATGCCCACGGCGATGTCCCGAATTGGCCCGAACCGATGCTGCCTAAAAAATATTTGTACGCGGGCTGCGGCGGCTGCCACACGCATCTAAGCGTTCCGAATTTGACCCAACTCGAAAACGGCCGCGCCCACTTTGAACAAGCCGACTGCCTGGCTTGCCATAAGCTGGACGGCCGCGGCGGCACGCTAAGACCCGGCGGCACGGGCGGTCAGGAAGGCCCCGACCTTTCGCGTGTCGGCGCATCCGGTTTCAAAACCAACTGGTACGAACATCACCTTGAGCAGAAAAAGAAAGCTGCCTCCGGTCCGTGGATCACGGCGTTCGGCCAGCTTTCGGATAGCGAACGCCAAGTCATCGATGAGTATTTGCGCTCGCGCATGGGCGCGCCCGGCCTGGTGGAAGCCAAGGCGTTGTTCCATACGCTGGGCTGCCGCGGCTGCCACAAAGTGCGTGGCGTCGGCGGCGATGACGGCCCGGACTTGACGGCAATCGGCAATAAAGATCCCGGACTGCTCAACTTCTCCGCGGTGGAAAACGATGCGACGCTGGCGAATTGGTTAAAGCAGCACTTCCGCGCTCCCGCCTCCGTCGTCCACGGCTCCGCCATGCCTGAGTTTGGCCTGAGCGAGCAACAGATCGATCAGCTAACTTTTTACATGATGTCGCTGCGCCGCCGGAATTTTCCGGAGGCGCTCTGGC
>JBGPIK010000135.1:0-15169 GCA_041484845.1 Binatia bacterium | reverse complement strand
CCCGTTTTCGGTTATCCCAGTTTTCAGCAAATGCGCGCGATCGACACCACCCGGGGTATGAATTGGATCCTCACGCCTGAAGTCGTTGAACGTGCGAGCTATCCGACTCCCTACGACTATTTCCTGTCCGAGTTTCCGCCGGAACAACTTTCTCAACTCGACCCCTTCAACGCTACCAAGCTGATCACCTTCAACCAACTGGTCAGTTATATTATTCCCTGTCTCGGCGACCGCGTGGAAATGGCTAATTCAGTTGAATGCCGGACGCCTTTCCTCGACCGCGATTTAATCGAGTTCACATCCACCGTCGAACCCTCCCATTTCATGGATATCAATCACTTAATGGAAAAACTTTTGTTGCGCACGGCCTTCGCCGATCTGCTCACCCCCGTGGTGGCCGCCACCCACAAATATCCATTTCTTTCGCCCAACTGGCTCAGCTTCTCGCAAACGGTCGAAGGAACGCGGCTCTTCCGTGAGTTTTTATCGCCCGAGCGCCTGCGCGCCACCGGCTTGTTCCGCCCGGCATTTATCCGCTACGCACTGGGGTATTGGAAATGGCTGCCGAAGCGGGCCTTCATTTTGATCGACACTTTTGCCGGGATCGTATTGGGCATGCAGGCGTTACACTACCTGTTTGTGGAAAATCCGATTGTAACGGATCCCGCCTTTGCCATCCGCGACCGGAGCTGGCCAGGTTTCTCGGTGCGAGAATAACGTAGGTGGGAAGGACTGAGACGGAAAGAAAGCCCTATCAGGATCGACTTACTCTGCGCTACGAGACTGTGTCGCAATCTACAAAATCGCACAAATGTCATTCTGAGCGCAGCGAAGAATCTAACGTTTTCGCCACTCACCAGAGTGAGATCCTTCGGCTACCGCCTCAGGATGACATTACGACACAGTCTCTACGTGGAAAAATCAGCACAACCCTGACGGTTGGGTGGTAAGCTCGGTTGAGCAGAATGAAGATCCGACCGCACCTTTTCCTGACCTACATTCAAAAAATAACTAAGCCGCGCTCAGTTGACGATCGGACGGTAAGGCCAGAAAATCTCGATAAATACTGAGAACATCATCGCTCTCATTGTGCAAGAAATGTCCCACACCCGGGACAATTTTTACCACGCAATTCGCTATCTGGGCCGCCGCGAGGGTAATGTCGTCTAAATCCATGACGGTATCCATTTCGCCATTGATGATTAGTGTTTGCGCCTTGATGCTATGCAGATCCACGACTTCATCGATGTGCTTGGTAGTCTCGAGTAACTGGCCATGCGCACGAAAGTTCGCCAAATGCTCCCGTTTGATGTTTTTAAATTGGTCATTCATTTTCTTTTTAAAGGCTTCGTTTAGATGCTGCCCAAAGTACTTGATGATTACGCCGGCGACCTGTTCCCCGGTTGCAGTTCCATTCAATTGTTGGCCTTCTCTAATCGCCTGCACCAACTTTTCGTTCATCCGGATGCCAAAACTGGCCAGGATAATTTTGTCAACTAAGTGAGGAAATCGCGACGCAAAGACTGCGACCACGACACCCCCCCAGGAGGCGCCGGCGACGATCGATTTTTCTGGGGCATTTTGTGCTGCTAGAACTCGATGTAAGACTTCGACCTGCTCATCTAAGCCAACAACGGCAGAACCGGAGATGATTTTTGCTCGCCCCTGACCGGGAAAATCGAATAGCAACAACCTGTAATCCTTTAAAAAATAGCTTACGACCGGTCGCCATGCCGCCATGGTTTGCTGCGCAGCGTTCACACAGACCATGAATCGGCTGCCTTGACCAAAGAGCCGGTATGGGATCAGGAACCTACCGACCGTTATTTCGCCTCGAGTTATGTTCATGGATCGTCTAATCGCGGTCTTAATCTTATACTCAGGCACACCTGCCGTCGCATGCTATCCAGCGTTTAAGTTAGTGGAACTGAATCCTTACGTGCCAGTTCTTGTTTCGGCCTTCGGTGATTTTGTTGCCGCTGATCGGCTTGCTGTCACCGAAGCCCTGAGGCAAGAAAACGCGGATACTTTCGGGGCACCTCTTCCTGTCAGATTTAACGGTATGCTAACTCGGCCAGGACTGCTGTCTAATATTGAACACCTTTGAAAACAATTATCCCCAGGCCCGCACTCACGCCAGGGAGCCGGAGGCTACGCCTGAATTGTGCAAGCGCTGGAATATCGTCTTCAAAGCCGTCTGGCTAGCTGACTCAAGCTCCCCGAACGATTTTTGGAGGGTTAATTGATTACGTAGGGCCGTTTGGGCTTTTTGAGTTAATTGGGTTCGGTGCAGGAGGCAAGTGATGAAGCGGTTCAGAATTCGAGCAACCAGATCAGCGTGTCGCCAATGCTAGTGTAACGATTTCTTGCGCGCATTCCAGAATGTGGGCGAGGTAGACGCGGGAATCTTTCTTCACAAAGGCCTGGCTTCCGTCAAAATGCGCCGGCGAAGCAACCAGTAGAGGCCGTTCGTAGTTACAACGTCCACTCGCCGCCCAAGGAGTCCTTCAAGCTCCTCGACAAGCCCGGCTGGAAACCATGGACTTGTCTCTTCTGCTGTATCGACAAGGAGATCAATGTCGCTGCTCACCGTCGCTTCCCCATGCGCGACCGATCCGAATACCCGGACATTTCGCGCGCCATGTTTTTCGGCAATTCGAAGGATCTCTTCGCGTTTCTCCCGCAAGAGATCTCCCACCGGCTTTGTCTTTTCAGATCGTGCCATCGCGATGCCTCAGTCAGGAAAGTGGTCTCCAAGAAGCCACTAACCACCCGGCAAATATAGCAGGGACGGCCAACTAAAACCACGTCAATCCGAGGGCTATGGAGCGCCGGCTATCCCCGGGGCGGCGTTTACTCTGCACAAACGTCCACTAAAACTGAACAGCTAAAATTAGTGAACGCGATGTTCTATTTTGATTGCCAGTTATCGGCTCTAGAGCCTGTTTTCGCCGGAAGAAACATAATGAGAACGCGTGAACTCGTATGTCGGCGATTCAAATTCAAGGATTATCAACAAAGGAAAGCCAGACTCCTAATGCAGACCCTGGTTATGAGCTAAGTGCGGACTGACCTCTTCTTTTCTCGCAAGACAGAAAAGAAAATTGCTGAGGTGATTGACAAACAACTCACAGCTCAACCTGAACCCAAAGCCCCTTATTCACGGCGCTCACTTGACTGCTTGCTGCAGGAAAGAAAAATCCACCAGCTGAGATGGCGACACGTTTTTGATGCCAACCTCGGCCAGCATCGCCGTGACGAGCGAATTCAAAGTCGTCTCTTCCAGCATGCCAGTCTTCGTATAATTGTTTCTTGCCATCTGATACACATCCGGGGCCATCTCGCGATCGAGCTTCAGCGCGCTCATCATGACCTGTTGCGTGCCTTCGGGATTCTCCTGGATGTATTTCAGCGCTTGCACCAGCGCCTTCAGAACCCGCCGCACTTGACCCGGCTGCTCGCGCAGTTTTTTGATATTGGCGCCGAGCCCGCCCGCCAGAAAACCATGCAGATCGGCAGCATTGATCAGCATTTTGAAGCCCGCCTTCTTGGCCCGGAAGGCCTCGCTATAATCCATCATAGCGCTGTCAATCGTTCCCGCAGCCATGGCGGCGATGCGCGCTCCGGTATCGACGACGCGGTAAACGACGTCTTTCTCCGGATCGAGCCCGTGTTGTTTCAGAATGAATTTTGCGGAAATATGCTGCGAGCCGAGAAAGCCGGGCACCCCCAGCGATTTCCCCTTGAGCTCGGTGATCGACTTGACTTCAGGTCGAACAACCAAGCCCCAAAAGGGCCGCGTCGTGCCCAGGAATATGACTTTTACCGGCAGACCCCGAGCGGCCGATACGAAGGTCGACCCGGCTCGGAGAGTGTAGTCGACATTGCCGCTCGCCAGCGCGGCGCGATCGGCTTCGCTTCGTGTCAGGAGCAGTTTAACGTCAAGATTCTGCTCGCGAAAGAAGCCCCGGTGCCGCGCGACCTCGGCCGGCAGAAACGTGATCGAAGGTCCGGCGTAGGAGGCTAAGATCTCTTCTAGCGCGAGGACGGCCCCGGGTCTTATCGACAATAGGGCAGTGAGGATTAGGACCGTGCTAAAGCGAATTGAATGACTGCGCCACATACCCGCAGGGGTCAAATCTTTTGTTGGCAAGTTCGTCGGATGCTGCCCACGCGATCGCGAAACTTTGCGTCGGACTTCATCCGTGACGTGACTCCGTGACATGCCCAACCCACCGTTCCATAGCTCGCGGTCCCAAACCGCTCGGCTATTTCTTGCAGCTTCAGATCGCATAGCTCTTTCACCAAATACATGCCGACTTTCCGGGGCTCATTGTCTTTTCCTCGCCTGCCCCTCATTAGATCTTCCACCTTAAGCCCGTACCTCTGCGCCAGAGATCTTAGTACCTGATCCATAGAAGGCCTGACGGCAGCCCGCTCGTGGCGGGGGTGTTCCCGCAGTTTGATGGTCGCGCCACATTCTAGTGTCACTTGGTGTCCCCGACGACTCTCCTGTGTGACATTTGTACCTTGCTCTCGCGCCTGCGGAGAGTAGCCTTCTTTTGTTTGCCGACAACACCTTCATTCTCCAACTGACCTCTCAGGAGAGCAAGACGCTCGAAAACCGCCGGCCGCTTACCCACCCAGCGCTCGGCCTGAGCCTCAAAGGCCATCACGTCCTCTGCAATATTGACGAAAAACAATGAGTCCCGCTGCAGTTTCGCTATAAGACGCGTGTATTGTGGATCATGGCCGAAGCGAACGCCATCGATTGCCATCACGTCGAGCCAACCACAGTGGATTGCCGCACGATTGACTTCGTCAAGGACCTCAAGCGCCTCGAGTAGGTACTCAGAAGCGCTCATACCGTACTGCGCTCCGATCGATTGTGCTCCGATCGACAGCTCTCCGTCGTCGAGAAGTAGCAGGTCTATGTCGCCCGGTTCGCGCTCCGCCCTTGCAAGGGAACCATAAAGGAATATGTAAGAGATTCGACCACTCGCCAGAATGCGTTGCGCCAGAGCCGCGGCTGTTCGTTTAGTCACGAACTGCCTTCGGAGATAACGCCAGCTATCGTGGAGTGTCTTAACGTGTCCTGTAAGTGCTGCGCGATCCGGGAGCGCCTTGCCGTGCAGCCCACCATGGGCTGCAGTATTTCGCGCGTCCAGCGCCTTTCTAAACGCCTGTTCGGTAGGCCAGCCTTTTCTGCTGAAGAGACCGTGTTTCACCACGCGGTCGAGTACACCTTGGCGAGGAGTGTGGCGCGGAAAGCCCGCGGCTGAAAGAGCGAACTCACGTATCGCTGTCGCTGGCCCAAGCGTCAAGCTTCGTTCGAACTCGTCCGTGCTTCTAGCGAACCTCCGAATCCGCGCCCAGTTTGCCCTCGGATCCATTTCGACCTCCAAAGCGTAACGACAGCAATTTGGCCTGTAGAAACCCTGTGAGCTACGCAACCAGCCTCATTCAGCCACGAAACTTACCCCCTCAACAAAACAATTGTCAATCGGCCTGTTTAGGGGGTGGTGTAACGATCTCTGTGTAAATTCGTTTTGGGGAGAGCAGATGGGAAAAATGGCTTTCAGATTTGTCCCAGAAAGGACGATCGGGAGGTGTGAAGGGAAGGCTAGCTCGCTGCGCAGGTTCGGCATTGCCAAAGAGGAATGGGAAGATAGGGGCTAGTCATTAGCGTCGCAAGGTCTTGACAATGTCCGAATTATATTGCATTAATTATCTGACATTGTCAGCCATGCGGGACGGTATTTACAAAGGTCTAAAACTTGGACGCCGTTGGAGCAGGTTCCTCAGGCGGTGCGAACGCGAAGCAGACCGTGGTGCACGAACTGATGCGGCTGCTGTCGTAGCACTTGAGAACGACCTGCGCCGAGGCGTTTCTCCAGCTACCGTGCGGCAGCTCTTGTCGGTGGCCACTTCCGTGCAGTCGCCACTACCTGGCTTTTCGCCAGACGACCTGATTCGGCGATCTGATATCCAGGGAAACAATACCTATACCCCGCTTGAAGATGCGGTATGGCGCCACTTCAAAAGAGCGATGTCAGAAGGAACCCGAGGCCTTGAGGCTGTTCAAGACAGCATTCGTGACGCGCTTAGGGAATGGGGATCGAGGTGTTTTCGACATGTGCAGGAACACTATCTTGCTGAGGCTGGAAACGCCGCTCAAGATGTCCTGCGTACTGCCGAAGCCGCGATTAAGGCAGCAAACTGTGATGAGATCGCAGCAAGGCTGGTTAGCGGAGAAAAGCCCGAAAGCGCGAAACGGCCTGCGCTCGATCCTGATGAGAATCTGCTCCGGAAATAGGAATGCTGACCAAAATGCCTTCTGCGGACGTTCGAGTATTCACCGAGATGCCACGCATGCAACCATCTGGTTATGTTGCCTGCGTGCTTGGTCGGGAACTACAGGTCGACCCGAAAATTCTCGCAGACTACTGCTTCAACGATGTCACCCCACTTGCCTTTGACCTAGCGCTGCTCGCAAGCGCGGTGGCTTTTACTGATCGAATTGTCCCGCGCACTCTTTCCACTACGTGGGTACGACAACTACGGCTCTCTGTGCCGGTTAGCTCTGAGCGTTGGCGCCTATCTGACGTGCAACAGCGGCTGGTAGAAACATTGCACCTGCTTACGGGAGACCGCTGGGACATTCGATTCCGTTTCACTCGGCCGACCCAGCAACGGAGCACTCAATCAGTTCTGCAATTTAAACACCCTAATCCAGCTGCAATGCCATATAGCGATGGCTTAGATTCGTTCGCCGTTGCGCGGCTACTTCAACACTCAAAGGAATTCGATGGACGAACTTTGATTCTCGTCACAACTGGCTCGCGCGCTGATGCTGATCAAGGAGAAGCCAAGGGTCGACTACGGGTTGCCGTCCCATTTAGATTGTCGCAAGCTCACAGCTCTGTTCGCCTACGGGAGCCCAGCTACCGAAGCAGAGCATTCGTGTATGGAGCTCTCGCTGGTCTTGCGGTTAAACTTGCCGGGGGAACTCGGGTGCTGGTTCCGGAGAGTGGACAATCCAGCCTCGGCCCAGCTCTCTGTCCCGTTGGCGGAGAGGCTCTTGATCTCCGATCGCATCCTCGCTTTACACAAACGTTGGCGGGGTTCCTCGGCAGTCTACTTGAGGCTCCGATTGTTTTCGAACATCCGCGTCTCTGGCACACGAAGGGTGAGACTCTACAAAAACTTAATAGTGTTGGGCTGGCGGATCGCTGGGAGCGGACTTGGTCATGCCCGCGTTCGACTAGGCATGTAAGGCTCGACAAGACGAAAGTGCACTGTGGCGTTTGCGCTGCCTGCTTGCTTAGACGCCAGTCATTGCTCCGCGCCGGACTCTATAATGCAGAACCGTACCAGTGGCCAAACCTGAGCGCACCAACTTTGGCTGAAGCAGCCGCTGAGAACGCGAGGCCTACGACGAAGGACGATTTTCGCCATGCGGCTTGCGGCGCGCTGTGCATGAACAGTCTGGCGAAATTGGGGGATGACGGGCATGATCCCATACTTCGTCAAGCAGTGTCTGACCTGCCGAGGGTGCTCGGCTCCGAAGGAGAGTTATTGAATAATTTGCGGCACCTGGTTTGTGCCCATCAGGCGGAGTGGCACGCCTTCGTCGCGGCACAGGGCGATCGTTCATACCTCCACCAGTTAATAGGGAAAGCGTTGTGAACTCACCTATGACATTAGATCCAGCAGTGCTCGGAGATCGGCTACGGGTTGCCCGCTCGCGAGCCGGCATGACCCAAGATACGGCAGCAAAACGTCTAAAGATGGCACGAACGACTCTCATTGCCATCGAACAAGGCCAGCGTCGTATCAAACCAGAAGAACTCATGGAAATGGCGCGCCTGTATGGCACGTCGATAAACGAACTGGGCCGTAGCACGACTGTACAAGTGGACCTGATCCCTCGATTTCGGGCTTTGTCGAGTGTGCCGCACGATCCGGCTGTTGCAGCCGCCAAGGTTCTCAATGACCTCGCAGCTGCAGAATGTGAGCTGGAGCGGCTGCTGAATCGTCCTTTGCGTCGGAATTACCCGCCAGAAAGGCCGATCTTTGCCGGTGATATTCGAGCACAGGCCGAGGAGGCGGCATTGGAACTGCGCCACCGGCTGGGTCTAGGACTTGCTCCGATCTCGGACGTTGTAAGCCTGCTTGAGCTGGAGATGGGCATCCGAGTATTTGTACGTCCACTGCGGCACAGTGCTATATCGGGACTGTTTGCTTTCGATGAGACTGTTGGTGCGTGCATTCTCTTGAATGCGAATCACCCCCGGGAAAGACGAGCGATGACTGCAAGCCATGAAGTGGGCCATTTGATCTCTTCCCGAAGACAGCCCAACGTCGTGTACCTAGATCGAGGGCCGAAATCGCGTGAAGAGAAGTTCGCATCCGCATTTGGTACTGCATTTCTGCTCCCAGCAGCAGCGGTTCGGTCGAGATTTACAGATATTGTACAAGACGCCGGCAGATTCTCGCCCCGTCATCTTGTGATTATGGCTCACGCAAATAACGTCTCGTATGAAGGGATGTGTCGCCGGATGGAGGAGTTGTCGCTTCTTCCAGGTGGAACGTGGGAATCGCTGAAGGAACGAGGTTTCTCTGGTCGTCTTGCTCAGGACGTACTCGGCGATTCCAGCAAGTCTCTGCAGCAGCAGATCATCCCTCCACGTCTTTGGCTCCTTGTGTCAGAAGCTTATGATCGCGGGCTGTTTTCCGAAGGTCAGCTCGCGGCTCTTCTACGCACTGATCGTGTTGAGGTGAGGCGGATGGTTGACCTGATGACTATCGAAGATCATGACGTCCAGCAGACTATCACGCCTCGATAATGACGACTGCACTCTGGTACTCGACGCCAGCGTAGTTATTAACTTGCTCGGTACCGGCAACGCATCCTTACTGATCCGGGCATTGCGTAGGAAGTGCGTTGTCGAGCAGATCACATGGCGAGAAGTAACCAGAGATCCGTTTACCGGGAAAACTGCGACGGAACCTCTGAAAGCACTGGTAAGTGCAGGGCTCTTGGAACGGGAAAAGATGGGGACGGACGCAACCTCGCTTTTCCTAGATTTAACCCTTGCTCAGGCGCCAGACGGCTTAGGTGACGGTGAAGCGGCCACGCTCGCCCACGCCGCAAACAGCGGAGCCACTGCTGTTATTGACGAAAAAAAGGCAATCCGCATCAGCGCCGCGAAACTGCCGGACCTGAGGACTCTCTCGACCCTCGACCTGCTCAGCTGTTCTTTGGTTAGCGATGCGGTTGACCGAATGACTCTTGCCGATGCTGTTTGTTCTGCTCTCATGTGCGCGCGAATGCGCGTGCCAGGCGAGTTTCATAAGTGGGTTCTGGAATTAATTGGCAAAGACAGAGCCTCTAAATGTTCATCACTGAGCCGTTCGCCGTGATATGGTGTTCGTGGGCCTTGGCGGCGGCGAGCGCTAGCCTTTGCACCTTCGTACTTGTGGCAGGATCGTTGTTGACCTTAATCGATCGGACCTGCCAATTTAGTAGCGAAAGCCCGCCTTCAACACCAAAATCGGTCTATTTATTGTCGCTGCAACAGAGCAATGCGTGTACCAAGCGTTTGGCACACTTCGTCTGCCTGAGCGGCGATTCTCTCTAGCGTTACTCTTCAGCTGCTAGTTGGACAAACTAAACCCATGTCGAAACTAATGGAGCGCCATCAAGGATACCAACGGTACAAGAGCAACTAGGGGACGTTGTTTCCTAGCTGGAGGAGTACTTAGGGGACGTTGTCTTGCTGGAATAAGTTCTAATTTGCGCCAACTTCCGAGTAATTCCACTTAAACAACAACGTCCCCCGATTGATACCCAACGATCTCGTTTGTCCTTTTGCCCCTTTACTTGCAGCACCTCGCCAACGGCCCCTCCTTTAAAAGCGCCGTCTGAACCGCGCCCCGATTCACCCGCGAGAATTAAATCACGCACATTGTGCAATTCTAATCACGCGAGAGTAATTTCGCCATTGAAGTTGCTGCGCCATGGGAATTTCGTTGTTGTTTAAGTGGAATATCGTCGATCAGGATTTCGGACTGGTTGCCCGCTGCCGAGGCAATTCCAGCTAAGCAACAACGTCCCCTAAGGTTCTACACTCTGAATCAAGCACTCGTCGACCACAATGCGGGAAAGTTCCAAACCGTACCATTCAGCCACTTCACGTAGATCAAATCTTGCGCCGCGATCCTGAAAGCGCATTATTTCGATCAAAGAATTATGACGGCCTGATTTGAGAATTGATCCCAATGATTCCCAATAAAGTGTGTAAGGTGGCCCGCTACAGGTATGGCCCCATTCTTTTTTATGGTGGACAGGAGGCCCCTTTCCTATATTTGAAATGCATTTGCAGCGTCAACGGAAAGCTGCGCGACTCGCCAACCTGGGGCACAGGATCAAATGGCGATGCTTTGTTTATGGCGACCAAGGCACTTTCATCGTATTCGGAAATGCCGGAAGAGTCTTTAAGCTTCACAAATGCTACGCGCCCGTCTGCTTCAACTCCCATCTCAATCAATAGCTCCGCATCCTGGGCATTGCAGTCGGGACTAGAAGCACTGGGCATACATGGGTATGTCCAAAACGAATCAATTTTGCTTTTAACCTTTCGGAAGTATTGCCGGTCCTCAACGCTCATTTTGGAATTCGCCAGCTGTACGGTCTCATTATCCAGATCCTTCAGCTTCTGAGTCGCTATGCACCCATACGAGGTCTTTGGATACGTTTCGGCAAGATGCTGAAATTCAGACCGCGCCTCCGGCAACCGACCTAGACCTTCATAGCTTGTGGCTCTTAAAAACCCGACCTCTGCTTTCGTTCTCTCCGGCAAGTTTTGGTAGTTGTCTGTGATGGCCAAATTCTCTAAGACGCGCTCATAATCCCGCTGTGCCAGTGCGGCCCTCGCCCGCTGGAACGCCAGCCCGACTTCGATTATTGTGCAGCCGCTAAGGGCAATGACCGTTAGGGAGGTGATGAAAAGCAGGCGCATCGATGCCATTGTTTCGTGTGTGGCGAATTTAGCGCGGACCGTCATCAGCATTAGAGGCACATTAGGTAGAGTAGAGAACAGGCTCAGCGTTGGTTAGGTCGATCCTTGGCTTGTCTCCGCCGTTTCCAGCTTCGTGCCCGTTTAGGATTTACCGTGCAACAAAGACCTGTTCTCCCTCATCAAACCGTACGTGCAGTTCTCCCGCATACGGCTTTCCGATCATCTTCACCTCAAGGCATGCGAGCGCGCCGATACGGGGCATGTTGCGGAATACCATACAGACCCAACTCTTTGTAGAGTTTGGCTGACGGCCACCGACGAAATCCAAACCCCTTGACCTGTCGTCGCCCCTGCAGGTACTTGCGCATCCGTTGCTCTAAGAAAAAGGGAGGGAATAATATGGTTAGCCTTGCATAAATGAATAAGCTCATTTCCGGTTTGCCTGTGACCGGTCACCCTTGAGGAAAAGATTGCGACCTTGCACTTCCATTTTTCAGTCCGGTAATACATCGGCATTTTATCACGCTGCCACTTGCAGCGCCGAACCATAAAGGACCCGAGACGAAAGCGAAAGCGCAACCGCAGCCGAACTCGGTCCGGGGCCTCCAGTACCGCACGGAACGCTCGTCTCTCTGGTCACATGGCCGACTTGCAGCCAAGACAACCAGCAGAAAGTTGACGCTGGCAACATTTATGGGTACCATATTAGTAGTATGACGGCCATTGCAAAAAAGCTCGATGCCGGACTCAACCGGTGGGCGCTTGAAACCGCTAAGTAAGGTTCAGCAACTCGTGGCTGAAATCATTGAACTAGCCGACCACGACGCGCTTGACCTGGTCCGTTCGCGCAAGGTCGAGCAGGCAGTTCTCGACATTATCGATGGCCGCAAAGACCCGCCCCGTCATTGTTCTTGCGCGAGATGATCCGCAAGCGCCTCGCGCGCTTGTGACGTACATTCCACTCACCAATTCAAGCGGCATTTTACTCATGTCCCTCAAAAACACCCGAGTCACACAATCCATCTCGGCCGGTTTATTCCATTGACGCGCAGCTCAAATCAAGCCTAAAGAGGCTGGCTCAAACACCGTGAAGCTCTATAGTTGCCTCTTGCTAATCCTCTTTACTTCGGGGGCCTCCTCCTCACCCTCTTGGGCACAGTTGAAGGTCCGGCTCAATTGGTCGGCCACGGCTGGAACACAGAGTGGATTTTGGATCGCCCAGGAGGAAGGCATATTTAAGCGGAACGGGCTCGACGTCGAACTCCTGCACATCGCCTCAAGCTCCAGAGCCATTCAGGCCATGCTGGCCGGCGAGCTCGCCATCTCGTATCAGGACGCCCGCAATACGCTCCAGGCCGCACTGACCGGCGCCAACGTCGTTTTAGTTGCCGGGGTTAGCAATCGGCTGGTCTTTTCATTCATGGCGCGCCCGGAAATCAAAAAGGTGAGTGACCTGAAGGGCAAAAAGATCGGCATCACCCGGATCGGCTCCTCCACTCACACGGCTACGCTCTTTGTACTCAACCAGGCAGGTCTTAAGCCGACCGATTACCAGATTCTACCCCTGCTCGAAGTCCCCAACATCCTTGCGGCGCTCATCGCGGGCCAAATTGACGCGGGCGCGCTGTCGCCGCCGACTAACATTCGCGCTCGCAAAGCAGGTTTTTCTGAGCTGGCAAATCTAGGTCGAGACGGGCCGGAATATCCTACCGTAACGCTGGGCTCAACTCGTTCTTATCTCAGGGCCAACGAGGAAGTCGCGCGGCGCGTGATCCGCTCTTACGCCGAGGCTGTCCATCTTCTCAAGAGCAATAAGGCCGTTGCCGTAAGGGTGATTCAGAAATATGCCCGCGTCACAGAGCCCGAGATATTGGAAGGCACGTATGCCGAGTCGCGCGACTATCTCGAAAGCGTGCCGTACGTGAGCAGAAAGGGCCTCGAGATGATCCTCGCTGAGTTGGGAGAAAACGACCCTAAAGCGAGGCAGGCCAAAGTAGATGATTTTCTTGATATGCGCTTCGTCGCCGAGCTCGAGAGGGATGGTTTTTTTAGCAAACTACGGGACAATTAGCGCGCTGGCATTTTGCATTAAATCTGCCGAAACTTGAACGATAGTTATGACTCTCCACAGACACCACCGCACTTTAGATGAAAAACGGCGGACCGAAGGGGCGAGATTGCAGGCCGCAGACAAACAACCGTGCAGGCTTCGCCTGGCACACGCCCATCGGCTGCGGCCGGAAAGCTTGCCCCGATGAAGCGGGCCGGCGTGGATGACCAGCCTAGTTTTCATAAAGGGAGTTGATGAAGCCGCTCGCCTCTAACTCCCGGACGATGCTGCTGTCCAAAAAGGATTTCGGCTCGACGCTTGTAGCCTTGGGATCTTCTTTTGCGAGAAATTCCAAAACCGTCTCCGTCCCTCTCAGCGACGGATACGGAACCTTATCGAAATATTTGGACGCATAGAGGTCATACATCCGCGCGAGGTATCGGTCGTCTCGCCCCGGCTCCATCCTCAACTTCTTGCGCAGCACCTCCACGGATTCGTTCTTGTTTCTTTTGAAATAAGCAATCCCCTCGATGTAGCCTTTGATAAACCTCGTCGCCTGATCCCGGTGGGAACGGAGGTAGCTTTGCTTGGCAATCATCGCTTCGTGGAGATAGTCGATATCCAGGTCTGCAAGATCCGCGAGCACGCGGTATCCCTTATCTTCAGCGACAAAGATGGAGGGTACGGTGAGCACGGCTGCGTCGATCCATCCCTTGTCCAGGCTTGTCAGCATGGCCGGCGATGAGCCGACCTGGATCACCTGAATCTCCGAAGGATTGATATTCCACTTCCTCAACATGACCTGAAGCACCGTATGGGAAGCGGAGCCGAAGCGACTGATGCCCACCTTTTTCCCTTTGAGATCTGCCGGGATCTTCACATCGGACCGAGCCATGACCCTCTGAATCCCTTTGTTCAGGACCGATGCCACCAGCACAAGATCCGCTCCCTTGAGAGCGGCGCTGATCGCCGCCGCTCCTCCTCCACCCAAGAACTGAATGTCACCGGCTATCAGCGCACTCACCCCTCTCGCCGCACCACCTCCGATTTCAATCACCTCGACTTCAATTCCATGCTTTTTAAATAGCCCCTTCAACTCCGCAGCATAAATCGCTCCGTTGTTAGGGCTCACGCCGCTGGAGCTTGAACCGATCCGCACTCTGTCGAAGGATAAGGCCCGAGATGGATAAAGACCGCCAACCGCCAAAACAGCAATCAATCCGAGAATCCTTTCGCGCTTCATCACGCGTCGCCCTCCCTGAGACATCATGCCAGTTAGGTGTTTCCTTCCGCCAACGCAGAGTCATTGGAATCTCCGATAGGTCTGCTCTCGATATATAAAGTCTCGGGGCTGATATCTTGCTCATGCAGCCATTGGACGGTTCCGAAAGCGATTCTCGCTTGTTTGAAATAACCGATGTCTTTGAGCTCCGTGAATACCCCGACGTCCAGGTAGGGCCTCGCGTCAAATTTCCTGATGCTATTGTCGTTAAACTTTAGCTCAAGAGAAAAGTCTTCGTTCGCTTTCACGGCGATAACCTTTTTCATATCGCGTCTCCCTATCTCAAAGGCTCGATTCTAAAAATTGCCTGCCCGCTAACCGCCAGATGCCAATCCTTCATCAGTTCCTCTTGGTGAATTTCAATCCAAGCCTGTACCAACTTCAGTTTCGCGGTTCTTAAATCCCCTTCCAAGATTGCGCCGTCCGGGATGGATATAACCGCTTCATCATCGCCACATTCAACGTGCACGTGCAACTGTCGATGCTTCTTATTGTCGAAGTACTACATCAATACGATAATGCCGTAAAACATCGAAACGACGGGCATTAGGGTTCACCTGCGGCTCATAAAGTTCACCGCGTTTCTCATGCCTAACAGAGCTAAAAAGAGCATCAATCAGATCCAAAACATCAGTCGCGATTGCCCCGACTTTAACCCGGCCTGTCAAGCGGGTTGCCAAACGGGAGGGGGGCATTGAGGTTCGGCTTGCATAGGTGAATGAGCGAATTTCCGGTTTGCCTGTGACCGGTCACCCTTGAGGAAAAGATTGCGAACTTGCACTTCCATTTTTCAGCCCAGTCATACATCGCCAT
>JBGPIK010000134.1:0-15232 GCA_041484845.1 Binatia bacterium | reverse complement strand
CTTCTCGACCATTGTTGCCGAATAGAGCCTCCCCTCCTCTACCGTTTTGGCATCTTTGCAGCTCGGCACACAAGCGATAAATCGATTTACGTCCCAGATGAATTTCCACACTTCTTCCCTGGACGCCGAAACTTCCACTTCTTTATCAAAGCGCAATGGGATCCTCCTCCAAAGTAATTCTTTTTTGCTATCAGAACTCTGGTAAACGCGCAAGGTATTTGCGAGCGTTGGGGGCGCTAGGCGCTGGCTCTGCGCAGCCTACCCGTGTCAAGCCGAACGTGCTCTCGAGAAGAGATTGCTTATGCGAGCGCGCGCGGCAGGGCTCAATCCGGGCCAGTTGCGTCTTTCAAATCGCTCATTTCTTTACTGAGAAATGTTTTGAGCTTCTTTTTTACGCGTTCTTCTATTTGTCGAACACGTTCTCGGCTAATTCCATATTTTTCGCCGATTTCTCGCAACGTCACCGGATCTTCATTCAAAAGACGTTCGCGGTAAATGACCAATTCTTTATCCTTGAGCGTACCGGCAAAGCTTTCCATTTTATCGCGCAGCAGTCGTTGATATTGGCTCTCGGCAAACTGCTCTTCCGGGCTTTGTTTATCATCGGGCAGAAAATGCAACAGCGTCGCTTCGTCGTCCTCGCCGAGAGGTACATCGACCGAAAGATCTCGACTGGACAAGCGTTGCTCCATTTCGACGACTTCTTCTTCTTTCACATTAAGGCGTTGCGCGAGCAACTTTGGACCCGCTGTCACGCCTTCAGCTTCGAGTTTGTCCTTTTCTTTTTGCAAGTTGAAGAACAATTTCCTTTGGGCCTGAGTTGTCCCAATTTTGACCATTCGCCAATCGTTCATGATGTAGCGAATCATGTAAGCGCGAATCCACCAGACGGCATAAGAGGGAAAGCGTACGCCGCGATAGGGATCAAAGTTCTTGACCGCTTCCATGAGACCCATGTTTCCCTCTTGGATCAAATCTAGGAGATTCTTGAATGCCTTCTGATACTCGCGCGCTATCATCACAACGAGCCGAAGGTTAGCCGTCACCAGCTTATATGCCGCCTCTATGTTTCCGTATTCTTTGTATTCAACGCCGAGTTGGTGCTCTTCTTCTCGGCTGAGAAGTCGAAAACGACGTATTTCAGTAAGGTAGCGCTGTAATGGGTCGAAAGGGACAAGGGCCTTGCCAGTTGAACCGGCCTCATCTTCCTCAGCGACTGCACTGCTGAAATTGACGTCAGGAAACGGAAGCTTTAGGTTGGTATCTTTCTCTTCTTCGGCCATGAGTGGTTGAATTGACCCTCACTACCATAGAAAAGATTTATCGGGTCTCGCGGGTAAGGTCAAGGTAAGTGCAGCTACCGTCGTGCAAATCGAGTTGTTAACTGGGCGAAAAAACGCGCGGCGCGCGCAGCAGTTTCTAAGGCGTTTGGGTCACTTTGCCCTCGGCGATCTCTCGCAAAGCGACAACAACTTCCCGATTGTCCGACTCGATTAACGGTTTGGCCCCGTTGAATAACTGCCGTGCTCTTTTGGAGGCGAGTATGACTAACTCAAAGCGGTTATCAACCTTTTGCAGACAATCCTCCACTGTAATTCTGGACATGAATTAGTGCTCCTCAGTTGGATCTGACTTGATTGGAGTGAATCAGATTTTGAGCCGCCCGTCAACTGGAAGGCCCTATAGCGGGGATAAACGAACCGCCCTACGATGTGCTATAATTCTTGTGTTTATATAATACGAAAAACAGGAATTAAAACCGAATAAGGAGTAGTTTAAATAATCGGTCGATCATTGCTCGATCTGTTTACAACTCCGCGTTTTTGAGAATGCCATGTCTAACGCGAGGCCGGTTACGATCGCCTGCCATGCCTCGTTCTCGGATAATCCCCTGCCCTTTATTGAGCGCCAAAGGTAAATGATTTCCTCTTCCGTCACGCTTTCGAAAAGGTCCTGTTCCCGTTCTTTATCAAGGTCATATATGGGATCGAATCGCATAAGGTTTCCTATTTCAGTGTTCTCCTCACTCCCGATTTTGTTTATAGCAATCAAGATGCCACTTTCGTAAGATATTGAAAAGACGGCAGACTGTACTAAATACAACTATTCTACTGCTCCGATTTTAGGCAAGATTGTCATTATTGGCGAAAAAAGATGGACATATTGTGTAGGCACGAACATACTTTTTTTTCGACGCTCTACTCATGTTACCAAAATACGTGAGATTCCAATCAGACATGGTCCCTGTTCGGTCCTGCTTACTTAGGAAGATCGTCAGCAAAAGGTCGCCAAACCCCCTATACTCAGCCGCGACGCCGCATTCTATAACACTCTCATCGGCCAAAATTCTCCGAATCTCCATCGGATTGCCGAAGCCACAAAGGCTGCGTATTTAAGCGTAGCTGGCTGGCAAATTCGTTTTGAGAATTTCGATATGCTCCGTACTCTCAATGTGGCGAATGAAACGGTACTTGTTTTCAACCTCGTCCATCGGATAGGGAGGAACCTCCACGCGGCCGGTTGTGACTTTCGCGCCTATCAAAGTTAGCTCATTGCCGCGCAACGCTGCCGCCACAGCTTCGGCAAATGCCTCAGGCGATTTGACCCAGAGCGCCCGCTTAATGCCAGCCGCAAGCGCTATACCGACCAAGTCTGTGCCGCAAGCAGTGGCAGTCTTGCCGCAGCCGGAGGCCTCATACACCTCATTATCGAAAACAATATGAAGCAAGTTCTTCGGATGGAGGCGTGCTAAGGTCGGCAGCGAACAGAGGTTCATCAATAACGAACCGTCGCCGTCAAGGGCTACCACCTTTCGGTGCGGCAACCCCAACGCCATCCCCATCGCAATCGAAGAGCAAAGCCCCAACGTCCTAACGCGGAAGTTTCCGTCGCCGGGCCTCAGCGCATTCCATTCCAGAGTTGTTGCTCCAGCGGAACTGACAACCAGGCCGTTGTCGATGACAGCCGCCAGGCCCTTCAAGCAATCAAATCGTCGCATGTGAGGTATGGCCGGCAGCGCTATGGATTATACCGATCGCGCGCGGTCTCATAGCGAACCTACCGATGTTCTCCGTCCCAAGATTTCTTTTGTCAGCAATAGCGCCACCGGCCGCTTGGAGTCTTCCGTCAGGATCTGCCCTCTCTTGATAACTTCTTTAACCTGATGCGGCTCGCGCAAAACATAAGAGCGAATGCCCAGCGCGTCGAGCACCGGCTGGGTCATGCTGCCGCTCGTACTAAAAGTACGGTCGCCGATATCTCCAGCGTAGTAGATGAGCAGTAAGAGCGGTATCTGATACTGTAACAACGTGCTTACGATGGCGTTGTTGCTGTTGAAAAAACCCCCATTTTGCATAATTGCGGCGCATTTCTTCCCGACTAGGTAGGCACCGGCACAAATTCCGATGCCTTCTTCCTCACGGCATAAGGGCACGTGGGTGACGCTCTGATCTTGTTCAATTATTCGCAGGAGTTCCGCCAGATTAATATCGGGCAACGTCGCAACGAGATTAATCCCCGCTTCTTTCAACCCGTCGAGAATTTCTTGCGCGGCTTTCTCTCCAGTCATTGGGCCTCTTCTTTCCTGCTGGTGCTATCCGCTTAGCACCAATGTGTAACCGGTTCAAGCCTACCTGTGACGTTTCGTCCTTTGCGTTTGGCGCAAATGTTAGTATAAGTGGTGCCCATAACCCGCCGGAATCGGTGCAAGTCGAGAAGGGAGAAGCACAATGATTAAGCTATATGATTTTAAGTCGTCGCCCAATTGCCAGCGCGTGAAAGTTGTTTTGGCAGAAAAAAATCTGCCCTATGACATCATTGCCGTCGATTTAAGAAAACAAGAACAGAAGACGCCTGAGTTTCTTAAACTTAACCCTTACGGCAAGGTGCCTGTTTTAGTGGACGACGGCACGGTGCTATACGAATCGTGCATTATCAATGAATATCTGAATGAAAAATATCCGAATCCGCCGCTGCTGCCCGCTGACCTCGGCAAACGTGCAAAGGCCCGCATTCTAACTGATTATGGCCTCGCCCACCTGGACGGAGCGTACCAGAAGCTCCGCGTTGAGCTGATGAAGGAAGAAAAGGAGCAAAATCCGGAAGTCGTCGATGCTGCGAAGAACAGCCTGCGCAAGCTGCTTCAGCAGCTCGACAAAGAGCTGAACGATCAGCCCTATTTAGTGGGTGATTTTTCTTTGGCCGATGCCGCCTTAATACCTCGTTTCATACGACTCGAAGGATTTGCGGTCTTGCCGGACCCAACTTTACCCGGTTTGGGTCGGTACCTGCAACGAATGAGGGCGCGCCCATCGGTGCAAGTGATTCTCTAAAATGATCCGATTGTCGGAGCGCCCACTCTTCTTGTAATGATCGAGGTGCCGAAAAGTGGCTGGTTGGCAAGAATTCTTTCGGCGCTCCTCGGTCCTTTCCTGGCACAACTCGATAAAGGTTCCCTGCCAAAATATGAAGGAACTCTTTCACTTCCCGGTTTAGAAAATAAAGTCGAGGTCTTCTGGGACAGCTGCGCGATACCGCATGTGTTCGCCGACAACGAGCACGATCTTTTTTTTGCGCAAGGCTATCTCCACGCACAGGAGCGGTTATGGCAAATGGATATGAGCCGACGCTTTCTGAGCGGTCGATTGGCCGAAAGTTTCGGTAAGTTCTCCGTCCCTTGGAAAGAATTATCAACTCAGTTTCGCCGTCGCACCAGCGCTGATTTTGATTTTTTCATCAGGCTTTTGGGCGTTCGTCAAGCGGCCGTAGCTTGCCTGGAGGTCCTGCCCGAAAGCGATATTCGACGACTTGAGGCTTATAGCGACGGCGTGAATCGCTACGTCGACAGCTGCAAGCGCTTACCGTGGGAATTTCGCCTATTGCGCTACCAACCCGAACCGTGGCGACCGGAAGATAGCCTTACCGTCTCCAAGGGATTCGCCTTTCTTTTGTCCCCTGCCTTGTTCACCCGGCTTAACCAAATGGCTTTGGCAATCAAACTCCGCGATCAGCCAGAGAGGCTTCGCTCGTTATTTCCTACTTACCCCGAAGACGGACCGACGATTACCGCAGCGTTACGGGACTCAACCAAAAATTTGTGGCGGTTTATGAACGCCACCTTCGCCGGTACAGCCTGGCACCCTTCGGGTTGCGGCAGCAATAGCTGGGTCGTGGCGTCGACTCGCTCCGCAGGCGGCAGTCCGATCCTTTGCAATGATCCGCACTTACGCCTGACGCTTCCATCTATCTGGTACCTCATGCACCTCAGAGCAGAGAGGAATTCATCGCGCGACGATTCATTCGAGGCGTGGGGCGCCTCCATACCCGGCTCTCCCTGTATTCACATCGGACACAACCGTTGGATCGGTTGGGGCATAACCGCCGCACTATGTGACGACGTCGATTTGTATCGAGAGAAGCTTCATCCGGTGGAACCGGAGCGCTATTTACACGGACATGAATGGCTCAAGATCATCAGCCGGCGCGAAATCATTCGCATTCGCGGCCAGGTGGCCATAACCAAAAACGTGCGCGCAACCCGTCATGGCCCGATCATCAGCGACTTCGATGATGATCGCGGCTCGCGTGAAGCGCTGTCGTTAAGATGGACGGCCCATGATCCTAGCCAAGAATTTTGCTCCCTTTACGGCGTGAATCGCGCGCACAATTGGGATGAATTCCTGGTTGCTCTGTCTCATCAGGCAGCCCCTGCTCTGAATTATCTGTATGCCGATCAACAGGGCAATATCGGTTACAGCCTGGCAGGCAAAATTCCCGTCCGATCTCAATCGCCGTCGTTGCTTCCCTTAGAAGGGTGGAGCCTATGCGACGAGTGGCAAGGCTACATTCCATTTGAAGAGCTGCCGCGTCTCTACAATCCCCCCGAAGGAATTATTGCTACGGCCAATAATAAACCCGTGGACGATGCCTATCGCCATACGATTTCCGGTTTTTTTGAGCCACCCTATCGTATCCAGCGCATTAGAAGCCTTTTGGCGGAAAACAACACATGGTCCGTCGATGACATGGCGAAGATACAAATGGATGTCGTTTCGCTTCATGCCAAAACGGTGCTCGACCATTTACGAGCAGATCTAAGTCAACTCTCCGCTGACGATTCGAAAACAAAAACCGCCGCGGATCGTCTCTTGAAATGGAACGGCCGCTGCCACGGAGAAAGCGTGGAAGCAACGATCTACCACGTCTTCTATCATCGCCTCGTGGTCAATCTGTTGATGCCCGTTCTCGGCGAGGAACTTTTTTCCGGTTACACTGAGATTTTCAACCAATCCCTCATCCCCGTCGACCGGATACTTGAAAACCCAAATTCGGTCTGGTTTACAGACTGCTCAAGATTGAAACTCGTCGCGAAATCCTTGGAACAAGCCGTCGACGAGCTAACTCACACGCTGGGCAGCGATTTACGTCGGTGGCGATGGGGCCGCATTCATACCTTGTCTCTAATCCATAACCTCGGTCGAGTCGCGTGTCTGCGACCTTGTCTATCGCTAGGCCCATTCCCCTCATTTGGGGACAATACAACCGTCAACCTGGGTTTTTATCGCCATTCCGATCCTTACCGGCATACGGTCGGCGCATCGCTAAGGGCCGTTATCGATTTCAGCGATTGGCGCAACTCAGGTTTCGTATTGCCATCAGGACAGTCGGGCCACCCATTCTCCCCCCACTACGGCGACCAAGCGACCCTCTGGCGCGATGGCCTACGGGTAGACATTTCCTCTTCCACGCCAGCGGACCGCTGTTTGGTTCTCACGCCGGAGCAGCGCGGGGCAAACGACCGCACTAAACAATCCGGTGACATGAGGGTGTAGATAAATTCCCCAAAGGCGGGTGATAAGATCCCCGTTGGGGGGCTTGACACCGTATAGGAACTAGGCAATAAAGCTCTGCCGTCAGCGGAGAGGTATTCCTCATTGCTTCGTACTTACCCCGAGACCATGATTAAATACGTTCGCGCACGAATAGAGTCCACCTCTCCAATACCGCGGAAGAGCTGAAGAATTGCAGGTTTTTATCCTTTGGACCCCTCGATAATCACCAGTCTAAGAAAACACGCAGCGAATAAATTGTGAGGCATTGGGAATAAACAGCTCATGGTAGGTGTTTACAGCTTAAAAGAAGACGTAGGATTTCGCTTTTAATAACCTTTCCCAGCGCTGGGAGTCAGATTTAAACTTGTGGACGACACCAAGGGCATAGCCGCTCATATCCCGCAATTGCGTCGTTACGCGAGAGCGCTCACGGGCGATTACACCGCGGCCGAGGATCTCGTTCAGGATACTCTCGAGAGGGCCTGGAAACGCTTCGGTCTATGGCGCTCGGGCAGCAATTTACGCGCGTGGCTGTTTACGATTATGCACAATATTTTTGTCAACCATGTGAGAGCCGAACCGCATAAACAGACTCAGAACGCTGACCATTCGGCGCTTCATGTGTGGGGCTCACGGACAGCGGAAGACCGGCTGGAATTGGAAGATTTAAGCAAGGCCCTACGACGATTACCAAACGAGCAAAGAGAAGTGATTTTGTTAATTGGACTAGAGCAGATGTCATACGACGCGGCGGCGAAAGTTCTCGGCATACCGATTGGTACAGTAATGTCGCGTTTGTCCCGAGGCCGCGAACAGCTCCGTGCCATCATCAATAGCACTAGCGCTACGTCCCAGCTTAAGGTAGTCAAATGAACCCGCAAAAGCCAGCCGTTACAGAATCGGACTTGCACGCCTATGTTGACGGCAAGCTCCCCGAGAAGCGCCGAAACGAGGTGGTAAGTTTTCTCGCTGCCAACACCCAAGAATCGGAACGCATGAGCGCTTACCGAAAGCAGAACGAACTTCTCCATGCTTTGTTTGATCCGGTGCTTGCTGAGGCTATTCCCCAGAAATGGCGAACCGCAGGGAGATATCGTGCGTATCTGTTTCGACCGGTTCTAGCGGCCTCGGTGTGGATGGTTGTGGGGACAGCGCTCGGTTGGATGCTCCGGGGAGAATACGGCGCAAGGTCAGCCGGGAATCTTAGTTTTGCCAGGCAGGCCGCAATCGCCCACGCCGTCTACACTCCAGAGGTCCGACACCCGGTGGAAGTAGCGGCGGAAGAGGAACAACACTTAGTAAACTGGCTTTCCAAGAGGCTCGGGAGCCCACTCAAAGTTCCCCATCTCTCGAATCTTGGCTACGAACTCGTGGGCGGTCGCTTGCTTCCAAGCGACCGCGGCCCGGTAGCACAGTTCATGTATCAAGACAAAAACGGTCAGCGTTTAACCCTGTATGTTAGAACGGATACTGCAACCGATCACGAAACGGCTTTCCGCTTTGCTCAAGAAGGAAAGGTGGGTGTCTTTTACTGGATTGATCGGCAGCTGAGCTATGCCATCTCTGGAGAACTGCCCAAACAAGAGTTACTGCGGGTTGCCAACGGTGTCTACCAGAAGCTCAATCCCTGACTTAGCAACCGCTAAACAAACGGAAACTGTACGAATAGCAACATCCATATGACGCCGCGAAGAGTATTTGTTATTGGATCACGAGAAAGGAGATTGGAGGTGACACTTATGAGAAATACGGTTCGGACTTCTGTACTGATCGCCTTGTTCATTCTCGCCGCCGTGCGTTCCGCTATCGCGATCGACGTCGGCGATAAAGCGCCCGATTTTGAGCTGAATAGTACCAGGGGCGGGAAGCTTAAGCTAAGCGATTTACGAGGCAAGAATGTTCTTATCAACTTCTACCGTAACGACTTCGACCCCACCTGAGCGAAGCAATTACTGGAGTCCGGTTCGGACCAAAATTACGCGAAGTTTAAAGCAGAGAATACCGAAGTCTTGGGAATAACGGCCGCGACCATGTTCGCGCAGAAAGCTTTTGCTGACTACTTTAAGATTAGTTACCCATTGCTAGGCGGTGAGCGGGACGTCACGGTAGTCCACAAAATGTTAAAAACTTTCGGTGTTCTCGATGAACCAAGGCTGACAGCAAAGCGGGCTTATATCATCGTCGATAAGGACGGGATAATTCGCTACTACGATATTCGTCCGAGCAACGGTGAAAAGGATCTTCTCTCCACCGAGGCATTGTTGAATCAAGTAAAAAAGATCAATAAGGGCATTTAAAAATGAAACCGCGAATAAACATACTCTCGAACCTAGTGCTCGCGCTCTCCTTGCTTTCGGGATTCACCCGGCTCGCCAATGCGCAAGTTGAGTCCGCGGGAAATCCCACGAACATCCCTGGTAAGGTGGTGTCTTTGAAAGGCGCGGAACTGATCGTTGCTAGCGCTAACGGCGACGTGAAAGTCGCTATTGGTGATAAGACCGTCATTCGCGCCGAGGTGCCGATCAAGTTTTCCGAGATCACCGCTGGCATGTACGTCGCAACCACGGCGACCAAGCAGTCGGACGGAACCTTTTTGGCTTCTCAAGTCAACATTTTTTCCGAAGACCAGCGCGGTACCGGAGAAGGGCACCGTCCACTGGGTTCTGCAACAATGACCAACGCCAACGTCGAGCGCGTTGAAGACGTGACGGTGGGGAATGTAAAGGGACGGCTGATGAATCTCAAATACAAAGACGGCGAGGTAAACGTGCTCGTGCCGCCGGGCATCCCGATAAACAAACGAGTGGTGGGAGACCGCAGTCTCATCAAAACTGGTTCGGAAGTATCGATCACTGCGACTAAAGATCCCGACGGTTCGCTCGCAGCACGACAGATCACCGTGCGTGCGCCGAAGCGCTGATCTATCGGATACAACAAGCCGTCCAAATATCGTGGATCTCGGAGCGCAGATATCCTAACTAAGCCAAGTTTGCTGAAGGAGGTGAAAAGGGTCAATAGAGGGGGTTGCAATTATTACCTTGGAGACAAAGAGAAAGATATTCAACCAAACGGAGGTTAACCAATGAATAGATTGTTTAAGAAATTCTGGCCATCCCTTGCTGCGGCTTTCGCCATGGTATTAGTGATTTCTGCCGGTTGTTCGACGATGGCGGCGGGGACGAATGAAGGTATCAAAGTCACATTAACCGGCGATCAAGAAGTTCCCGCAGTGAAAACGGCGGCAACTGGAAATGGCACGATCGTGATCTCGCCGGACAAATCGGTAAGCGGCAGCATTACCACCACCGGGATAGCGGGAACTGTCGCGCACATCCATGATAGCGTCCCCGGGGAGACAATGTGCGGCGCCAAAAATGGCCCTGTCATCATACCGCTGACCAAAGGCCCGGATAACACATGGTCGGTTCCAGCGGGAGCGAAGTTAACCGATGCCCAATACGCCAGCTACGAGAAGGGAAATCTTTACGTCAACGTCCATAGCGCTGCGAATAAAGGCGGAGAAATCTGCTCGCGGCTTAGCGCCAAATAGCCCAATTGTGCGCACGGATGGCAAAAAAAATAACTTTGCTGAAATCACTTACAACAGATGAATGCGAGACCACAACAGTAATGGAAACACCTGTGCCAAGGTGAACTCGGCGAAGCGCCGGCTGATCGCGTAAAGTAACTGCCGAACTCATAAAAAACTACTCTCAATTAGAAAGGGAAATAACTATGATCCACAATAAGTTCTCATGGGGGTACCTTTTTGCCGTAATGCTGCTCTTTACCTCCTCCGGGACGTTCGCACAGGAGGTGCAAAAAGTGACTATAACCGTGGGCGAAGCCGGCGACAAGAAGCTTACTTTCTCACCCAAGGACATCACCGTTAAACCAGGAAAGGTCGAGTTCACCCTGGTTAACAAAGGAACGGTAACCCATAATCTCACAATCAAGCTTAACGATAAACCGACTCCGATTATTAGAAGGTCGACCGCCGGTGAGACCGTAAAGTCGGAGCCAATTGAATTATCTGCGGGCGAGTATGAGATATATTGCAGCTACAGTAGCGGTGGCTCCCACAAGGAGAGGGGTATGGAGGGGAAACTCATTGTCAAATAGGAGAGACCGGCGAGATCATTAGGATATTGCTCACAATCAAAGCCGTGTTGACTCTCGCGATCTGCGTAATACGTTGATGTTTTTCGCTCTAGATAAGGCTCTTGCCCATTGCAGGAGCCTTCTTTTTTTGTCATTTTTTAGATGCCTTTTTGCTGGAAACACTGTCAGTCGACAGCGATGGATCTACACTGGAAAGGAAGAATCATGCGTAAACATATTTTGCGAGGTCTAGGTTTTTTTGCTCTATTTTGTCTCTTAGTCGCCTCTCCGCTTTTCGCCCAGGAGGATATCTACAACAAAAGAAAAGATTTCATGGATGCAGATTACGATGACCTTAAAGCCATAAAGAGGGCTGTAGAGCAAAAAGACTATGCTACTGTAGACATAAAGGCGAGAGAGATCATGGGGAGCATGGACAAGATTCTCGACTATTTCCCTAAAGGTTTTGAGTCCGACAAATCCAGGGCCAAACCTGAAATCTGGCAAAGATGGGATGAGTTCAGCAAGCTTCCTACCAAGGTGAAGGATGTTGCGGGCGCGTTAGCCAAGGCGGCAGCGGCTAAAGATGATGCTGCTGTGCAAGCGCAGTTCAAAGTTCTTGGCCCGGAAAGTCCATTTCGCTCGGGAGCTTGCTTTGAGTGTCATAAGGAGTTCCGCAGTTCTCCCCCACCGACGAAGAAAAATGCGCGTTAGTTTCCTATCAACGAATAGGGCCATTCAAGTGCCATAGCCCGAGATCCCTCGTTCGCGGTGCAACATCAAGTTTACCCACTTGGGCCGTGAGCCCTCGCCTAACGGCGAGGGCTCACTTGTCTGAACGA
The DNA here is from genome assembly GCA_041484845.1 of Binatia bacterium. Classification (GTDB taxonomy): domain Bacteria; phylum Desulfobacterota; class Binatia; order UBA9968; family UBA9968; genus JBGPIK01. The sequence goes on along the minus strand of JBGPIK010000134.1, from coordinate 3,459 downwards.
TCCTTATTTTGGTATATCTTCTCCAGTACATCTTAGGGGGTGCCTTTTGCCATATAACCGACTATTGCTTCGTTCCATTTGGACGATTCTCTTTTCTCTCTCTTGTTTGCCCGCAGCGTCCGCACAGCTTACCCGGCTTAACGTCGGTTACAGCGCGGTCAGCGCTGATCAACTACCTGCTTGGGTCGGAAAGGACACCGGCATTTTCGCTAAGGAAGGGTTGGATGTCCAACTCATTTTCTTCACCGGCGGCACCACGGCCATCTTGGCCCTCGTCTCCGGCGATGTTCCCATCACGCAGGTCTCCGGCCCCGGACTTGTAAACAGCGCGCTCGCGGGATCGGACGCAGTGTTCGTAGCCGCGGGAATGACTTCGCTCAACTACGTCTTGATGGGCAAACCTGGGGTGAAGAGCACTGAACAGCTGAAAGGGGGTAGTCTCGCTATCAGCCGTTTCGGCTCGGCAACCGACTCGATCGCACGATTTGCCTTGAAAAAAATCGGCCTCGCCCCAGGCAAGGACGTGACTCTGGTCCAGGTCGGCAGCGGCCCTGAGCGATTGAACGCGCTCGCGACCGGCAGGGTCACTGCTGCAGTGATTAATCCGCCCTCGAGCTTCGTTGCTGAAAAGCGCGGTCTGGCGGTAATTGCTGATGTCGCACAGATGGGATTGGTTTTTCAACACACCGGTGTGGGCACCACCCGCAAGTTTATTCGCGAACATCGGGATACGGTGCGCCGTTATGTGCGCGCGCATGTGGAAGCGGTCCATCGGATGTGGACGGATAAGGAAGCAACCATCAAAGCCTTGAGTCACTATATGGGCAGTGGCATAGATCGGGAGATTCTGGAAAAGAGCCGCGAGAACGTTCTCACGGAGGCGATGTATCCGAAAAAACAATACCCGAGTCTCGAGGGACTGAAAACAGTGCTGGAGGACATCGTCGAGCGCGACCCCCGAGCCAAATCAGCCAAGCCGGAGCAATTTGTCGATTTCAGCTTTATCAAAGAACTCGACGAGAGTGGTTTCATCGACGCTCTCTATAAGAAGAAATAGCTCTTGCTCGGCGATTCGCATTATGGTGACGGAGCAACAGGGCGAGGCAGCGTGTTACGATATTGAACGATGGGCGAATCGCATCACGAAACAGAGCGATGAAGATACCGCAGTCCAGGTCTTCTACGATGCCGATTCAAACACCTATATTCTTCGGCTGGCAAAACAAGCCCGCGTCTTGGTGTTTCGCCTGTCGGTAGCCCAGGTGCGCGGGCCGGGACGAGAAATCGAGTGCGAACGAACTCTACGGCGAAAGTTAAAAGACCTGCGGCATTTGATCTAGTCGCGCGACAATCCCTACACCGGCTTCATGCCGAAAAAGCCGCCCTTTTATTTCTGTAACAACCGCGCAACATCTTTGGCAAAGTAGGTCAGGATCATGTCCGCGCCGGCCCGTTTGATCGAAAGAAGCACCTCCAGCATTATTCTCTCTTCATCAATCCAGCCGTTTTGACCGGCTGCCTTGATCATGGAAAATTCGCCGCTGACATTGTAAGCGGCTACGGGATATCCGAATCGCTGCTTCACCCGATAGATGATGTCCAGATAGGCGAGCGCCGGCTTGACCATGACGATATCCGCGCCTTCGCGGATATCCAGTTCAACTTCGCGAAGCGCTTCTTCCGCGTTGCTCGGCGCCATCTGGTAGGCGCGCCGGTCGCCGAACTGAGGAGTGGATTCAGCGGCTTCCCTAAACGGCCCGTAGAATCCGGAGGCATACTTTGCCGCGTACGACATAATCGGAATTTCCGCAAAACCGTTTTCATCGAGCAACCTTCTTATCGCCGCCACCCGGCCATCCATCATATCCGAAGGCGCAACGATATCCGCTCCGGCTCGCGCATGAGAGAGCGCTTCACGCGCCAGCAACTCGATCGTGCTGTCGTTATCGACCGCACCGTTCTTAATGACACCGCAATGACCGTGATCCGTGTATTCGCACAGACAAACGTCGGTTACGATCAAGAGTTCCGGAAGCTTTGCTTTAATGGCGCGAATCGCCTGCTGTACGATGCCGTTCTCGGTGTAGGCCTCGCTCCCTACCGCATCCTTTCGCTCAGGTATTCCGAATAAAATAACTGCCGGTACCTCCAGGCTATTGGCTTCCTCGCACTCGCGCACCGCCCGATCCACCGACAATTGGGCCACGCCGGGCATCGAGTTGATGGGCCGAGCTCGGTCCTTCCCTGGGCCGACGAAAAGCGGATAGATAAGGTTTTTCGGACTGAGGCTGGTTTCGCAAATCAAGTCACGCAGTCTGGCATTCTTGCGTAACCGCCTCGGTCGATAAATTGGAAAGTTCATTCGCTTCTCCCCTGAAGAGCGTCGCCTGCCTCATCGGGCAAAATATTCCACGATGGCCCGAATCAAACCGTCGATAGTAGATTCGGCGGCGACGACATCCGCGTGAGCGCCGAAATCCTCCACGGTTTTTTGGGTGATCTCCCCAATGCAAGCGACAGCGCTGCCGGACACCGTTTCTGCGAGGCTTTGTCCCTCAAAAAGATGCGTGAAATTAGCCACGGTACTGGAACTCGTAAAAGTAATAACGTCCACTTTACCGTCGCGCAGCAGAGTTTTGATATTCGCAATATCCGCTGTCGGGATAACCGTGCGGTAGGCCTCGACTACGTCTACTTCCGCACCCCATTCTCGTAACGTTTCTGGCAAAATATCTCTTGCCTTGGCGGCCCGCGGAATGAGCACTTTCTTCCTGCGCATGCTCTCAGCCGTAAGCGCTTCCAAAAGACCTTCGGCCTGATATTTTTCCGGCACCAAACAATTCTGAATTCCGGCGGCCTCCAGCCTTTTGGCTGTCTCCGGACCGATGGCGGCAAATCGGCTCGTTTGCGACTCACTCACGGGTTGATTGAGATGCCGCGCGCGCCCAAGAAATTGCTCCACGCCGTTGACGCTCGTAAAAATAACCCACTCATAGTTGCGGACATTTTTGATCGCTGCATCTAAGGCAGCGTAATCTTCCGGAGGTTGGCATTCGATCGTCGGAAATTCGACAACCTCGCCTCCCAATGCGATAAGCTTATCCGCCAGACTCCCCGCTTGGGAGCGCGCCCGCGTAACCATGATGAGCTTTCCGGCAAGGGGGCGAGCGGACTCCGACACGACTTTTAATTCCACTATCATTGTTGCTAACTTATGGCCAGAATCTTATCTGCTCCATCACGTAAAAGCTGCTCCGCCAGCTGTTTGCCAAGCTGCGCCGCGTCCACAATCGAACCGGAGGTAGTTCCGCCGCAAAGCGCACTCCCATCGGGGCATGCGACAACGCCATTCATCCGAAGATTATCTCCCTCAGCGTAAGCCCGCGCGCCGACCGGCACGTGGCAGCCGCCACCCAACCGTTTTAAAAATGACCGTTCCGCCGTCACCTCCGCGAATGT
>JBGPIK010000133.1:0-15377 GCA_041484845.1 Binatia bacterium | reverse complement strand
AGAGTGTTTCAGCACGCTGCTGCACTATCGGTACCCGCTTACGTACTTTTCATAGAGAATATGTTTCCAGTGTGCTCGGATTCCAATGTTTATTCGCCGGCCGCGTAGAGTTTTCCTTGCTTCTCTTCCAGTCGTTTCTTCTCAGCGGCGTGGGTCACGTACAAACCGTTCGCCGTCTCGATTTCTTTCGGTTCGTAGAAATATTTCGAAACCTCCACCCCCTCGTCAAATTCGTACATTTTGATGGCGTCCCACGGACAAATTTTCTTATCCAGCCGATCTTCGGATTCCGTACCGATAAGCTCTAGTTGAAATTTCTTCGGAACCTCTTCCTTCTCAACCGGCCTTTTGGAACTATCGTAATACCGGCCGGCGTACTCGCGAAATATTTCCCCTGTTTCCTTATGCCGATGGATCTTGGTTAAGTCATCGCTGAAACACATCTGGCAGCCGATACACTTGTCGTTATCCACCCAGACCCGATACGGCTTTAGTCCGCCGCCGGGCGTTTCCTCGTAGAGTAAATTAATGCAGTTCTCTACCGGACAATGCAGTTCACACAGGGGTGAGCCGGCACAGCTGCTGCAATTTTCATCCATGACCGCAAGGAGAGCGGTGCCTTTCCGTTTCTTTTTCTCTTCAGGTTGTGCTGTTAGATCTGGCATGGTTACTCCTGTGTCCGCAGACACGAAAAGCGGGTCTTGTGATTCCTTCGCTCGCTTATACAGCAAACGAGGTGCCGCAATCACACGTTCCTTTGAAGTTAGGGTTATTAAACACGAACCCCGATTGCATTAGCGAGTCTTTGTAATCGAGTTCCTTGCTATTCAGGTGAAGCATGCTCAGCGGATCAAGGAAGATGCGCGCGCCCTTTTTCTCTAAAACTCGGTCCTTTGCCGCGTGCCCGATGAACAAATCCGTCAAATCCTTTAAGGCTACGACTATTTTTTCGCCATGACACGAACGAGATCCTCGAAAGAAGATCGTGCGATGACGCGATCGAACCGGGATCGGTAGTGGTTGACCCAACTGATGTCTTCGATCACCAGGTCGTAGACTTTCCCTTCCTTGTTGACGCTATGAAGCTTGCCGTTGATGGATACATCCGCGCGTTTTTCTGCGCCGATCTTTGTGTCCACTTCCGCGTAATCCGTATCTGCGACATCACGGGTGTAGAGGGCATTTTGACTACTGTAGGATTCAATGTTGTCGGCGTAGGATCTTCCCAATAGCCCGGAGAGAATCTTTACGAATTGCCTCTGCTCCTCGGCCGTCAGGCGTCCCCAATGCGGTCCTAATGAACGCTTCGCCATTTCAGCTAAGTCGAACCTGGGATAGATAGCCTCAGCCAAGTGGGCGCGAAGACCTTGCTTCTGACCCGGCGATTTCGGGATGGGATTTCTGACGATAGCAAGCACCTTATCCACGGTCGCGCGCACTTGTTCGATCGGGCTGTCTGCCCTCGCCGCCGTGGGAAGCGATAGACAGGATATTAAAAACACAAGGCATATGCCGGCGACTCGGACCTCGTTTATCTTTGTTGCTTTGCTCAGAACGGGATCTCTCATGGTTCCCCTCCTGTTGGTTTGCCATCCATAACTCGCTGACCCCCTACCCATTGCAGGGTCCGATGCTTAAGTCTGTTTCGGAAATACTCCGGCTCAACTTCAAGTACCTCGCAGATAGACACGAAAGAGAAGAGCGAGTTAGAGTCGTCGCTAAAAAACCACTCCTCAGCCTGCCGCGCATGCTGCTTGATGTGTCCCCGAAAACAGAAAAAGGCGTCTTCGAGCACTGCATACATCAACGCCGTCTCCGGGGAGACTGTGGCGAGCCTAATCCGAGAGTCGAAAAACTCCTCCGCGGTTCCGTGCATGATTTTCTCCGATGCCGCCATGCGGCTCTTTGAACCCCTAGTTGAAATTGTCCGGATCGGCATCCTGCAACTTATCCATTGGCTCAAACCGCTTCCGTAACTGCAAGCTCAATATTGTTTTTCGTCGCCCATAGGCAACGATGGAGCGCGGACTACTTGACCCGGTGTGCCCTTTGTCTACGCTGAAGAGCTTGCAGTGGTGATCGTAGATTTTGATTTGTTTGGTCGTCGGATTCTCCTCGCCCGTCATACGGGTTGTTACGACGGGATATGGGCGTGTGCAACCAAACTGCGGAACGGCGTCCTGTACCCGTAGAGTTAGTCTGTCAGAAACATAATAAGGACGATAACCGACACCACGCCCGGGATGCCCACGGGAGCATAGCTACACGTGTAATAGCCCCCGCGAGGCAAACCTCCCCTGAGAAACAGACTTAAGACGATCAAAGGAATAGCGCTCGGTCGATTTCTCCATTGGATTGAACGATACGCCGACTTGGAAATGTTTTCTGTCTAATATTGTACGGTCTTAGAAAAGAAAAGATTGCGGGATTGCGGGGTGGTCCTCGAGGCAGTGTCTTATTGCCCACGGCTGTAGGGCTCACCGCCTTCGCGGGTTCAAAATAATGTCGAATTAGGGTTAACTTCTTAATTTAAAGCCATCGGTTTCGGCGGGAAATGGCAACGACGGTGCTGCACCTGAACTGGAATCGTCGGGTTCTTCCTGCCAACGTTGCGGCTGAAGCCTACGTGAAGGCGCGTTCCAGTTGACGCAAGATCCCGTCCGGTTCGCGTAGCCCAAGCTCCACGATTTCATCGGCGCGCGCTTGCGAGTCACTGTTGGCATAGATGCGCAGTTGAGGCGCGTTGCCCGACGGCCGCACGTGCGTGACGTCGCCATTGTGAAAATAGATGCGCACGCCATCGAGCACGTTGATCCGCGCGATGTCGTCGAATCCGAGCGTGGCCGTGAAGAAACGCGTTAATGTCGCTTTGCATCGCCGCCAATCTGTGGCCGTTGGCTCCGTGTTCGGTGTGGCCATCGCGCCCGGACGGCTGCGGTCGATCACGCGGCCGGCGTCATCGAACTCCACCTCAATCGTATCACCGGCGGGAATCAAATGAGCCAGAATGGCCTGGCTCACCGCGACCGGTACGTTGTCGAGCAAGCCGGCGCGGCCGAAGCGTGCAGGCAGCCGGTTCCACACTGTGGGCAATGCGACGCGCTGCTCGGCCGCCGCAAACAGGTTCGCCAAAATCGGCAATGTTGAATCGCGGGTCGGTAGCGCGACCAGCGTTCCCGACCTAAGCGGGATATCACTGCCGGTTAAAAATCCGCCGTTCGCTTCCCAGCCAACGATGCGTGCATGTGTCCCGGTGCGGCGCAACTCGTCAAGGGCGGAGATAACATAGGGTGATCCAATCTTGGTCTTCAGGAGAGAAATCCCATGCTCGCCCATGCGTTGCTCGACAGCATCATTGGCGCTAATGGGGACCGCGGCGGCATCCGCGCGCAAGTATTCGGCAACCACTATTCCGAGCAGGTCACCGGGTAAAAAACGTACGCGCCGGCCGCCTGTGGATGTCTCGGAGGCGGCTAGCACCGCCGTCAGCAAGGGTCGATCGGAATCGCCATCGGTGGAGACGATGGCGTCAAGCGGCCGGCCGCTCCCTTCGGCAGCGACGGCGAATTCCTCCAGACGATCCAGCTGCTCGTCGGTTATGGCCTCCGTATCAATGGGCACGAACGCTTCACTGCGCCCCGCGGTGACTATCTCCGCGCCAAGCTCCCGTAGGATGCGCGGCAAGATGTCGCGGCCCACAGCCGAATGCTGGTAAACAAGAACCCGCTGGCCAGAGAGACCCCCGCGGGTGAAGGTCTGCAGGTAGCGACGGACGTAGGCTTCTTCGGCGGCGCGAGCGAGCGGCGGCAAGTCGGGCGATCGCTTGAGCATTCCAGAAGCGTCGAAGACCGATGTCGTTGCGGTCCGGCTGTACTCCTCGACGCGCACGCGCTCGACCTCGCGCAAAATTCCAGGTTCATCCTGCTTTACGATCTCGCCGACGCTCTTATTGAGCTTGATGCCGTTACGATCGAATGGAATGTGGCTTCCGCTCACCATCACGCCGGCGCGTCCAGTAGAGATGGCGTGAGAGATCAAAGCCGGCGTGGGAATCCTGCCCGCATTTTCCACATGGCAACCGGAGTCGACAACCGCTTGCGCGCAGGCGCGCGTGATGCGGTCCGTGCTCGGCCGGAGGTCGCCGGCGATGGCAACTCCGCTACTCGCACGAATATCGCCGATACTCAACAAATACCGAAGCGCGGCTTTCACATTGATATAAGCTTCGAGATCGGTAATGTCTTTGACCAAGCCGCGCAATCCGCTGGTGCCAAAGGCCAACGGGACCGGCGTATAATTGAGAAACGAAGCTGTGTTCATGGCTTGACCTTTTCTTTCTATAAGAGGCGTTCTCTAACCACGGTATAGCGCTGTTGCCGTTCGAATCAACTCCCGGGCCTTGGTTCATTTTCACAAATACATCGCACCCTAGTATATTAAGCGTAACTTCATTGACTGTGGTAGCGACTAAGCAGAGAATGCGTTGCCACTGTCATCACGGGAGGCAACGATGACATTGTCAACCGACGATTAGAAATTCTGAGGAAACGATTGGATCCGCTGGAACGTCGTCGTCAATACTCGACAGCCGCGAATGACTGTAAAATTAATTTGTTTCTCTTCCCATTAGAATATAATGGAGGAATTCATGCTCAGGACTCGGCTAATACAAATTACTCTCGGGCTCTTATCGCTGATCTTTTTTGACACCGCTCGTGCACAGACTCCACCCAAAGTCCGTGCCGCGTACACTTCCATCGCGATTCAGATGGATCCGATTTACATCATGAAAGAGGCTAACTTAGCCCGCAAGTACGGCCTGGATGCCGATTTGATTTACATTCCGGTGAGCTCACTAGCGATTCAGGCCGCGCTGGCCGGTGAGATCCAGTTCTTGACCAGCGCCGGTGTTGCCAATATCAACGCCAATATGGGGGGCGCCGACTTTGTCGGTCTGACTGCCACCCTCAATACTTTTGTCTTCAAGATCATTTCCAAACCCGAGATCAGAGAACCCTCCGCCCTGAAGGGTCGTAAGGTCGGCATCTCCCGCCTCGGCGGGGTGAGCGATGCCGCGCTCCGCTTTGCGCTGGATCGTTGGGGGCTGGCTCCGGATAAAGACGTTGCGATCATTCAGGTCGGCGGCGAGATCGAAGAAATGATGGCGCTCCAGAACAAGGCCGTGGATGCTGTGGTCCTATCCGAGCCGATTGCCACCGTTGCGCGCAAATCGGGCGGCTCACTGCTGTACGATTTGAGTCGCTTGGATGTTCAGTACTCCATGCATGGTTTTGGCACGAGAAAAAGCTTTATCCGGGACAACCGCGATACCGTCATCCGGTTCATGAAAGCTTATCTCGAAGGCATTTATCTCTTTAAAACCAACAAAGAGCTTGCCATGAACGTGTTGAAAAAATATACCCGGGTCGAGGATGTTTCCACCATGCAAACCGCCTATGAGGAAATGTCACAACGGCTTATTCGGGCCGTGCCCTACCCGAGCCCCGAAGGCATTCAGACGATCCTCGATCAGCTAAGCAAAACCCGCCCCCAGATCAAAAATTCCAAGCCCGCTGACTTTATCGATTCGTCGATTTTGAAAGAGATCGAGAGTAGTGGCTTTGTTAAGAGCCTCTACGGAAAATAAGAAGCCGAAATGGCTCAGACCTGCGGGCAAGCGATAGCCGTTAGTGCACTCGTTGTTCAAACCAGCAAACGCCCCAGATTGGCCCTCAGCATATCCCGCCTATCGTGAGCGCGATAGTCTTGGTTTTTTGTGAAAAACACTGCAATTAGATGGGCAATACTTAAAAGTCATGAAATTAGAAGGTAGGTCTGTGCCTAATAGAAGAAAAGGTCTCAATTTACTCCTACGCGCGTTGAGTTCGAGAAATTACCGCCTGTATTTCTTTGGGCAGGGCGTCTCACTGGTGGGGACTTGGATGCAACAAATTGCCATGAGATGGCTGGTGTATCGGCTGACCAAATCCGAGCTGTTATTGGGTGTGGTCGGATTCGCCAGCGACATTCCCCTATTCTTTTTAGTGCCCTTTGCCGGCGTGATCGCCGACAAATTCAAACGTCACCGCATATTGGCGGTTACTCAAGGTCTAGCGGCGCTGCAAGCATTTATCCTCGCGATTTTAGTTATCACCGGCCAGGTAACTGTTTGGCATATCGTGGTGCTCGGCGCGTTATTAGGCATCGTCAACGCTTTTGACATACCGGCCCGCCAGGCATTCCTGGTGGAAGTGGTTGAGAATAAGGAAGATCTAGGCAACGCCATTGCGCTGAACTCTTTTATCTTCAACGGCGCCCTGCTGATCGGTCCGTTGGCAGCGGGTGTCCTGATTGCCTCTCTGGGTGAAGAACTGTGCTTTATTCTGAACGGCGTAAGTTACCTTGCCGTGATAGGTGCGCTCTTTCTGATGAAGATTCCTGATAGAAAAATGGCGTCAGGAAATCTCGAGGTATGGCGCGGCATCCTGGAAGGAGCTACCTACGCATTTCGATCTGTGCCCATCCGCTCGATTTTACTGCTTGTCGCCCTGGTGAGTTTTATGGGGGTTTCTTTCATGCTGCTCATGCCGGTATTCGCTGAAAATGTTTTGCACGGCGGTCCTCGGGCTTTCGGCTATCTCATGTCAGCAACCGGTGTCGGCGCATTGGGCGGAGCCGTTGTCTTGGCGGCGCGAAGGAATATCCTAGGGCTAGGAAAGGTGGTTGTTGTCGCGGGTATCATGTACGGATTCGGAATTTTTGCCCTATCATTCTCGCATTATTTGCTTTTGTCATTAGTTATTGCGCTCGTGGTCGGCTTTTCGTTAATGATGCAGATGGCCTCGAGCAACACGATTCTGCAGACCATTGTGGATGACCAGAAACGCGGCAGGGTGATTAGCCTCTTTGTTATGGCGCGCCGCGGCGTCGAATCGTTTGGCAGTCTACTGGCTGGAGCGGTCGCACACCGATTCGGCACTCCAGACACTTTGATGATCGGTGGCTTAGTCTGCTTACTTGCCTCGATAGCCTTTGCGACGAAATTGTCATTGTTACGAGAAACGAGCCGTTCCTTCTATAAGGATATTAATAAGGGGAATCTGTCCCCTGAAGCGGGTGCGTAGTTGAGAGTCGTAAAATGATGGGAACTCTTGATCTGGCGCAACGTCATATTTTGGCCTGCTGATCAGCGCGCGCCCCAGCGACGCCACCACCATGACGAAGATGTCCGAAGGATCTAATTGGGCGGTTGGAAACCGAGAACTGCGCCGGCTCTACGTAAAGAAACGTCTTAAGAGGTCGATGGGCACTGGGAGAACTATGGTGGAATTATTGTCCGCTGATACTTCAACTAGACTTTGCAAAAATCTAAGGTGCATGGCGATCGGTTGTTTTCCAATGACCTCCGCCGCATCTGCGAGCTTCTGCGAGGCTTGAAATTCTCCCTCTGCGTGAATGATCTTTGCACGCCGCTCTCTCTCCGCCTCCGCCTGTTTGGCCATGGCCCGTTGCATCTCTTGGGGAAGATCGATGTCCTTCACTTCTACCAAGACCACTTTGATTCCCCACGGCTCTGTTTGGGAGTCCAGGATCTCCTGAATTCGGGCATTGATCTTGTCCCTCTCGGCTAAGAGCTCGTCCAGTAGGGCCTGCCCGCAAGTGCTCCTGAGTGTGACCTGGGCGAGTTGAGAAGTGGCGAAGAGATAGTTTTGCACTTCCGTGATGGCTCGATTGGGATCGATTACCCTGAAGTAGAGAACAGCACTGACCTTGATGGAAACGTTGTCGCGTGTAATCACATCTTGGGGAGGAACATCCATTGTCACTGTGCGAAGTTCCACTCGCATCATTTTCTCAACCCATGGAATGACGTAGGTAATCCCAGGGCCGCGCGCCTGTACCAAGCGTCCGAGCCTAAAGATCACTGCTCGCTCATATTCCTTTAAGATCTTGAGCCCGCTGATGGTTAGCAAAACGGCAATGATCAGAACTGTGGCAATAGCGCTGAAATTAAACATAGCCTCTCCTACGCTATATTCACTTTTATCTCGGTCCGAGACGAGTTTGCAAGCCCAGTCTAGCCAATTATTAGGATAAAAAGGTAATTCATACGGGACATAAATGGTAAGGCCAGGTCTAACTCGTCTTCCCTGTTTCATCTTTGGAGAAATAGCGCTCAAGGAATGCACCCAGCGGACCGCGCGCCGCCTTTCGCAAAATTCCCTCCAGCTCGCCTTTATCCAGCCATATTCCTCCACAGCTTTCGCAGCGATCTAAAACGAAACCCATAAACCTGTACTTCTCCAGCCTTCCCGGACACTTCGGACAGTTCACTGGCTGTCCTTCCCGCCTGGCCGCTTCAATCTTCTGAAACTCGGCCTTCATCCCCTCAATCAGTTCGTGTTCTTTCATGGCGAAATACTTATCTTCATTGGCTCGCTCGTCAAACTTGAGCTTTTCTCCTGAGCGATCTTTGTCGTTTTCCATGGTTTGACTCTCCTAAATTCCCCGGATGATCCGTAGGTGCCGCGCAGTCAGGTTTTCATGTTTTTGGCTGCTCCTGCTCGGCGTTGTATTCACTTCCGGGTATATCTGCGGATTTCTTTTTATCCTTGATGCTGTCGATGCTCCTCACTTTTAGAATTGCTTGCAATGCTGGCCTGTCCACGATTTCCTTTTCCAGCAGCAGCTTGGCCAACTCTTCGAGTGCCGCGCGGTGAGAATCGAGGATGCCCCAAGCTTTGGTATGAGCTTCTGACAATATTTGTTTTACCTCTTCATCAATGTGCCGGGCGGTTTCCTCGCTGTACTCTTTGGGACTGTGAGTCGGCACCATCAAGAACGTGGCAGTCCTGGCTCCTTCTAGAGACGCCAGACCCAGTTTTTCGCTCATACCGAATTGGGTAATCATCGTCCTGGCGATCTCTGTGGCTCGCTGAAGATCGTTCTGAGCCCCGGTTGATATATCGCCGAAGACAATCTCCTCCGCGACTCTTCCTCCCAGAAGGGTACAGATCCGCGCGAGCAGCTCAGAACGCGTCATGAGATATCGATCTTCCGTCGGCAGTTGGGTTGTGTAACCCAAAGCAGCAATCCCTCTGGGAATAATAGAAATCTTGGCAACGGGGTCAGCGCCCGGCACGAGCTCCGCCACGAGGGCGTGACCCGATTCGTGGTAGGCGACTATTTTTTTCTCCTTGGGATTGATGACGTGGCTCTTCTTTTGTAGTCCTGCAACGACTCTTTCAATCGCCTCGTCAAAATCCGCCATCTCTATGAATTCTTTGTCCTGACGCGCCCCCAGCAACGCCGCCTCATTGACGATATTGGCGAGATCGGCGCCGACGAACCCCGGTGTTTTGGCTGCCACGATAGCGAGATCCAGATCGGGAGAGAGCTTTACCTTTTTCGCATGCAGTTGCAAGATTTTCGTACGTCCCTTGATATCGGGACGATCCACGAGAATTTGCCGATCAAATCGTCCGGGGCGCAACAGGGCGGCGTCCAAAATCTCCGGCCGGTTGGTGGCGGCCATGATGATGACTCCTTGGTTCGGATCGAACCCATCCATCTCAGCCAGGAGTTGATTGAGGGTTTGTTCCCGTTCATCGTTGCTCGTAAGCATGTTCACTCCCCGGGCCTTTCCTATGGCATCGAGCTCATCGATGAAGATAATGCTCGGGGCATGCTTCACGGCTTGCATAAAAAGGTCTCTTACGCGCGCGGCCCCGACTCCGACGAACATCTCGACAAAGTCAGAACCGGAGAGGCTGAAGAAGGGAACACCGGCCTCACCTGCCACGGCGCGAGCCAGCAGGGTTTTTCCCGTCCCCGGCGGACCCACGATTAAAACACCCTTGGGAATACGCCCACCCAATCTTTGGTATTTATCCGGATCCTTCAGAAACCCGACAACTTCAGCGACTTCTTCTTCGGCCTCGTCGATTCCCGCGACATCGGCAAATGTTACGCCGGTTTTTTTCTCAATGTAGACCTTCGCTTTGCTCTTACCGATCTGCATTAAGCCGCTGCCGGCTGACCCCATCTTCTTGCCAATATAGCTCCACAACAGAAAAAATAGCGCCACCGGCACCACCCAGGATAAAATCGTCGGCAGCCAGTTATTGTTCACCTCTCCTTTGAACGGTACTTTGGCCTTTTCAAGTTCGGCAGTCAGTCCGGGATCATCCACTCGCACCGTTTCGAAGGGCAAAAGTTTCTTGCCCTCGACCACATCCGGAGAAAGTTCCTTCAATCTCTGTGGCGTGTAAATCTCCTTAACGGCCTCTCCCTTCATATTGCCGTCAATGACTGTTTCGCGAATGGCCAGATCGCTGATGAGGCCCTTATTGAGGAGAGACTTGAATTGACTATAGCTGATGATCTCAACATGGGTACGGCCATAGTAGTTCTGGATCATCATGATGACGACGAATGCCAAGATGAAGTATCCGATCGAAAGTTGTCGCTGTTTCTTTTCCATCGGGTGCTTGTTTTTCTTTTTCTCTTGGTAATTAGTCCGCAGATCGGCGATGAATTTCTTTACCAACTCGGATGGACCCGCTTTCTGTGGCATTTTGTCGACTCGCAAGCTCGGTATAACAGAAAAACTCCGGCTTACGGATCTAGCCATCGGTATTTTCATGGTTAGGTCAGCTTTCTTTTTTCGATGCAAGAATTTTTATTTTCGTCAAAGCCCAAGTACTCGATATTAGGAATACCTATAGCGGTTTTTGGGACGCCCTTTAATAGAGACCCACTGCTTCTTTTCTCTCTCGCTCCAACAAACATCGGCGAGGGGGATCCCATAGCAACCCCCCAGCATCTCGCTGAGTAGCGATAAAGATTAAATGTTCTTTGTAAGTCATTCTTGCCTCCGTGCAGGGTGAGCTCTCAGGAAATGGCTCGCGCTAACATGAATGCGACTGCCGCAGCCAGCCCACCAATAAGCACCGTCTGGCTTGCACTACGAAGCGGCGGCGCGCCGGTAAAGTGACCTTTGATGTAGCCAAAAATGGCTAGGGTGATCAGAGTAATAATCACCGATAGGATAAGCGCCGTGCTGGCCGTCGGGAGAATAAGATACGGACCGAGCGGAATGAAACCGCCTGCAATGTAAGCCCCTGCAATCGTGCCCGCACTGATGATCGCGCGCTTTGAATCGGGCTTCTCAAGACCCAGCTCAAATCGCATCATAAATTCAACCCAGGCTTGTGGCCGCTTTCTAAGTGCATCTACAATGGGTTTGCTCTCTTCAGCTGTAAGGCCATACGATTGGAACACTACAGCAACTTCGGCGGCTTCAATGTCCGCCTTGTCACGGACTTCCGCTGCTTCGCGCGCGCTCTCGCTAACGTAGTGTTCCAGATCGCTCTTGGCAGCCATGTAACCGCCTAGTCCCATGGCGATTGAACCGGCGGCGATTTCTGCCAAGCCCGCCGTCACAATGATACTTGTTGAATCAATTGCGCCTGATAAACCGGCGGCCAACGCAAACGGAACAGTCAATCCGTCGGCCATTCCGATCACAATGTCTCTGACGATCTCGGAACCCGTGAAATGTCGCTCGATGTGTGGTTTTTGAGGCATGAGAGTCTCTCCAATATTCCCCCTCTTTGACCTCCATATTGGCGTAGCCGGTTAAGCTGACCCCTTAACATGACGAACGCCTCTCCTTCATTTAGGATTTAAGGCTACGCCGCCTCGGCCGGTGTTACTGTCCAATATTGGACGATCAGAAAAAAAATTACCGCGGGACTCGCCAGAAGCCGGAGGGTAGGGACGAGGATCGCTTCTCAGCAGAGTCATGGATTCTTACTGACGCCCTCGCACCTGGCTGATCAGCTCCATCTGGATTTCCTGGATCGCAACCCATCTTTCTCACTGGTGCGATAAGAGATGATCCATCTTCTGGTGCAGGTGACAAATCTCCAGTTCCGCCTTGAGGTTCACCTGATGTTCGCGCATCGCGTGTAAAACCATTGATCCCTATTGGCGGGCTTCGAGCTGTTTTTTTCGCATTCCGCCTTCTACCATCTTGTATTCGAACAGTCGGCATTCGAGAGCGCCATTAAAGAGCGGCGTGCGCTTCGACGCGGCGAGCCGGATGAGCTTTGGCAGACGCATGTCGGCGCTGAGCAGATAGCCGCGCCAGCCGGTGAATTTTTGCTTCAGCGCGTCGCCCAGCTTCGGATAAAACTCTGCCAGTTCCTGTTGCTCGCCGATGCGCACGCCATAGGGTGGATTGGTGACGATGATGCCTTCCTTGGCCGGCGCGGAGATTTCCAGGACGTTCGCCTGCCTCAGGCTCACCAGTCTCTCCAAGCCGGCCGCCGCTAGGTTGGTGCGGGCGGATTTTATCGCCTCGCCGGACAGATCGCTGCCGTAAATCGAAAGGGGAACCTTGGGCTTTTGCCGAGCCGCACTTTGCCGCGACAACTCCTGCCACCGCCGCCTATCGAAGTTCTTCAGTTTCTCGAAAGCAAAATGGCGTCCCGAACCGGGCGCGATATCCAGCGCCATCAGCGCCGCTTCGAGCAGGATCGTGCCGCTGCCGCACATAGGATCGAGCAGCGGAGTACCGGGCACCCATCCGGCCAAGCGCAGGATGCCGGCGGCGAGATTTTCCCGCAACGGGGCATCTCCCGCGATTATGCGCCGGCCGCGCTTGAACAACGGATCGCCCGTGGTATCGAGATAAAGGCTGAATTCGCGATCCGTCAAATGGCCCTGGATGGGGATATCGGGTTGCCGCGTATCCACGTCGGGTCGGCGGCCCGCGAGCCGGCGGATTTTATCGCACACCGCGTCTTTGATTTTGAGAGTGACGAAATTAAGACTCGTGAGAGGACATTGGATGGCCGAGACATCGACCCGAAGAGAGACCTTCGGTTCGAACCAGTCATTCCACGGCAGCGCATAGGCGATGCGGTAAATATCGTCCTCGTTGCGGTAGCGGTTCGTTGCGACCCGCCATAGAACTCGGCTCGCGATGCGGCTTTCCAGATTAATCCGGTAACACAGGAAGAAATCGCCGCTGAACTGGACTCCGCCTCCGACGGCGTGAATGGTTTCCGCTTTTAGTCGTTGCAGCTCCGCCGCCAGGAGCAGTTCCAAGCCGCGGGGACAAGTGGCAAAAAATCTTTCCATCCGGAAACAAGCGTTATGCCGGCCACTTTCGCGCAGAGGGAAATTTTGCGCGGTACTTCAGACGAGCAAATTCCCCCCCTCAATATTATCACAGCGACAGGATAATATCGATATAATACGAGCGCGTTTAAGACGATCGGTATACGCCGGCGCTCATCTTTTGGCGGGTTCTTTATAATACCAAGAATCTGCTCCCATGTTTCTCTGCTAGCGGAAGCCGAACAAGGGGGAATTTACACCCTGGCGGTATGGTTTTGTCCCGTCCATCGGCGTGAATGTCTATCTAGTGAACCGCGCTGGCAGCGATCTGATGAGATGTCGAGTTTGCGACCTCAAAGAACTCCACTATGGGAGTGCCTTCAACCACCCTGGTCAGGGCCTTCAACACCTCAGGATACCTTCCACGGTGATAAGCCTCGGCATCTTCTTTTTTATCCCAGAGGCTGACGGCGACCGCCTCTTTACGTTCTGGCGCGACGAAGCTGATCTCATCCTCAAAGCCCCTTTGTCTTCTGAGCAAGGGAATGATCTCTCCCTCAAAAATCTCGATAAACTCGGTCGTGCTCTTGGCCTTGAGCTTGAAAGTGACGTTGCAGCTGTACATTTAGACCTCCTGGGTTGGATTGTTAGCCGGTCGGGTAGCACAGGTTGAGTTGAAGAATTTCAGATATCCGTGAACCCGTAATACCCTAGATCTTTCATAAACTACGCTTTCGCCGGAAGATTGCTGTCTAATATTGAACGCATTTCAAAAGAATTATAACGCGGCGAACCGATCGATTCGCGCTCGCTCTAAAACGGCGTCGATTTGTCAGCTCGGCGCTGGAGCGTGATGAGCGCAGGTCGTTTAATGCCGCTTCTTGGCCAGCGCTATTATCCCGCCGGACCACGGTCTCCGTTTACTTCTCTTTCACTGTGCTCACAATCGAGATCTTGGAGATGACGGCTCAGTCGCTCCTGAAACCAGGTGTTTTTGGGCCACCCCCAATTCTGTTGCGGGAGATCTTCGTCATGATAGAAGCAGCCGTTCGCTTTGCTCTGCAACAATATGAGTTGCCAGTCGCTCATCTTGTCTTCATGAACATGAGCTCTCGTGATGAATTTCTTTAACAACTCAGAGACACCGTTCAAGGAATTTTGCATTGAGTAGCCGTTCGTCCAAATGTCATTTTCAATAAAATTGACCTTCATATTATCCTCCCAATGTATCTCGCCGATCCTCCGGGTAGACCCGCCCTTCGGCTTCCGTAGCCGTATTGGCCGGTTGGTGCTGACAGGCCATCAACTTTTTCCCCGTTTCGACCAACGCTTCGGCAGCCTCGCGCAGCTTTACTGCGTGCGCATTCACATGATCAAGACCCGTGTTGCTTCGCTCACGAAGATATTTCCGCGTTTCTTTGCCCGAGCGGGGAGCCAACAACGTCCCAATGATGGCCCCCGCCACCATACCAACTAGGAAGTAGGGAATTTTCAATTCACCATCCATATTCATGGTTTCAGCCTTTCTTTATTGACGGCCGCGATAGCGTTCCCCAGATCGACGCATCCAAGACTTTTAATAAATCGGCTAAGGACTCGCCCGGAGAAACGTCTCCGGCTCAAGTCACTTTCTAACCGAAAGACCTTCGGTAGATAAGCTCCCCACCCGGTTACGCCCAAAAATTCGCAACCGCTCTGGCCAAGACTCATGAAGAGCACGAATACAAACCATGAATTTTGCATTTCAATCTCTTGGTCGGAGTGATTAGGAGCCGCCGACACTTACTGGAAAATTTCGATTGACCGCAGGAGTGAAAAAAGACCTATGTCTAGGATTACTCATAAGATACGATGGCTGGGAACGGATTGCTGTCCTAAATTGAACAGGAATGAAAAGAAATGTCGGCAGCCCATAAAGACGCCCAGACGTTTTAAGCGGCCCGAGCGCGATATCACTACTTGGCCCGGCGCGGGACCTGTTGCTTGTCAAAGCGTCCTTCATTGCATCCACCGCCTTATCCGCAGTTTCTTTCACCGTGTGGTTTTGCGGCGTCGCGCCGCGCATTGCCTTAGCGTTTGGCTGTTTCAAGGCGCACTTCGTCCTTGATCGCGCGCACGCCCTGGATCGAACGCGCCAGCACGGCTGCCTCCAGGCGCCGCGCCCCGGTAGAAACCGTCCCCGCTAGCCGCACGACGCCATTCTTCACCTCTACACTGATATCCTTAAAGTCAGCCTTCTCAAAGGCCTT
>JBGPIK010000132.1:0-15409 GCA_041484845.1 Binatia bacterium | reverse complement strand
GACCGCTGCTTGACCGGACGAAATCCGGTCGCGCAGAAATACACTTCCGAAGAAGCTTGTCGGGTAGCTTCCGGCCGGGTGCGCTGCACAGACAAAAAATATTCCTTGAGCTCCCACGTGAATGATTGGAGTTCTTGGTTCACGAAACTTTTTACCAGTAAAGTGCCGCCCGGTCTGAGTAACCGGGCAGCCACTTTCAACGCGGTTTGGTTTAGTTCAAGGCACCGCGCCGTATCGGCGTCACGAATGCCGCTAAGCCGCGGTGCTAAATCAGACAGGATGCAATGGGCCGGCCCGCCGAGAATCTCTGTGATTTTTTGCTGAACGTCACTATCGGTGATATCCCCCTGAACCAACGTGATGGGGTGTACTCCAAACGCATCAATCGCTTGGAGATCGACGCCGACTATTCTACCGCCTGCGCCAACGTAGTTCGCTGCGATTTGCAGCCAACCTCCCGGCGCCGCACCCAGGTCAACAACCCAATCCCCGGCTTTGATTAAACGAAAGCGCTGCTGCAGTTCAATGAGCTTGTAGGCTGCCCGTGAACGGTAGCCTTCTCGTTTGGCTTTTTTGTAGTAGGCGTCTTTCGGCTTATAGGCCATTTTTTCGAGTTACAGCTCTGGTGAAATCGACCGTGTGAAAAAAAAGGCCCAGCCTTTGAATCGGCTGGGCCTCGGCAATGCTGTAGAAATCGGTTTAGCGCGCGTTGACCTGAAATTCAACACGACGGTTCACAGCGCGTGCCCATTCGTTCTCTTGATTGATCACGGGCTTGGTTTCTCCAAGGCTCGCCGCCGACATGCGATTGCGATCAATCCCTTGCGCCGCCAGATCGTTTATGACCGACTGGGCCCTGCGTAAACCCAGTTTCTGGTTATATTCGTCGGTTCCCATGCTGTCTGTATGGCCTTCGACGAGGACGGTCAACTCCGGTTTTTCCTTGAGCCTCTGAGCCGCCAAGTAAACCTGCCCTTTGCCGAGTTCCGTCAGTTCAGCCGAGTCAAAACGGTACGCAACAGCGGGAAACACAAATTTCTCGATTTCGACGATCTTAGGGACTTCTTTAACCACTAACTTTTCGACCGGTACCTCCACGATCTTTACTCTCTCAGCCGGTTCTGTGGCGACGGCGGGGGTAGCGGTCCGGGTCTCTTGTGCAGGAGTCTCAGTGATCGCCACTCTCTTGGGCATGCCATAGTTTCGAATCGGTTGCGGCTCCGACAGGACCGGCGGGTGAGGCGTGTGGCCGAAGAACGCTTCTTGCGGCTCTGTCGCGCTCACTAAAAAGTGAAAAGGCCTGAAAACAGTCCACTCGACAAGAAAAGCTGCCGGATAAGCGAGGTAGGCGAGAATCCGCAACGGGTGAGACTGGCTGTCGTCATATTCGTCAGCAGCCGCGAAAGTCGTTTTCGCCGAGAGAGCAAAACTAACAGACAAAATCAGGAGCGCAGTACGATATCTTTTCATTTTGAAGCCTCCTTTAACAGCGTCTAGATAGCAAGTTTAGGTGCAGATATCTGAGTTGTCAAACGCGCCAATGAGTGGCCCTGCTGCAAGCTGCGGGGTATCAGAACTCGGCGATGAGATTTGTCTTAAAGGCGTCACCCCCGAATGCTTTTATCGGGGGTCCAGTTCCGAACCCGCCTGGATTCCCGCTCGAGGCATGCGGGAATGACGGACTTCGGATAGACAATTTACTTAACGCAGCAGGCTGCGGGGAATCGACCCACAGATTGAGAGGGCGTGCCTTGTAAATGAGGCGGCCGTGGTTTATGAAAAGGTCAAATCTCCACGGCCATGGGTGGGTTCGTTGCGTCGTCGCGTGTCGGCGCCCGGCAAGTCCTTTTGATTAACAACCGCGGATATTCCATGGGGCTGCTGATGGACGCGCCAGCCACGGTGTTGTGAGGAGGATGAACCTGGATGAGCGTAAGAGTAGAAAAAAAGGAAAGCGTTATATTACTCAGTTTAGATTGCCCGCCGCTCAACGTGCTGGACGTCGCTGTATTGCGCCAGCTCGCCGACATCCTAACCTCGTGTGCTGAAGATTCGACGGCGCATATCGTGGTCCTGCAAGGGGCAGGCGAGCGCGCCTTTTCGGCCGGCATGGATGTCGCCGATCACACCCCTGACAAAGCTCCGGGGATGCTCGACATCGCGCATCGCGTTGTCCGCCAACTTCTGTCGCTTCCTCAAGTCACTATCGCCCTGATCCGCGGAGTTTGCCTCGGTGGTGGCTGTGAACTCGCCAGTTCCTGTGACTTTGTTCTTGCCTCGGAGAAGAGCTCCTTCGCCACGCCGGAAATTGATGTGGGCTGCTATCCGCCGGTCGCGCTTGCACGTTTTCCCGTGTTAATCGGCTATCATCGCGCAGCCGAGATGATTCTCACGGGACGACGGTATTCGGCACAGGAAGCCTTAGCCATGGGATTGATCAACCGCGTGCTTCCCCAGGAGCAGCTGGAGAGCGGCCTTGAAGCGCTGCTGGATGAACTTCGCGGCAAGAGCGGCGCAGTTCTGCGCTTGGCTTTAAAAGGGCTGCGCGAGTTATCGCTCAAGACGTTCTGTGATGATTTGCAGCGATCCGAATCCATTTACCGAAATGAGCTTCTGCGAAGTCAAGATGCGGCAGAGGGCGTTCAAGCATTTTTGCAGAAGCGCAAGCCCCATTGGTTGAACCGATAGCCATTTTCGCCAAACCCATTGCTCATACTCCACTCCATTTGCCGGCGCAGTTGATTGACAATGGGCGTCGGTGTGTTACGCTTTTTTGACCCAATGTCGGACCTCGAGATTAAGATAACCACGGACGAAAACGAAATTCGCCAAGCGCAAAGACTGAGATTTCAGATCTTCAATCTGGAAATGAATAAGGGTCTTAACGCTTCCTATGAACGTGGGCTGGATAGCGATGACTTTGATCCCTTTTGCGATCATCTGATCGTCCGCGATCGTGAAAGCCAAGAGGTCGTGGGAACGTATCGGCTGTTGCTCGGCTCTCGAGCAAAAAAAAACATTGGCTTCTACTCTGAGCGAGAATTTAACCTGGACAAGATAAAATACCTCGACGGCGAGCTTCTGGAACTCGGGCGCTCCTGCGCGCGCAAGGATTTTCGCGACAAGGCGCTGATTCCGCTCATGTGGGAATCGATCGCCCAATACGTCAAAGAGCATCAAGTCAGATATCTTTTCGGTTGCGGCAGTCTCTACACCACCGACGTCAACGAAGTAAGCGAATGTTTTTCTCTTCTCAAGCAAAAATATTACGCCGCAGAGACGTTCAGGGTGAATCCGCTCGCCCACTGTCGGTTCGACGGTATCGTCCCTGGCGGGACGGTTAATGATGAGCAGGCGACGTTCTTAAAGCTGCCAAGCTTGATCAAGGGCTACTTGCGACTGGGGGCGGTAGTGGGTGGTCCGCCCGCGCTCGATCGCGAATTCGGCACGACGGATTTTTTCGTTCTCCTGGACATGCAGAAACTCAGCAACGAATATCTCGGCCGTTTCGGTCTGGCGGCCTCCAAGGTGCGTAATGCGGTGGGCTAAGTTAGCGGCCCTTGTATCGCTTTGGGCATTTTTTTTTGGTCTGGTCGCCCTCGTTCATCTTTGGATCAGCGTTTTGCGCCTGCCGAACCGCTGGAAGATCATCAGCCGGCTGTCACGCACTTTTATTCTGCTGCTCCGAACGATTCTCAATATTAAAGTCACCGTCGTCGGCGAAGAGGGGCAACTCGAGAGGGGCGGGTACGTGATTATCAGTAATCACGTGAGCTATGTGGACGGTATTATCCTCGGTAGCCTTTTCCCAGTCGTCTTCGTATCCAAGAAGGAGGTAAAAAGTTGGCCGGTGATAGGCCAGTGGAACACGCTTTGCGGGACGATTTACATCAACCGCCAAAGGAAAGAATTGGTGCCGTTACTTATCGAGGAAATCAGTAGAAAGCTGACGCAAGAAGCCAATGTCCTGCTGTTTCCCGAAGGGACCTCGACCAACGGCGAGCGAATGTTGCCGTTCCAAACCGCGCCGCTCGCAGCGCCCCTGCGCAAGCGGGCCATCATCGTACCGGTGACGCTGACGTACAAGAGCGTAGAAGAAAAACCTGTCTCAGTTTCTAACCGGGACCTGATCTACTGGTACGGCGACATGAGTTTTGTGAATCACTTCTGGAAACTGTTGTCGCTGCGGGGAATCGAGGCGATAGTGACCCTGCAACCGAAAATCGAATGTTTTCGCTACGAAGACAACTCCGCCGGCCGGCGAAGATTAGCCGAAGATTGCTATAATCGCGTGTTGGGTAGAATCACACCCGAGCAGAACGATGAGGAAGATTTTTCCTCAGAAGGCTCGCCGAGGTCACTTTCCAGTTAACTGTTTCTTGATATTCTCGACAAATTCCTTGAGCATGGAATCCGCTTTCTTGCGGATGATCGGTTGTCCGAACTCACCGATTTTACCGAGAATATTCACGTCGGTCTC
The DNA here is from genome assembly GCA_041484845.1 of Binatia bacterium. GTDB lineage: Bacteria > Desulfobacterota > Binatia > UBA9968 > UBA9968 > JBGPIK01. Next base: position 10,929 of record JBGPIK010000132.1, on the reverse strand, counting down.
GACCAAGAGCTCGGTTTGATCAACGCCGATTTCTTTGAGGACCATAGTGGTCTTGCCATTCACCGCGCCCGCGGCCATACGGTCTTTGGCTTCGGCCCGCAATGCCGCGCGCCAATTCTGTTTGTCTTTCTCCTCCATAAAGATCTTACCCTGGAGATTCAGGACGATCGGTCCGACTCGAACTTTAAGCTTACCTTCGTAGGTTGTGTCATCGATTTGGCTGACCGATTCGACGCCGGGTAGCGACTTGGCGACTTTAGGCACGTCCATGAGGAAATTCCAAAGGGGCTCGCGGGAAACTGGAATTTGCGCGCTCTGAGTAAACTTCACCGTTTCTTTCCTTTCTTGATCGGCCTCTTGACGGCCTTTTTTGTTGCTTTTGCGGCCGAGGCTTTGGCTTGCTGACGGATATTGGCAAGCGCATTTTCGAGCGCGCGTCGGACAAAGACGCCAACCATTTCTTTCTTGTAGCCTGCGGAACCACGAAAATCGCTGATTGGATCAGCCGCCTCCTTGGCTTTCTCGCCGGCCTCGGCAAAGGCTTCGGCCTTCAAGGGCTGCCCACGTAATAACGCTTCGGCAGCGGTCGCGCGGATCGGAGTCGTGCCGACGCTCCCGAGCGCGATGCGCACATCGGCGATGGTTTTTTTGGTTTTATCCAACGTCAGTACGGCCGCCGCCGAAACCGTTGCATAGTCGTCAGCCGTGCGCGGGAGGAATTTAAGATAGGCACCGCCGCTGTTGGCTGCGAGTTTCGGCACGAAGACCTCGGTGATGATCTCGTCCGGTTTGAGCATGGTTTCATAATAATCAGTGAAAAACTTATCCAGCGGAATAACCCGGCTGCCCTCGCCAGAGGCCGCTTTCACCGTGGCGCCAAGCGCAATGAGCGTCGGCGGCGGATCTTGGTTGGGATCGGCGTGGGCGAGTCCCCCGCCCACGGTGGCCATATTGCGTATCCGAAGGGTCGCGACGTGATGATACGTTTCGGCAAGCATCGGCAGCCGGCGACGCACCAGCGGAGAGCTCTCGACCTCGCGGTGAGTGGCGAGGCCGCCGATACGGAGTCCGCCGTCCATGATTTCGATGCTGTTCAAACCGCGCACGGAGCGCAGGCTCACCAGGCAGCTCGGCCGCACCAGCCGTTGCCTCATCATGATGACCAGCGCGGTCCCGCCGGCGATGAGCTTCGCATCCGTGCCGAATTCTTTGAGAGTCGCGTTGACTTCCTTGAGATTCTTAGGCGTGCGGTATTCAAAAGGGATCATGGGAGTGTCCTTATTTTGCGAATTGGTGTGCCTTCTTAATCGATTCGATGATCTTATAGTAGCCCGTGCACCGGCAGAGATTTCCCATCATCCAATCCTTGATTTCTTCTTCGCTAGGCTTGGGATTTTCATCCAGAAGCGCCTTGGCCGCTACCACTTGACCGGGCGTGCAAATACCACATTGAAAACCGCCGTACTGAATGAAACTTTTCTGCACGGGGTGCAGTTCGCCGTTTTTCGCTAACCCTTCCACCGTGGTAATGTCGTGACCGTCAGCGAAAACGGCCAAAGCCAAACATGAACTGATCATCTCCCCGTCCATGAGGACGGTGCAGGCGCCGCACACGCCGACACTGCAACCTTCTTTGGTTCCCGTCAGTCCCAGATCGTAACGGAGGCAGTCGATCAACAGGCGATGAGTCGGTACTTCCATCTCGACTCTTTTACCGTTGACGCGAAATTTTATTTTCTTGTTCATCGCCGATCCTCTCTTAATATTTGTCGGGTAGAAACGTGGCGAAGACTGGACAAAAGCCACTGGGGCTATCTTATAGAAAGAAATCGACCAAACTGCAAGCCGCTGCACGTTTCAAACCACGCCGAATTTTCGCTGGTTGTCTAATGGAAAACCGCCGAGATCCCGCACGGCGCCAGGTGAACGCCGGGCAGGTTCAAAGTCAGCGGTATTTTTTGCGGGTCAAAATGTTATCACGGTTCTAATGCTTTGGCCTTTATGCATTAACTCGAACGCTTCATTGATTCTTTCTAGCGGCAGCTCGTGGGTGATCATCGGCTCAATTTTGATTTCGCCGCTTAAATAGCGCTCAACATACCCGGGTAGTTGCGAGCGTCCTTTGACGCCGCCAAAGGCAGTGCCGCGCCAGACGCGTCCGGTTACGAGCTGAAAAGGCCGTGTGCTGATCTCTTCACCGGCCGCGGCCACGCCGATGATGATCGATTCACCCCATCCCTTGTGACAGCACTCCAACGCGGCGCGCATTGTTTTGACATTACCGATACATTCGAATGAGTAATCCACTCCGCCGTCGGTAAGGTCCACAATCACTTCTTGGACGGGTCTGCGGTTGTCGGTGGGATTGATAAAATCCGTTGCGCCCAGGGCTTTGGCCATGGGGAACTTGTCGGGATTAAGATCAACCGCGATAACGCGTTCCGCTTTGGCGAGGATCAGTCCCTGAACCACGCTCAGGCCGATGCCGCCAAGCCCGAAAACTGCCGCCGTTGAGCCCGGCCTGACTTTCGCGGTATTCAAAACCGCGCCAATCCCGGTCGTAATACCGCAGCCGAGCAGGCACACTTTGTCTAAAGGAGCGGAGCGAGCGATCTTCGCGACGGCGATCTCAGGCAAAACCGTGTATTCGGAAAATGTTGAAGTTCCCATGTAGTGGTAGACCGGTTTCCCTTTAACGGTGAAACGGGACGACCCATCCGGCATGACTCCCTTGCCCTGCGTGGCGCGAATGGCGCCGCAGAGATTTGTCCGGCCGGATTTGCAGAACTTACACTTGCCGCATTCCGGAATGTACAAAGGGATGACGTGGTCTCCGGGTTTCACGCTTGTTACTCCCGTGCCCGTTTCCATTACCACCGCGCCACCCTCGTGGCCCATGATGGATGGAAAAATCCCTTCAGGATCCTTTCCGGACAAGGTGTACGCGTCGGTGTGGCAGACACCGCTTGCTTTAATCTGGAGCAATACTTCGCCATCCTTGGGTCCTTCTACCTCCACATCTTCAATGGCTAGGGGCTTGCCTGCTTCCCAGGCGATTGCCGCCCGTGATTTCATCGGTCCTCCTTAAGCCTAAAGAGCACTGGGCCCAAATCGTCTCCTTGATGAAAGGAAGTTACCACCGGCATCAAACCCTTTTTATGGCACAGGAATACTCAGCTTTTAGCAGATCGACGAAACTTTGGGAACAGTGCAATCACGGAATGATCTGTTGCAATTGTTGCTGAATCTGTGGGAAAGGATAGACAATAGACAAAGGCAGCGAGAGGAGGTCTTATGATTCTCGAAATGAGAACTTACGTGCTTAAGCCGGGAACCACCGCGGCGTTTGAACAGCGGTTTGCCGAAGGGCTGAGGGCCCGCCAACAGTTTTCAAAAATGCTGGGACTCTGGCGCTCGGAAGTGGGGGGGCTGAACGAGGTCGTCCATATTTGGCCCTACGAAAGTTTTGAAGCTCGCGAACGCATCGGCCAGGAAGCAAGAAAGACCGGGAAGTGGCCTCCCAAGACACAGGAATACATCGTTACTCAGGAAAACAAGATTTTGCAGCCGGCGCCTTTTTCGCCGCCTTTGCCGGAAGGTCAATTGGGCAACCTCTATGAATTTAGAACCTACACGTACCAGCCGGGCACGATGCCAACGGTTCTCGAGCGCTTTGCTCAAGTGATGCCCACGCGCGCCAAGCTCTCGCCGCTGGTGGGAGTTTGGGTTAGCGCCATCGGACCGCTCAACCAATTTATCCATGTTTGGGCATACAAAGATGCGGCAGAGCGCGATCGCCTGCGTGCCGAAGCTGCCAAAACCATCGCCGGCTGGCCGCCGGAAACGCGACAATTTATGGTCAAGCAGGAGAACAGGCTGATGGTTCCCGCCGCCTGCTCGCCGTTGCGTTAGCAGCCGAAATCGAAGTGGAAACGATACAGCATTGGTAAGCCATATGATGAAACCGGTGATATGCGCGCTCGGAGCGCTGCTACTGTTGTGCGCGAACGGCCTTGCGGCCGAGCGCATACGTATAGGGTACAGCTCCATCAGTGGCTCCTATATCGGCATTTGGGTGGCGCATGACGCGGGAATTTTTCAGAAAGAAGGATTGGACGATCAGATCATTTTGATTCCCAGCGGAAGCCAACTCGCTCAGGTCACGGTTGCCGGAGAAGTCGATGTCGGTTCACTGAATGGCAGTTCGGTCATGGCCGCAGCATTAAAAGGTGCAGACATGAAGATCATCGGCAACAGCGTCAACAAGATGATCTTTTCCATCTTCACCAAGCCAGAAATCAAAACGGTCGAGGGCTTGAGAGGTAAAAAGATCGGCGTTACACGGTTCGGCTCCAGCACCGATATTTCCGTCCGATATGCGCTACGAAAGCTTAATATCGATCCTCAGAAAGATGTCGCGATACTACAGATGGGGGCCATGAGCTCGATTATGGGCGGGCTGCAAGGCGGCTCAATCGATGCGGGTGTGGTTTCGCCGCCGGTTCTTTTTGCCGTCGATAAAATGGGCTTCAGAGAGCTTGTCAATATCACGGACATGGACCTTGCGTTTCCCAATCCGTCGCTGATGGCCCAGGGCGACATCATCAAAAAGAAGCCGGAACTCATTAACAAGTTCATGCGCGCCTACGTGCGCGGGATTCACCGGGCGCGGACGGACAAAGAACTGACACTGAAATCGATTGCCAAGTACACCAAGCTCGAAGATGCAGCTATCTTGCAAAAGGCCTATGATCTCTACGTCGGAAAGGTTTTGGAGAAGGCGCCGTATATCAACATGGCCGGCATGAAGAACGCACTTGAGGACGTGGCCAAAACCGATCCCGCGGCAAAAAATGCCAGGCCGGAACAGTTTGTTGATAGCCAATTTATCGACAATATCGAGAAGAGCGGACTGCTTAAGGAACTATACCGCTGATGAGAAGTCAAACTGGGGAGTCGTTTAACCGAGCCGTGCTTTACAAGAATTTCATTCGGCCCCTTCTTTTCATCGGAGATCCGGAAACAACCCACGAGCACGCGTTAGCCCTGCTATCCAAGATGACGCCGTTTGAAGGCGTGCTGGGACAATTATTCTCCGTACAGGACCCGCGCTTGCAGGTGAACGTTGATTCTCTCACTTTCTCGAACCCCGTGGGATTGGCGGGTGGTTTCGACAAGAACGCGGTTGCGGTCAGAACGATCGCCAGCTTCGGCTTCGGCTTCATGGAAATCGGCGCGGTGACGGCACTCGCCCAGCCCGGCAACCCTAAACCACGGCTGTACCGTTTGCCTGAAGACCAAGCGCTTATCAACCGGCTCGGATTTAATAACGAGGGAGCCGCAGCTGTCGCCCAGAGGTTACGGGCGCTCAGAGAAAACGGCAAGCCATTGAAGGTTCCGCTCGGCGTCAATCTCGGTAGGAGCAAAATTGTCGAAACCAAAGACGCGGTCGCGGATTTTCTCTCCGCATTCGAGAAGCTTTTTCCTTATGGTGACTTTTTCACTTTAAATGTCAGTTCGCCCAATACGCCGCAATTGCGCGACCTGCAAGAAAAGAATTTGCTGCGCGGGTTATTGCAGGCCATCCAGGAGAAAAATGGCGCGCTCGCCGCGCGCCTGGGAGTTAAGCCGAAGCCGATACTGGTGAAGATTGCTCCCGACATGGACTTCACACAGGCAGACGATATCATTGAAGTGGCGATGGCAGAAAAGATCAGCGGCCTGATCGCGACCAACGCGACGGCATTCCTGCGCGAAACCCTCACGTCCGGCAGTAAAGAGCCGGGCGGACTCAGTGGTAAACCGCTAAAATCTCTCGCGACCTCTTTCGTGCGCCATCTTTATCGCGCGGTCGGCGGCAAACTGCCGATCATCGGCGTCGGAGGTATCTTTAGCGCAGAAGACGCCTATGAAAAGATCAAGGCCGGCGCGATGGCAGTGCAAATCTACACAGGTTTTGTTTACGAAGGGCCGGCGGCGGTGAAGCGCATCAATCAAGGGCTGATTCGCTTGATAGAGCGAGACGGCTATAAATCAATTGCGGAAGCCGTCGGCCAGAACAGCTGAGCGCAAACGATTAAGCTAGCCGGATTATTCACGGTGGGCAGCCACCGAGGAGCAAGCCTCTCCCCTCGCGGGCAATGGGCCGGTACCTTGAGGAGGTCTGCATATTGAAGGCGCGAAGCGTCGTTCGGGGGAAAAAGGCGAGCTCATAGCCAAGCACCCTGCACGTCAGCGGGCCGTTACGCTTCTGTGCCCGCTCGCTCCGAGGCTCACTCCTCGGTTTACCGTGTGTGATGCTCGTCCATCGGACGGTGAATAATCTGGGCTAGTTCCTTGAGCCTTTCGTAATCCTCGCGAACGTCCAGATCCACAAAAGACAATTCATCCTGCCATTCGACGATTTCCGTCCTGTCCTTGTGCTTTTCGATCAAGGCCCGGCCGCCCCGATCGCCAGAAAGCTCGAGAAGCTCTGGGAAGATCTCGCGCCGAAACAGCACCGGGTTTCTCGTTTGTCCATTGTATCTAGGAGCTACGATGAGGGCGGTGGTCTTTTGGAAGCGATTAATTAAGGTGTTGATCAGTTCGCTGCGAATCAACGGCTGGTCTCCGACAACAAAGAGCGCGCCCGCGCTGTTTGGGTCGACGGCCCAAAGCCCGGCGATGACCGAAGCGCTCTGGCCGCGATCGGCGCCGTAATTGATGAGCCAGAAAAGCTTTTCGTCGGTAATGGATATCCTAGGCGGCAGCGATTCTAAATTGCCCACCACGCAGATGGCCTCGGCGACGTCGGATGCCAGCACCCTTTCCAAAACCCATTGGAGCACCGGTTTCTCTCGTAGCGGCAAGAGCAACTTCTGCTCTCCCATTCTTCGGGCGCTTCCGGCAGCAAGAACGACGGCGGAGATCATTTCAGCCATTGACGCGGTTAGGGCTCGACACCGTTGCTTTAATCGGCGGATCGCTCAGATAACTGGTCACGATGACACGTTCAAATCCGAGCGGAGCAAGAACCTGTCCCAGCTCTTTAGCTTGTTCTATCTCCTCCGGAGTATCGGCTTGATTGATCAAAGCAATCTTACGGCAATGGGCCGGAACCCCCTTAAGGCAACCTGACGGATGCATCACAAGCCGCGCGATGTGTTCCTTGGTGATGGGGGTTTTTGGCTTAACCTCCAAGAGCGCAATCGCCCGTTCCACTCTATGAACGGAATTTGCATCCCACGGTTTACCCAAAACCTTAATCGCCATAGTCCAAATAACAAGGGAACAGCTCTTTGGAACCACCGGCTCGATTTCTGACGGTACTTTAAAGAAGCGGGATGCCGCGCCATCGGCTTCAACAAGGATGGCGTCAAACTCGCGGGCTCCGTACAACTGGTCCAGCCACTCCGGAGGCAAGCCGAGGAGCTTGTTATCATCGCCGATACCGGAGCCGGCACCGATGATCACCGGCGCGGTGAGCTTAGAAGCCTCCGGCGACAACCCCTCTATGTTATTCACGAGAAACAACCGATCAATATGAGGCCTCGTCGGTTTATAAATCTTGGTCGTCGTGGTAACTAAAATTTTGCCCCCAGCCTCACGCAACTCACTCGCGAGCCGAAGCATGGTTGTGGTCTTACCACCGGCCCCGATGAGCGCAACCAGTTCGCCGCGGCCGAGGCGCAGGGCTTCACCTAAACGCATGGCCGCCTCATGTAACTCTTCCGTGACCGAGTTGCAAGGGGTATTCATCGTAAAAACATCTTTTAGAATTTGAGAGAATCAATGGGCTACGATCGCCTTGCAAGAGCACAGGCTTTTGGGTAACGTCCGACCCATGTCACGACGTTTTAGTATCGAGGTTGCAAAGGATTATTTTAATTTTGCTTCGGCCCACTTTCTGATTTTCGCCGACGGCAGGCGCGAGCCGCTGCACGGGCACAATTATCAGGTTTCCGTCGCTTTAGAAGGAGAACTGGACCGCGCCGGAGTCCTATTGAATTTCATCGCATTCAAACCGCTGGTGAAGCGCGTGTGCGATGATCTCGACCACAGGACTCTGATCCAAACCGCGAGCCCGAGCCTCAAAATTACCCGGAAAACTAAATCAGTTGAAATTTTTTATAAGAAACAGAAACTTCTGTTGCCGCGGAGCGATGTGATATTGTTACCGCTCACGAATACCAGCACGGAGCTTTTGGCGGAATACCTTGCGGAACAGATTCGCCGTAAAGTTCGACGACAGTTCCCGATGGCGACGATCCGCTTGATCGAGGTTGCGGTGGAAGAGGCGCGGGGGCAAAAGGGAACTTTTCGCGGGGAATTCTGAGCCCCATCGACCGTAGCTGCTAAAGCCGCTGCACAACGTTAGCGCCGCTCAAGGATCCAGCGCACGACCTCATCGTGGCGCGCAAACCACGCCTCGGGAAACCCTTTCATATAGTGCAGCAGCTCGCTCAAGATCGCCGACATCAGCGGTCGGCCGCCGAAGTGCGCGTGCACCGTTAAATTGATGAGTGACGGCGCCTCATGCTTATATAAAAAATCAAAAGTGTTCTTGTAAATATCGAAAAAATCTCGCGGGTTGCCGCGCAGCAGCCGATTATCAGTGAAATCGCTGTGGGGTATGGCAACCAGCGTCCCTTCAGAGGTTTTGAGTGAATAAGGGAGATCCGTATCGTTGTAATCTCCATGCCACAAGAACCCTTCTGCGGCAAGAAATTGCGCGGTATGGGGAGTAGGGGCAGCGACGGGGCTAAACCAACCGACCGGCCGCATTCCTACGGCATCCTCGATAATTCGCGCGCATCTTTGAATCGTTTCTTTTTCTTGATCCGGGGACAAATACGGTAGAATCAAGTCCTGAGTGTACGAATGGGCCGCGATTTCATGTCCCCGCCGATAGAGATCCTTCACGGCCTCAAGATACAGTTCCGCTCCCTTGGCGTTGAGGCAGACGGTGGCCCTGACCTCCGCTTCGTCAAGAACCCTCATCAAACGCCAGATGCCGGTTTTGCCGCCGTATTGAGACCACGAAATTCCGAGGAGATCCGGCGTGCCCGGTTTGAGCGCCGTCGTCATCGGCGAATACGGCGGCGCTTTTCCCTCCGACCACACCTCGAACATCACCGTGACCAGGACCGCCATTTTCTTGTCGTTGGGCCAGAGCGACATTTGAGGCTTCATAGCGTTTTCCGATTAAAGTCAGGACAAAACGCCGCTGTGCCACAATGCCGCGACCCGGTCGAGATCCTGACGGGGCAGCGTTAGATCTGCGGCAGCGGCATTCTCACGCATCTGCCGGTCATCGCGTGCCCCAGGTATAGTGACGCTGACGGCGGGATGAGCGGCACAGAACGCAATAGCGGCCTGTCCCAAACTCTGGACAGGCCCGTGCACCAGGAAGCGCAGCTTTTCTACTTTGGCTAGTTCCCTGGCAAAGGCCTCGCCTTTAAAGCTGCGAGCGCGAACGTCTTCGCCCTGGAATCTCGTTTCATCGGCCGATGTCATCTTGCCGGTCAGTAGACCGCGCCTGAGGGGCACCCGCGCGATGATACCGATATTGGCGGCTTGGGCCAATGGAAAAATTTCTTGCGCGGGTTCTTGTTGCAGGAGATTGTATTCGACCTGGATCGTTTCGGCTCGACCGCTCTTCGCGGCCGCGATGCCCTCGGCGATGGTGTTGATCGAGACTCCGTAGTGACGGATTTTGCCTTCGCGTTTGCGTTGTTCGAGCAACTCCCAGACCTCGCCGCGCTCGATCGTTTCTACGTCCGGATTATGAAGTTGGTAAAGATCGACCCAATCGGTCTGCAAGCGCTTGAGGCTTCCATGCAATACGTCGTCAATATACTGAGGCGAAAAACTCCGCTTCCCTCGGTTAGGCCCAACCATTATATTGCCGCCTTTGGTGGCGAGGATCACCGAATCGCGGCGGCCTTTTAGCGTCGTGCCCAGAAGCGTCTCGGAATAGCCGGCACCGTAAGCGTCCGAAGTGTCGATGAAGTTGACCCCCAGCTCGAGCGCGGCATCGATGGCACTCATCGATTGCTCATCCTTCATGGGCCCGAAATGACCGGCATGCACCATAGTCCCCAAGCCTACAATGCCGACACGCAAGCCCGTGCGGCCTAAAATTCTGTACTGCATGACAATCCCACCATAGATTAAATTGGCACCGTCGCGCAAACGGCAGATCCGCATTCGTGGCGCGATTCTCCACCCGGTATCGTGTAGGGCCGACCCTTCAAAAAATTTTCTCAGGCGGTAAATACCTTCAGCCAGATCTATGCGGGTTCAAGTATCTTCCCGATGATCTTACCAAAAGTCCTCTGTTGCTCACGCGCCACCTGTCTGGCACAATAGTTGCTCTGGAAAGGGGAATGAATCTAATTTGTGAGCATTGCGACGAAGTAATCGTCGGCAACGCCTACCATATCACAAGCGAAGAAGACGGCATCGTTTTGCTCGACATGATCGTCTGCTCGCTTTGTTGCATGGAGGCGAAGCGACTCCAACTTCACACCGAAGTGATGGACTCGGGAAGCGCCGACGCCTCTGGCCTCGATCAGCGCGATCAGCGCTCGCTAATGCGAATGTAATTCTCTTAGCACCAGGTCCGCCTCGGTGAAGCGATCTTCCTATCCCTTAGCCAGGGAGCTTCTGGGATATTCGGAGGAAGAATCACATCAACACGCGGGGCTTGATGTGGATCGAATCCACCCGGAAGACCGCCATCGCTTCTTGCAGCTTGGAAAAGCTTGAGCGATGGAGAACATTGACAAGGCCGCGCCGATTTCATATAAATTCTTCACTACCGTTCTCTGAGCGGGCGTAATTCAGCGGTAGAATGCCAGCTTCCCAAGCTGGACGTCACGGGTTCGATCCCCGTCGCCCGCTCCAAACTTTTCCATGGCTTACACGTTCGGCGTGTAGGCCATTTTT
>JBGPIK010000131.1:0-15496 GCA_041484845.1 Binatia bacterium | reverse complement strand
GGTTAAAGTGGAGCCGGAGGTGCTTGGAGGAGCGGATCGTGGTTGGCAGGTTTCCCGAGCGCGAGCGTTAGTCGGGTACGTGTTGATCCGGCGGATGGGTTACAAGGTCAAGGATGTTGCGAGGTGTTTGGGGCGAGATATAGCGACGGTGAGTTCATTGGTTTCGCGCTTTGCGGAACGGGTGGCTGAAGACGACGCCTTAAAACGGCAGGCGGTGCGATTAGCTAAAGATTGTCTAGACTAGACACCCCAGAGAGACACTGTTGGTCGCGGGGCTTGATAACCGTGTGATCGGCTTCCTGTTCGGCCGTGCTGGCGAGCTCGAATTCGGTCTGCCGGGAACGTTGGCGTGGATTGAAACCATCGGCGTTGACCCGGCATACCGGCGCCGGGGATTGGGCGAGGCGCTGATTGAACAGTTTGCCTCTTCCGCCGAAGACGACGGGATTAAGACTATTTTCACCCTAATGAACACCAAGCAGAAAAAGCTGCAGTATTTTTTCAGTCGAATAGGCTTTGTCCACGGGAAAATGATTCACTATCAAAAAGATTTATCGGGCTGACTCCTGATGCGGTGGCGATTTTCCCGAGACAAAAAGGACCCGCTCCATGGATTTTGAGTTGCCGAAAGAATTAGCCGAGGCGCAAAAACTCGCTCGTGATTTCGCCGCAAAGGAAATCGCGCCCGACGCCGCCAAGGACGACCGCGAATGTACTTTCCGCAAAGACCTAGTCATCAAAATGGGTGCTCTGGGTTTCTATGGTTGCCTCATTCCGCAGGAATACGGCGGCAACGGTCTTGGCTTTTTGGCGTATGCGCTCATCTCCGAACAGATTGCGCGCGTTCACAGTGCCATCCGTTTTTATATCAATATGCAAGCCGGCCCCGCGGTAACGCTTTTGGAATTCGGCAACGAAGACCAAAAGAGGCGTCACATCCCGGGATTGCTGAGCGGCGAATCGTTGGGCTGTTTTGCGATCACCGAACCCGACGCAGGGTCGGACGTAGCCGCCATGAAGACAATCGCCGCTCGAACAGGAGACGGTTACGTCATCAACGGCAATAAGACTTGGATTTCCAATGCCGGAGTAGCAAACGCGGGTGTTGTCTTCGCCTATACGGATCGCACGAAAAAACACCACGGCATGTCGGCCTTCTACGTGGATCTGGACCAGCCTGGCGTGACTCGCCGCGGTTTCGATAAGCTGGGCGCGCATGCCTCGCCGACGGGAGAATTGATCTTCGAGAACTTTCGTATTCCGGCCGACAGACTCCTTGGGCGGGAAGGTGATGGATTCACAATCTGCATGCGCCATCTCAACCACACGCGACTGGGGTGCGCGGCTGGCGCGCTGGGGGTCGCGAACGCGGCTCGTGAAGCGGCCATCCTCTACGCCAATCAGAGAGAACAATTCGGGCAGAAAATCGGCCAATTTCAGATGAATCAGGATCTCATCGCGCAGATGGTCGTGCACGAAGAGGCCGCGCGTTTGTTGGTCTATCGCGCAGCCTGCCTCGCCGACCGCGGACAACCCTACAACCTGCAAGTGTCCATGGCGAAGTACGCGGCAGCGGAAGCGGCAGCCTTCAGTGCCGATGCGGCGCTCAACATTCTCGGCGCCTACGGTTATTCAACGGAATTCCCCGTCGAACGCTATTATCGCGACGCAAAATCCTATCAGATCGTCGAAGGATCAGTGAACATACAGAAACTTATTATCGCTCAAGACACATTGGGCTATAGGAGAGCAAACCGCTAATCCATTGATCGTTCTCAGGGGGGAATAGCATGGAGCTTTTTAATCTGGGTGTGTCCAGATGAATTGGTGTCGTGATTCATAGGGTGACTCTCACTTAGGTAAGGGAAGTCCCGCGGCGGTAAAAGCCGGGAGTCGCCAAGCTCGGGCAGCAGCATGAAGAGTAATTGACACGTTGAAGCCTACCGACAAAGTCGGCCTCGGGCTGATGAGCAAGTTATCGAGTTGCAACGTGAGTGAACGCTGAGCAAGCCTCGTTAAAGTCTAAGAACCGGTGGTCGAGCCGCTCAAGAGTCGGCGAAGACAGCATGGATTATTTCAGGCTGGCTGAAGGGATAATTCACAGCGGCGGGGTATTGGCGGCGACACGGTAACAGGGACACGATGGAAACTGGAGAAGTCCTGATTGCGCCGGGGAGAAATTCTTGGAGAAGGATCGGGTCTATAAATGGACCTCCCGTAAAATCTGGCGGATGAATGTGCCATCAAGAACCAAGAGAATCGACGGTTATGGACTGCTTGAACAAGGCGAAAAATTAAGAATATTGTTCCCGATTCTTCTCAGTTTTGCGAAGCTCATTTCTGAGCGAGTCCGGTTCAACTGCTAAAAACCTATGAAATTTCCGTGGCATACATCTTGCGTTTTGCCAGGCGAGACCCTCTGATAGACAGAATCGGGGATAGAAGAAGCGCGAGCATTTGTACCCGATCGCGAAATTCAAAGATTTTTGGAAGGCCACGGTGGGGCCTAGTAAGTAAGAATCGAAAGTGAAAGTTAACGGCAAGGTAATCAACGCCGGCGAACACTGCTGTCATTTTGTGAGCGAGCCAGTCATCACCCTGGCGCCGCTTTTCGAGCGGTGGAGCGCGCGTTTTCACAGCGCCTGAGTTTCACGCCTTGAGTCTGGACATCAGTTTTCAATCCATTTCAAAATCAACGGAGAGAAAAAAAATATGATCGTGGATCATAACATTGTCCCGGATTACCAATACAAAGAGCTTCTGGTCGAAAAACGGCCACCGAAGGATTTCGACGGCCGCCCCGTCGAAGGCCTGTACAACTACTGGATTATTTTTAACAACCCAAAAGAGTTCAACTCCTACACCACAGCTATGATTAAGGAAACCATCCTCGCCTTCCGCCAAGCCTCGATGGACCGCGCCTGCGTGGCGGTGGTGTTCACGGCCGTGGGTGATAAGGCCTTCTGTGCCGGCGGAAACACCAAAGAATACGCCGAATACTACGCGGGCAACCCGCAGGAATACAAACAATACATGCGCCTGTTCAACGACATGGTGACGCACATTCTGATTTGCGATAAACCGGTGATCAACCGCTGCAACGGCATACGCATTGCCGGCGGCCAGGAAATCGGTACTGCTTGCGATTTTACGATCGCGGCCGATACCGCACGCTTCGGCCAAGCGGGCCCCAAGCACGGTTCCGCGCCGGATGGCGGCGCTACCGATTTCCTGCCTTTGTTTGTTGGCATCAACCGTGCCATCGAGTCGTGCGTGCTCTGTGAACCTTGGTCGGCCCAGCAAGCCGTGCGCATCGGGTTGGTCAATAAAATCGTCCCGGTGCTCAAGAAAAAAGATGGCACTTTCATTCGCAACCCTTTTGTCCATGAGGAGGAGGCGGATGAATGGGGCAACCCCAAGTACGGAAAGTTCAAGACTGGGGCGGACAGGAAGACCGCAGCACAGATTGCTGCCGGGTGTGAAACAGATTTGAGCCTCTTGGACCAGGAGGTGGAGCGTCTCTGTTACTCATTGGCCCTGCTCATGCCTGACTGCGTTTCCAAAACGCTCGAATCCCTGCGCAAGCAAAAACTGGCGCATTGGCAGCGTAACTGCGAGACCAACCGTTCGTGGCTCGCCTTGAACATGATGACCGAAGCCAAGGCAGGCTTCAGAGCTTTCAATGAAGGGCCCAAGGACAACCGTGATGTGGACTTCATCAAACTGCGCCGCGCGCTGGCCAAAGCCACGCCGTGGACGGACGAATTGATAGAAAGCGTATTGCCCAAGGGTTCATCAAAATGACTTACTCCTTGATCAAGGTAAAGGAGCTTTATAATGGCCAGGTAGCGGAGATCGTGCTGGGGCCGGCTCCAGGCAACATCCTTAGCGCGGGGATGATGGACGAGCTCTTTGTCGAGATAGAAAATATAGTGGGTGCAGCGCACAAGAAGCTCATGATCTTTACCGGGACGGGCAAGCATTTTTCCTTCGGCGCCAGCGTCGAGGAACATACGGCTGACAAAGTCGGAGCGATGCTGCCCAAATTCCATAAATTTATCGGTACGCTCCTGGAATGCCCAGTGCCTGCGTTAGCCAAAGTGCGTGGCGTTTGCCTTGGTGGGGCGTTCGAGCTGGCGCTAGCGTGCCCCCTTCTGTTCTGTGAGGAAGGGGCGGGGCTCGGCGTGCCGGAAATTCAGCTGGGTGTCTTTCCGCCTGCCGCCAGCATCCTTCTACCGCACAAGATAGGATTCGCCCTGGCCGCGCAGATGATCCTCACCGGCGAGAAATTCGCGGCAACGGAACTCAGACGCTTGGGACTGGTCAACGAGGTGGCCGAAGCCGGCAAATTGGACGAGGCCGTGCAGGCGTTCGTCGAGAAAGAGATCCTCCCCAAGAGCGCGGTGGCCCTGCGCTTGGCCAACCAGGCGACACAACTCAGCCTGGCCAAGCACTTTCGTGCGCACATTCAGGAAGTCGAGCGGCTCTACCTGGATCGTTTAATGTCTACGGTCGACGCGGTTGAGGGCATCCAGGCCTTCCTGGAAAAGCGGCCGCCCCAATGGAAGGACGAATAGGACGCACTGGAGATTTGCCTCGAATCCAACCAGTCCAACCGCTTCACACGTAGAAGGCCGGCAAGAAATCTTGCGCGAATCGTTGAGCCCGATGTGCAACCTAGAAAGTGGAAATAATGCACGAAATTTTTTTTAACAAGGAAAGGGAGGCGTAATCGTGAATCTGGGACTCAAAGGAAAAGGAGCAATTGTCACTGGCGGCAGTTTGGGTATCGGCGCCGCCATCGCCATTGAGTTGGGTCGTGAAGGTGCGAATGTGGCCGTGAACTACCGGCGCCACGACACTGAGGCCAAGCAGGTGGTGGCGGAAGTTGAGAAGTCTGGGGCAAAAGGGTTGGCCGTCAAAGCCGATGTCTCCAGTTACAACGACGCCATCAAAATGGTCCAGCAAGTACAGGAGGCTTTTGGCCGCTTGGACATCCTTGTCTGCAACGCGGGGATTACCTGGGACGGCGTGATCTGGAAAATGTCCGAGGAGCAGTGGGATACTGTCATCGGGGTCAATCTCAAGGGCTATTTCAACTATAACAAGGCTGCCTCGGTGGTTTTCAAAGATCAAAAGTATGGCAAGATCGTCAACGTTTCATCGATCAACGGATTGCGTGGAAAATTCGCCCAAGCCAATTACTCCGCCTCCAAAGGCGGGGAAATCGCCATGTCTAAATCTTTGGCCCGGGACCTCGGAGCGTTCAACGTCAACGTGAACGTGGTCGCTCCGGGCATGGTCCTCACCGATATGATGGACAATCTTGCGCCGGAATTTAAAAACAAGGCGCTGGCCGAAACCGTCGTGGGTCGCTTTGCCACGCCTGACGATTGTGCGCATCTGGTGGCCTTCTTGTGCTCGGATCTATCCCGCCATATCACGGGAGAGGTCATCAAGATCGATGGCGGGCAATACATTTAAACGCCGCCATTTTTGACCGGACATTGTTTTAGGCCAACCATGCGCAAGATGGCTGGTGGCCTGTCAGAGAAAAGGAGAAAGACATGAGTAGAGTTGGAATTATTGGAGCGGGGCACGGAGTTTTCGGCCGGCGCAGCGACGCCACTGTGCAGGAGCTGGCCTTCGAGGCTTTCCGCTTAGCAATTCAGGATGCAGGGATCAGCCGTGATGACTTGGATGCCACGGTCGTCGCCGCGGTGCCGGAGTACCACAAGCAGCGCTCGGTGGCGGGTGTGGTTCAGGAATATCTCAACCTCAATCCCAAACCCACCTGGCTAACTGAAGTGGCCTGTGCCTCCGGGAGTGCCGCCATCCGTACGGCCTGGATGGCCATCAAATCGGGGTTGCATCAAGTCGTCGCGGTGATCGGCTGCCAGAAAATGACGGAACTCGCAACCGCGGAAATACTAGCGCTGATGGGTCGCGTCGGCGAGGTGCAATGGGAATCGATTTTTGGCAGCACGTTTCCGGGTTACTACGCGATGTTTGCTACCAGCCATATGCACGAGTTTGGCACCACCCACGAGCAGATGTTGCAGGTTGCCGTCAAAAACCATTTTTACGGCTCGAAAAACCCCAACGCCCTTTTCAAAAAAGAGGTCCCGTTGGATAAGGCGATGAACTCGGACCCGGTGGCGTCGCCATTTTGCGTCTACGATTGCTGCGCCAACGCGGATGGAGCCGCCTGCGTGATATTAGCCGATGAGAGCCGGGCTAAGGCCCTGAGCAAAAAAGTCGTCTGGCTGGACGGCGTGGGCTGTGCGACGTCGAGCATGTCTGTGTTGCGCCGGCCCAATCTGGTGGGACTGCCTTCGGCCGAGGAAGCCGCAAAGCAAGCTTATCATATGGCCAAGGTCACTTCTAAAGATGTGAAAGTTGCCGAGGTCCACGACTGTTTCACCATTGCCGAAATCATGGCCTATGAAGACCTCGGATTCTGTAAAAAAGGTGACGGGGGTAAGTTCATCGAAGAGAAGCGCTCTTATATCGGCGGCGACGTAGCCGTCAACGTAGACGGCGGCCTCAAAGCCAAGGGCCATCCAATTGGGGCCACAGGGGTTTCCATGGCTTATGAAATTGTCAAACAGCTCCGCGGTGAGTGCGGGGCACGCCAAGTGCCCAATGCGGACATCGGCCTCACGCACAATGTCGGCGGCATCGGCCAATACACCTTTGTCCATCTTTTCAGGAGGGATTGATTTATGTTTAGTTGGTTTGGAAAGGTCAGTTTTGTTCCTTACTCCAAGGTCTCGGATTTTGCCGTGCACCTCAAGGACGGCCGCATGATGGGCTCCAAGTGCAAAGATTGTGGCTACACCACTTTCCCGCCGCGCGCCGATTGCCCAGAGTGCCTGTCGGGAAACTTCGAGTTCAAGGAATACAATGGAAAAGGCAAGATTTACACTCATACCACTATCACGGCGGCGCCAACGGGCTTTGAAGACATCGCGCCCTACACCATAGCAGTGGTGGAGTTGGAAGAAGGTGGACGGCTGATGGCTTGGACGGGCGATACGCTCCCTTCAAAAGAGCTGAAGATTGGAATGCCCGTCCAAGTGGTGCCCCGAATTTTCGAGGACAGTCCCGAGATCAAGCTGTATTACACTGTCGAAAAACCGGGGGCGACATGGAAGAAAGCGCCGGCGCCCCATTTGGGCTAAGTGCTTTC
Source organism: Binatia bacterium (assembly GCA_041484845.1). Classification (GTDB taxonomy): domain Bacteria; phylum Desulfobacterota; class Binatia; order UBA9968; family UBA9968; genus JBGPIK01. The sequence continues at coordinate 8,304 of JBGPIK010000131.1, read as the reverse complement.
TTCTTTTTCTCCTTGGCCGCGAAATGTTGTAGTAGCGGACGATCGCATATATTGAGGGGAGCGGTTATTTGGTCCCGACTGAATTCGCTCGAATGCTTGCCGATCCACTGAAGTTGAGTCGCCAGTGGGCCCGGGAAGGACGCAAAGTCATCGGCTGCCTGGACAGCTACATCCCCGAAGAGTTCATTCATGCGGCGGGGATGGTCCCGTTGCGTATCCTGGGCTCTACCGGAAACGTCACACTAGCAGATTCCTATCTTCCCGTTTTCGCCGGCAAGCTGGCTCGCAGCATCCTGGAGCAGGGCCTGCGGGGAGACCTCGCCCACCTGGCAGCAGTAGCCGTCTCGAACAGCAGCGATGCGGTGCGGATGCTCTATGACCTGTGGGGCCGCCACATCCCGCAGCAGCGAGCCTTCTTGATCGATGTTCCCGCCATCCTCGAAGGAGAAACCAACCACCGCGTTTTTCGGCAAGCGATGCTGGATTTCAAAGACGCGTTGGAAAAGTTTGCGGGCAAACCTCTGGAGCCCGACGCACTGCGCCGCAGCATCGCCGTCTTCAACGAGAACCGAAAGCTAATGAAGAAAGTGGCTTCTCTTCTGAGCGCGTCGCCGCCACGACTCAGCGCCGAGACCTACCTTGACGCCGTTCTCAGCGGGTTCGTGCTTACCAAGGAGCAGCACAACGATCTTTTGCGGCAACTCCTCGAATCCTCTAGCCGCAATACTTCAGATAACATAGACAAACTCGTTCCGCTCCACGTTTCGGGTCCCATCCTCGTCGATCGCTCCTTTTTGCCCTTAGTGCGGAAATGCGGCGCTACCCTGGCCTCTGAGGATCTGGGAACCGGGAGCCGCTATTTTTGGGATGAAGTGGAGGATCAGGCGGGCGACCCAGTAGAGGCGATCATCGAGCGGTATTGGAGCAAGATTACGGAATCGTATAAGACCCCCATGGAACGCCGCTGGCTGCACCTGTTGAACCAGATCGAGCGCAGTAGGGCGAGAGGTGTGATTTTCGTGATCGAGAAATACTCCGATGAAGACCAGTACGACTATCCCGTCTGGAGGGATCGTCTGCGCTCCCGAGGCATCCCTTCCTTGCTGCTGGATTCGGAACTGGTTTTGGAGAGCGAGCAGGTACGCACGCGCGTGCAAACATTTGTTGAGATCGTGAAGAGAGGGGCCTTCTCATGACGTCTGCCGCTCCGAAAAAGAAGGGGAGGGCTTTGAACTCCTCCTACGAAGCCGCCATTGTCCTCAAAGACTACTGGGAGGGCGCCGCCCGTCACCGGGCCGAGGGTCGCCCGGTGGCATGGGTATCGGGCAATGTCCCCATCGAGATTTTCTGGGCGCTGGGTATCTATCCCGTTTATCCGGAAAACTACTCGGCCGTTTGCGCCTCCATCCAGCGCGCTCAGGAGTTCTGCGAGACGGCGGAGGAAAAGGGATATTCAATCGATTTGTGCTCCTATAGCCGCGTCAATTTGGGGATCGTGCTTGGCAAGGGGGTTGACGATCCCACGCTTCCTTACGGCGGGCTTCCCCGCCCTGACATGCTGGTCACGACTCGGATTCCCTGTCTCCCCCAAGTCAAGTGGTGGGAGGTCGTGCGCGAACACTTCGACATTCCCATGTTTGTCGTCGACGCCACGATGGTGGACCTGCCGGTCAGCGAATCGCAGCGCCAGCACTACCTTGGTCAGATCCGGGAGCTTATCCCTTACCTTGAGCAAAAGCTCGCTGTTCGCTTTCACGAGGACACTTTCATAGAAACCCTGAGACTTTCAGATCGCGCGGCGGAGTTATGGCTCGACATCATGGATCTCCGCGCTGCTGTGCCTAGCCCGGTGGGAAGCCGTGAAATGTGCGGCAACGTTTTCCCCCTGGTGGCCATGCTTGGCAACCCTAAGACCATCGATTTTTTTTCCCACCTTCGCGACGAGGCCCAACAGTGCGTCCAGGAGGGGAAAGGGGCCGTGGAAAACGAGCGCATCCGGCTCGGCTGGGACAACATTCCCATGTGGTACAATCTGAAATTCTTCAGCGACGTGGAAGATCGAAACGCGATTTTTACCTACGAGACCTACCTGCGCTACGTCTGGGGTGGGCGGATGGATTTAAACGACCCCTGGACGGCCTTTGCCAACAAGCACCTGGATGTCTGGCTCAATTACAGTATTAACCAGCGGATCAAGACCCTTCTCGGTGACGTGGTAAAGTTCAAACTGGACGGCTTTGTGTTCCATCAGAACCGCAGTTGCAAACGCTTCTCCATGGGCCAGCGAGACCTCGCCCAGGTGATGCAGGAAAAGATCGGCGTTCCAAGCCTGTTTATCGAGTCCGATATGGCGGACCCGCGTGCCTATGCGGAAGCCCCAACCCGGGTAAAAATGGAGACCTTCCTGGAAATGCTCGAGGCAAAGAAGCACTGATCGGAGCCGCAAGCCAAAACTCAAATACCCGGAATTCACACAGAGGCGCCGAGTACGCAGAGGAAATCCGTTTTTGATGAAAAAATTTTCCGAATTCTGTGTTCTCTGTGTCTCCGCGGTGAGTCTTGTTCTTTTGCAGGGAAAGAAGCACTGATGCTTTACGCCGGTATCGATGCAGGATCGAATACCATTAAAGCTGTGATCTTGGGTGACAACGGTATCGTTTCCTATCATGTGATCAAGACGGGGATGGGTGGGGATGAGCAGGCCAACCTTTGCGTTGACGAAGCCTGCGCTAAAGCGCGGGTTAAGCGTGAGGATATCGCGTGCATCTACGGCACCGGTTACGGCAGAGAGTATCTAAGTTTTCCGCAGGGGCGCAGGAGTGAAATTATATGCCACGGGGCCGGCGTGCACTGGATTATGCCTGACGTGCGCACCATCATTGACATCGGCGGCCAGGACAGCAAGGGAATTCGCCTCAATGACTGGGGGGAAGTGGAAAACTTCAACATGAACGATAAGTGTGCGGCAGGAACCGGCCGCTTTCTCGAGACCATGGCCAACGCCCTGCAGGTCCCGCTTGAAGAGCTTGGCCGGTGTGCTTTGCGCGCGCCCGAAGCCGTGCGAGTGAGCAGCACCTGCACGGTCTTCGCCGAGAGCGAGGTGGTCTCTCATATCGCCCGGGGAAAAAAGAAAGACGAGATCCTCCTGGGGGTTTGCCAGTCCATTGTTGATCGAATCGCCGCCATGGTGAAAAGCATCGGGGTGAAACCTCCTGTCGCCATGACCGGCGGGGTGGCCAAGAACCCGGCCGTTGTCAAGCTCATGGGGGAACGCCTGAGCCTGCCTGTATTCCTGCCCCCCGAGCCTCAGATCACGGGAGCTCTCGGAGCAGCCCTCATCGCCCGCCACGACTCCCGGGCCAACCAGAGCCCGTTTCCAGCAGTGAGCCGGTAGGAAGATAAAGATATCTTTCAAGATCTTTACCGCGCCAGAGCGTCGAAAAAAAACAACTGGATCGCTTTCATGAATCTGATCCTTCGGCCTTCCTTGAAACCGTATCCGGAAATTTCACTACCGGATGTCCTCGCTAAGAGCGCCGGCCGTCTCCCGGACAAAATCGCTGCTGTTCATGGCTCGCGGACAGCCACGTTTGCGGAGTTAGATGCGCGTTGCAACGCGATTGCGTTGGAGCTGGCGGCCCTGGGTGTCCAACCCGGCCAGCGCGTCGCCCTCATGGGGCAGAACAGCATCGAATACATCGCCGCCTTTTTTGGCATCCTGAAAGGCGGCGGTGTGGTCGTTCCCTTCAGCCCGGCCTATTCGGCCCGTGAGATCGGCGCACAGCTCAGGGATTGCGACCCTTCAGCCGCCATTGTCGATGCCGATCTCGGAGAGACATTCTTGAGAGGCAGTGGCGGATTAATCTCTAGAGACAGGCTAATCTGCATCGGGAAGCCTTCCGACGCCGGCGCTGTTTCTATTGCGGATCTCCATTCATCTTCGGCGGAGAACGTTCCGTTTCCGCCGCTGGATCCCGATCACGTCGCAGTGATCGCCTATTCCAGCGGGACCACCGGCGTTCCCAAGGGAGTTATGTTGAGCCATCGGAACCTGGTATCGAATCTAATACAGTTTCGCCACCAAGATCCTGTGCCGATCACTGAAGCGGATGTTTTTCTCAATCACCTTCCCTTTTTTCATATTTACGGGATGAATGTGCTGATGGCGGAAGCGATTTACGTGGGCGCCACCCAGGTGATTATGAGCCGCTTCGATCCGGATGAACTGGTGGATTTGATTGACCGCCATCGGGCAACTCTTCTCTTTACCGTTCCGCCCGTGCTCCTCACTTTGGTCAACAACACGCGGCTGCGGCAACGGGATTTGTCATCGTTGCGCTATGTGAATACGGGCGCCGCGCCGCTGGCTCCGGAGGTGGCTCGGGAGTTTCGGAGCTTGACGGGAGTACCGGCCAAGCAGGGCTACGGCCTTACGGAAACCTCTCCGACGACGAATGCGGATTTTTACTCAGATCCCGATCACGAATCCGTTGGCCCACCCGTTGCCGACACAGAAGAACGGGTCGTGGATGTGCAGGACTGGAGGAATGTTTTGGCGCCGGGGGAGGTGGGTGAACTTTTGGTGCGTGGGCCGCAGATCATGCAGGGGTACTGGCGAGACCCCGAACTGACCGAGCGGGTGTTGACCGACGGCTGGTTTCACACCGGGGACTTGGCCCGGATGGACGAGCGTGGCTATGTTTTTATCGTCGGTCGCACGAAGGAGATGATCAAGTACAAGGGCTACACCGTAGCTCCCAACGAGCTTGAAGCGCTGTTGCTGGAGCACCCTGAGGTCAAGGATTGCGCCGTCGCCGGCGTCCCGGACAGGGAAGCAGGTGAAATCCCGAAAGCCTTTGTAGTGCTAAAACCTGGCAGTACGGCAGATGGAGAGGCCCTCATGGATTTTCTGCGTACCAGGGTGGCGGGTTACAAGCGAGTGCGGCAGATCGAACTGGTCGCTGCTATCCCGCGCAGCGTCTCCGGCAAGATCTTGCGCCGCCTGCTGACGCAGAGAAGCTGAACGGATCAGGTTAGCCGTTGATCGCTTTGACGATGCGACGCCATTCCTTTTCTTCCGCCGGTGCGGGCACGCAGTCATAAAGCGAGAGCCGGTCGATGACCCCGTCGTACTTTTTGTGGATTTTTGCGGCCAGCTCCGTGTAAGTGCCGATGATGGCGAACTCATGTAGCATTTCGTCACTGATTTCCCTGGCCATCCCTTCCCAATCTCCCGCAATGGATTTCTTTTGTAACGCGCGGGCCGTCTCTCCCCAGCCGTGCATTTCCAGGACAGGAAAATAGTTTCGCGTTGAAGAGTAGAACGCGATCTGGCTGCGGATTTTCTCTTTCGCCTTCTCCATTGATTCTCTATCGTTACCGGTTGCCACAAACGCCGCGGTGGACAGCGATACCTCATGGTAGTCTCTCCCCGCTTTCTCGGCACCTTCTTTGATCCGGGGCACAATCGCCTCGCGGATGAACTTCACGGTATGTAAAGGGTGGATGTGGATGCCCTGGCAAAGCTCTCCCGCCAACGTGCACATGTAGCGGTTAAGCCCTCCGATGAAGATGGGAATCGCAGGATGTCGGATCGGGCCTGGATTGAAAAAAGGAGTCATCAAAGTAAAGGAGTAAAACTTCCCCTGGAATTTGAGGGGAGCTTCATTTTGCCAGCAATCCCAGATGGCCCTCAAGGCCAGGATGATCTCCCTCAATCTGGGGCCTGGTGAATCCCACGGTACGCTGAAGCGGCGCTCGATGTGGCCGCGCACCTGCGTACCCAGGCCGAGGATGAACCGGCCGCTCGAAAACTCCTGCAGGTCCCAAGCGATGTGGGCGAGAACCATTGGGCTGCGAGGGAAGGCCACCGCAATCGAGGTTCCAAGCTTCATGGTGCGAGTATGTTCGGCAGACAAGATCAGGGAGAAAAACGGATTGTGCTGGGTTTCCAGGGTCCAGAGTGCGCCAAAACCTAGTTCTTCGAGATAGTGGGCCGTCTCGGGAAAACTCTTCAGCGAGCGTGGGAATACCAGAACATCAAGTTTCAAGGGCTCCTCCGGGTCCCTAAGTCTTCACAGGACGCTTCAAAAACAATGTCGTCCGCTCCACTTCAACCACTACACTACCGTCCTGTTTTCGCCCGATGTGTTTGAATCGCACCAGACCGCGACCGGGATTGGACCGGCTCTCCCTTTTCTCCAGCACCTCGGTCTCGACGCTGATCGTATCGCCGTGGAAGAGCGGATTTGGGTGCGCCACTTTTTCATAGGATAGATTGGCGACGATCGTGCCTTCTGAGAGATCGGCCACTGTCAAGCCGACAACCAGTCCCATTGTGTAGAGCCCATTGACGATGCGCTGTCCAAATTGAGTTTTGGCGGCGAATTCTTCGTTGAGGTGCAACGGCTGCGGGTTCATGGTCAGCGCGCAGAAAAGCACGTTGTCCATCTCCGTCACGGTCCGGCTGGTGGCGTGTTGAATACGCTGTCCAATATCGAGCTCTTCGTAGAATTTCCCGGCCATAACACATCCTAGGGTTGGCGTTGGTGGGGAGATTTGCCCTTCTTATGTTCGGTTGCAGGTCTGCGCGCTCGGTCCGTAACCTTGCTATTGTCAGAGTTGTTTGGGTGAGCGCGAAGGCAACGTCACGAGTACGGGCCCTGGACCTACACTGCACCCACGAGAGTTGTCGGACCACATTCTCAACTCCACAAAGTTTTGGCCGTCGTGCTGGAACTTGCGCAGGACATTGCCTTTGACCACCACCGTGTCGCCTACGAGGTTGAAGATCCTCATGCGGAAGGGCCCTATCTTGCGAATGATACCACGTAGGCCGATGTACTCTCGGACCGTGCGCTCCCACATCGCCTGGAGAAAAAAGTTGTTGCAGAACATGTCTCGGGCGCCGTAGAACTGGGCGATCTCCCGATTATGGTGAATGCCGTTAAAATCCCGATTGGCACCGGCCTCCATGACCAAACGCTGGACGGTGATGGGAAAGGCCACCTGCGGGACATCATCCCCTTCGGTTACATCTTCAAAGAAAAGCTGGGTGCTCCAATTATTTCGGGGATCGGTCCCCCTTTCGGGGACATGCGGGCCGGCATCCGAGATGGAAACTCTTCTAGAGCTTCCATTTCCGTCGTTAGCCTTCTCTCCCTCATGCGGAGGATGAGGCACGTAAACGTACGAAGTCGTGCGTGCCACGGCCACGAGTTGGTCGCGCTGGTTGCAGAAGCGGCTTTCCCAGGTGAGGAAAGCGCCCTCCCCAACACGTGTGCGCTTCGGATTGACGTTCACCAACCGGCGTTCTCGCATCCCGACCCTATCCCCCAGATAGAGCGGTTGAAAGTGCTCGATTTCAATGTCCGTCACGAAGCTGCAGGTTCCAGGCAGGGGGATTTCGCTCTGGTTCGCGTGGGCTCTTAATGTGAAGTTGGGATGGTTGCTGTGCCATAAAGTGGGTTGCCCAGGTTGCCAGTTGGCTGGGCTGCTGTACGTCTGAAGCATGCTATAGGGAGCAAAGAGATCCTTATAGCATGCCTCTTTGGCCGCTTTTTCGTCATAGTGCAGGGGGCAGCCAAACTCCAGCGCCTCCAGCCACGGGCGAATTGTGCTTGCCTCCACCGCGTCGCGCCCTCCTCCTTCGTGGACACTCAGGGCGCGGCCTATCCAAGCCTTGGTGTGTTCCCAGTTCACGGGCGTTTCGACACTATCGAGCATACCATATCTCCTCTTCGAACGCGGAAGCTTAAATTTGTCCGGCTTTTCATGCTAAGCATGAGCCACCGCGGCCATCAGTGATTTAATCGACGGTAAACGTTCACCTTTGGTGAGCACTCCCAGACTTTGACATTTTGGGAGTAAAAAAAGGCCTCCAGACTATGAACCGCTCGGGTTCAACGGAGAGGAGGCTCACTGAGCAGCAAGAAAAAATTTTAATACAGAAAAGACAGGAACGCAACCGCAGTTGTTAGTCTCAAAGTATCGTAAGAATGCAATTCACTACAATAATAACAGGGGATTTTCCGTGCGAAATCCGGTTTTTCTAACGCAGCGCGCTCCCCATAGCTCTTTAAGAAGGCCGCTCTTTTCCAACTGCTCCGCGAAACTATTCAACACACTTCAGCCGGCACGCCGGCCCGCCAGCGGACTTGGTCGGCAATCCACTGGAGCGTGGTCAGGCTTACTTTTTCGATCTTCTTATCAGCAGACTCGCGATCCAGCGTGTAAACCGAGACGCCGAGCGGACGGATGTCGCGCACTCTTTCAATCCATAACCCGACGGAGTCAGGATCGGCG
>JBGPIK010000130.1:0-15551 GCA_041484845.1 Binatia bacterium | reverse complement strand
GAAATCGAAACCCGAGCCGAGAATGTTTTTGCCGAGAAAACCATGCTCATCAGCCTTCTTGATGGCGAGGGTCACGTTTTCGACTGCCAGAGGGTATTCCTGACGAACGTAAACATAGCCCTCGTGGGCGCCCATGGCATAAGCTCCGATGGTCAACCCTTCGAGGACTGAGAACGGGTTCCCTTCGAGTACGGCCCTATCCATAAAAGCGCCCGGGTCTCCCTCATCGGCGTTGACAATCACATACTTTGTCTTATCGAGACTCTTGCGCGCAAATTCCCACTTTAAGCCGGTAGGAAAACCGGCGCCTCCCCTCCCTCTCAACTTGGACTGTTTCACCATCTCTATGACCTGCTCCGGAGTCTGGTGAAAAAGCGCCTTCACCAGAGCGGCATAACCGCCCACCGCGAGATAGTCATCGATGCTTTTGGGATCAACCTTAATATTGTTGCCGATAAGAAGCCGCTTCTGTTTCCTATAGAATGGTATTTCAGATTCATGGACTATCTTCTCACTGGTTGTGGGATCGACATAAAGCAACCTATCGATCACCTTCTTGGCAAGTATGGTCTGAGAAACGATCTCTTCTGCATCGCCCGGCTGCACCTGGAGATAACAGATCTCCTCAGGATAAATCACAGTTAGGGGGCCTCTCTCACAGAAGCCGGGGCAGCCTGTTTCCCTAACATCCACTTTAGATTCCAGTCCCTGTTTCTTAATCTCCTCTTTAAAGGGGGCGACTACCTTTGCTGCGCCAAGAGCGAGGCATCCTGTTCCAGTGCATACCGCAATGCAAGGCTTATTCGGACCTCTCTTTGATATGATGTCCCTCCTGAATTCCTCCAATTCAGCAGGTGAATTTATCCTTGGCATAACCTTTCCTTACTCATAGTTTTTCAAGATATCTTTTGACTTGGCCGGGGCCAACTTGCCGTGATGTTCGCCATCGACGATCATCACCGGCCCTAAAGCGCAGCAGCCGACGCAGTTAACGGTCTCTAGGCTAAACTTGAAATCCTGGTCCGTCAGGCCGGGTTTGAGGCCCGTCACGTCTTCAACCACGTCCAGGACGCGTCTGGCGCCGCGAACGTGACAAGCCGTGCCCGTGCATACGTGAATCTGGTGACGCCCTTTGGGAACCAAACTGAAGGCTTTATAAAATGTAGTGATATGCTGTATCCGGTTTAGCGGCACGTTTAGTTTCTTGCTGACCTTCGCCAACGCCTGCTTCGGAAGCCAGCGCAGTTCGTGCTGAATCTCCAATAATACTTGAATCAGCGAGCTGGGATCGCTCGGATACTTATTTAGAATGTTATCAATCGTACCGTTATCCATGACCCTGTCCTAACAGACGTGCTCGTCGCTCGTGCTCGTCGTCGTCCGAATATCGGCTTTTACGAACACGAACCACGAACACGAATCACGATTCCTAGATCGTAACAAACCGTTTCTGCTCTTCATCGAACTCGATCAACCCCTGCCTTGCTGAATTGTTGAGGTGAGTTGATACTTCAGACGGGTCTGCGCCTAGAATCTCGGAGATTTCTCCGACTGAAAGCGGTTTTTCCCGCAGGAGCAATAGAATTTGGCTCATGGCCAATTTATCTACGATCAATTCACGAAATAACCTGTCCACCTCGTCACTGGTGAAATATGCCTTGTATTCTTCCTCCGTATCGAAACGCACTCTCAGCCTCTCCCTTTCTACGAGCTTGATGTAGGGAACCAGGTTAGTAACGGCTTGCAGCTTGAGCTTCAGTCCCTTCTTATCCAGACCTTCGCCTGCGCCGAGAGGCCCCAGCTCTTCCAGCTTCGAGGAAAAATCGTTCATCACTGCCGCGAAACGGGTCCCCTGAGAGGCGGATACCCAATCGAGCCTTAACCTTTCGGGGTTCACCCCTATCTGTTGAAGCAATTTCTTACATAGATGCATCATGCTTAACGCACCGTAGTTTCCTTCAGTGATGTAATGGCATTCACCGGGCCAGCAGCCGCCCATGAACACGCCGTCCAGTCCATTTGAGAAAGCTCGAAGGATAAATTCCAAGTCGACTCTGCCGGAGCACATCAACCGGATGATTCTTATATGGGGAGGGTATTGATACCGGGAAACTCCGGCTAGGTCCGCCCCTGCGTAGCAACACCAGTTGCACACAAACCCCACGATTTTTGGCTTAAACTTGTACGCCATCTTTCGGTCACTCCTCAGGCGTTCATCTCCGCTTGCTCCATGAGCGGAGTTTCTACCGGGGCTGGAAACGCCGCGTCGATCTGGGCAAAAATCTCTTCATTGGTGAAGTGCTTTAGAAAAATCGCCCCGGTTGGACACCTCGAGTTGCACAAGCCGTCGCCTTTACAAAGAATGGGATTCACCCTGGCCTTCTTGCCGTGCGGCGTCTCATGAAATTCTATGGCGTCATACGTGCAAACGGAGATACATCCGCCGCACGATACGCATGCGTTTTCGTTCACCTCGCAAATAGCGCCGGAGGCCACGACGGAATCCCTCGTGAGAACCGTTGCAGCTCGGCCGGCAGCCCCGTACGCCTGGCTGATCGTTTCCGATATATGTTTGGGATAGTGCGCTATGCCGCACAGGAAGACGCCGTCCGCGGCAGAGTCGACCGGTCTTAACTTCACGTGGGCTTCCTGGAAGAAGCCATCCGGGTTCAAGGGGATTTTGAACAACTTGGACACTTCATGACTTGTCGCCGAAGGAATAACCGCGGCAGCCAGAGCGACCGAATCGGTATCGATAAAAAGTTTCTGGCCCAAGATTGGATCGGTGGCGGTAACCCGCAATACCGGTTTGCCGCCCTCTTCAACAGCCTCGACCTGAGGTTTGTCATCCGCCTCGTAGCGAATAAACCTTACGTCTTTACTCGCCGCTTCCCGGTAATAATCCTCTTTGAACCCATAAGTTCTCATATCCCGAAACATGATGTGGATATCCATTCCGGGATTTATCTGTTTCAGTTTCAACGCGTTCTTGATGGCCTGATCGCAACAGACGCGGCTGCAGTAATTTCTGTCCTCCTGCCGGCAGCCAACACACTGGATCATCACCATACTGCTGGAGCCCATCACTCTTTGTTCTTTTTTGGCGATTCGCTCCTCCAACTCCAGCTGCGTCAACACCCTGTCATCTTGTCCGTACAGGTATTCCGTGGGTTTATATTCGTCGGCCCCGGTAGCGATGATCGTTATTCCATGGTGGATCTCGCGGACCCATCCGTCAGACTTCACTTTGGTTATGAAATTTCCCACATAACCGGAAGCCTCTGTGATGGTTGCAGCGGTAGATACATGAATTGAGGGATGGCGGTAGACTTTGCCGATCAGCTCACTTAAATAGGCTTGAACATCCATTCCCTCCAACGTGTAATGAATCCTTCGTGCCATCCCGCCCAGATCCGTTTCCTTTTCCACCAGGTAGACTTCAAATCCCTGTTCGGCCAGGCTCAAAGCGCTGGTCATTCCGGCCAGGCCTCCTCCGACCACCAACGCCCGCTTATCGACTGGGAGCTCGAATTCCTGCAAAGGCTGTAATCGAGTGGCTCGAGCCGCCGACATCCGAACGATGTCTTTTGCCTTTTGCGTCGCGTCTTCCTTTTCGCGCGAGTGGACCCAGGAGCAATGCTCCCTGATATTCGCCATGTCGAAGTAGTACGGATTGATTCCCGCTTCACGAAGCGTGTCGCGGAACAGCGGTTCATGTGTCCTCGGCGTGCAGGCGGCGATGACCACACGATTGAGCCCTTTGGCCTTGATCGTCTCAGCTATTTTCTGCGCAGTATCCGCGGCACATGCGAAGGTGCTTTCTTCAGCGTGGGCGACATTCTTCAGGCTGCAGGCATACTGGACAACCCCGGGGACATCCACCACCCTCCCGATATTGGCGCCGCAGCGGCACACAAACACGCCCACCTTTGGATCCTCCGCCGTGACGTCCTTTTCCGGTGGATACTCTCTTTCTCTGTTCAGCTTGCCGCGCCGGTACGCAAGAAGCTGACTGCAAAGGGCATCAGCCCCGCTCGCGGTTATAACCGACTCGGGAATGTCTCTGGGTCCCTGGAACGCCCCGCTGACGAAGATTCCGGACCGGGAGCTTTCAATCGGATTCAGAGGATTGGTTTTACAGAACCCGTGAGGCTCCAGTTCGACGCCGAACTTGGTTGCTAAGTCCCGCGCATCGGCCGGAGGATTTAATCCAACGGATAACACCACCAGATCGAATTCTTCTTCCTTTACCCCGTCCCCGGTCGTAGAGTATCTGATCGTTACATTTTTACTTTCCGGGATCTCTTTTCCGACTGATACGTAGCTTCTTATGAATCGAACCCCGGGAAGATTCGCCGCCCTCTGGTAGAATCGTTCGAAATCCTTGCCATACGACCGGATATCGTTGTGGAAGATCGTAGCCTCAATCTCAGCGTTATGGTCTTTGGCCAGGATTACCTGCTTCTGGGTATAGGTACAGCACACCGCGGAACAATAGCTGTTGCCGCCCGCCCTGACCTGTCTGGAGCCGACGCAGTGAATCCAGGCTATTCGATGTGGATGTTTCCCGTCGGAAGGGCGCTTGATCTCGCCTTCGTGCGGGCCGGTGGCACTCAAAAACCGCTCAAACTCGAGGCTGGTTACCACGTTCTCGATCTTGCCGTAGCCATAGTCGCCCCTCAGCTTGGGATCGAATACGTCATAGCCCGGAGAAAGAACGATCGCTCCCACCTCCAGTTCTAACTCCTCTTCTTCTTGATCGAAATCGATCGCTTTGTGCTCGCAGACTCCCCTGCAAATGGTACATTGCTCGCCTTGAAGGTAGAGGCAGGCTTCAGGATCTATATAACTGACAAGGGGAACCGCTTGAGAAAAATAAATATGGATGGCTTTGTTCAAGGACAGATCCTGATTATACGGGTCGGGGACCTTGACCGGGCAATACTGCGCACACGTGGTGCAACCCGTGCACGTGTCCTCCTTTATGTATCGGGGCTTTTTAGTCAGCTTGACCTTGAAGTCTCCCGCTTGCCCTTTCACGCTATCAACTGCGGTACGGGTGAGGAGCGTTATATTGGGATGTCTGTGGCACTCCAGGAACTTCGGAGATTCGATGCACATCGAGCAGTCGTTGGTGGGGAAGGTCTTATCGAGCTGAGCCATCTTGCCGCCGATAGCCGGCGCTTTGTCGACTAGGTAAACCTTGAAGCCCGTGTTGGCAAGATCAAGAGCGGCTTGAATACCGCTGATCCCGCCACCGACGACCAGGACATCTCCGAAATCACGTTCGCCTTTTTCCACTGCTGTTGGTCCTTATGGCAAGAGTGGGTTCCATTCGTTCAAAAAGTTCCAATCGTTCAAACCCCCTCCTTCATCCTCCCCCGCGACGCGGGGGAGGAAAGAGATGGGGGCTTGACTAGCTTGAACGTTTTGAACTGGCCTTAGTAGCTGTTTTCTCGACCGACACCACTTCATGTCTTTCCCTCGTATGTTAAGAAATGCGGCTAAAGAGATTCCGAGATGATTTCCGTGACATCCTTGATCTCTATGTTTTCGACAACACCCAGTGTTTCCCTGCTAGCTTCGAAATTACTGATGCAGTAGGGGCAAGAAGTAACCAGCACCTCGGCCCCAACATCCATGGCCTGTCGCAATCTGACATCGGAGAACCTCTCACGCCTCGGCGTCTCCATCCAGATCCTGCCTCCGCCGCCTCCGCAACAGAAACTGTTCGCGCGCGACTCCGGCATCTCGTTCAGCTCCAACCCGGGTACGTTCGCCAACGCTTCGCGCGGCTCGTCATAGACGCCGTTATGGCGGCCCAGATAACAAGGATCGTGATACGTCACTTTCTTCCCAAATTCCTGGTTCAGCTCGAGCCTTCCCTCACGGATAAGTTGGGCCAAGAACTGCGAGATATGCATTACTTCAAAGTTCACTCTGAAGTCGGGATACTCGTTCTTGAAGGTTTGGTAGCAATGAGGCGAAGACACGAGGATCTTTTTCACCCCATGCTCGATAAACGTTTTGATATTGTTCCTGGCCAGGCGTTTGAATAAATCCTCATCGCCCGTCTTGCGGATGCTTTCTCCACAGCAAACCTCCTCAGCACCCAATATCCCAAAATCGACTCCTGCCTTGTTGAGGATGTTGACTGTGGCGGCGGCTACTTTTTTTAAACGCGGGTCATAACTCAGGTAGCAGCCGGGAAAATATAAAATCTCCATTCCCTCGGTGAAGGTTTTTACAGAGAGATCCTTTGCCCAATCCGCCCTCTTTTCACGCTCCTGGTTCAACGGGTTTCCGTTACGAGCGAGACTTTCGGCAACAACGCGGACCGGTTTGACGGAGGCGGGAAAGACTCCGAATTCCGTGGCGATCCTTCTTAACGACACCCCGCATTCAATAATTTTTACTCCCCTGGGGCATTGCTGGGGGCATTTCCCGCACGTCGTGCAAAGCCACATCTCTTCATTTTCTATTTCGGTGAGACCGAAAGTCGCCTGGCGGATTAGCTTGCGCATGCTGAAGGTTCGAACCCGGTTCCAGGGGCAAACCGTATCGCACATCCCGCATTGATAGCACAAGCTGAAGGCGTCTCCGCCGTTCTCTTTGATGACGTCGATGATCTCTTTGGAGGGGGCTACAGCTTCCACCGTTTTTCCTATTCCTCTTCTTTTACGTTAACGCTTCAGCTCGCATTTTGAGGTTGAGAGACGAGATCGGAAGAGCAAGGCACGGAGCGTACGGTCTCAATTTCGTGTTTGGTGCTCGGCTCGCCGTTTACCTTTTTCTCCAGGCGTCTCTCCAGCAATTCCGTTCGCGGGCCTCTTCAAGCCACAGGCCCATTGCCTTGCTCTGGAGATGTCGTCTCTCGACCATTCTTCCACCGCTTAGCTCTTTGACAATCGCGCAAAGGTATCCATGACCTTCTTCTTCCCATGTTTCCTGACCAACTCTTCGTATACGATCTCCATCTCCTCCAGTTTCACTTGCGGTTTTTGTTCTATGACCAGCTCTTCCCTCTCGATGTAAGTGAGCGCATCTTGCTGACAAGCCTGTACACACATCGGCTCCGACAGGGGCGGTTCGTCCTCGCACATATCGCATTTCAGAGGGAGACCGGAATCGGGTTCTTTGAAAAAATCCCTGGACGGGCAGCAGGACGGGCAAAAGGTGCACTCGGAGTACTCCTTGCCGTTGATCGTGTAAAGGTTTCTCCCGGTGCATTCGGCTTGGGTATACTCGCCGGCGCGGATCGGAACGTAGATGTCTCTGGACTCGTCGATAATCACTCGAATCCGCGACCGCGCCGGATTGAGGCTGCTGTACTTCGGCACGGCGTGAAATGCCGAGCAGGCCATCTCGCATGACCGGCAACCCGTGCATTTATCCACATCGACCTTTATTTCTTTGACTAATTTCTTTTTTAAACCACCGTTCACGGTTACCATCTCCCGGAGTCTATTGTTTCACTTGTTCCTTTGAAGTCTCCTTGGAGGGAGCGCTTTCGTTCCCTGTCAGGATTCCCCGCTTGATGAAGTCCTCGCTCACGTAATTCAAGTCCAGCTGGTCCAGAGTCTCTTTGGTGGGAATGCCGTCCGTAGTCCATCCCTTGAACTGGTAATAGTCATCAAGCAGCTTTTGTTCAAACTTTTCGTCTCTCACCGCCCAGTGGTCCTTAGGCGGCCTGTCATCTTGTCTCCTCAACCCCCTTCTGACATTAACCGCTCTCACTAGGGTCCGGATCCTTTGAAAGGTTTTCCACAGTTTGTCCTTATCAAACTCAAAGCCGGTCGAAAGCGAGATTAGCTCCGGGATATTCCATACGTGATATCCAGTCCTGCCGCCAAATTGACCTCTGAACGATGACACAAATCCGCAGAGCCCGAGGCTGTCATCAATGTAATGCATCGCCTCGTTCCAATCGGTGATGGCACAGGATGCCTCATTAGATATTTCATTGCGCTTTTCCCATCTCAGGAACCATTCTTTAAACTTCTCATGAGGGACCGCGACCCAGTTTTTCACAAACTCCTGTCTCTGCTCCATCGTAGGAAGCGGGTCCTGCGGAAATGAACCTTCGATCTGGGTGATGGACATCTTCTCGCCCGTGCCGATCATGAGGAAGTAGGGGGGATTCACTTTTCCCAGCTTGATGGGCAGCTGCTCGAATTTCTTAACGGTATTATGGTCGTATTTTTCCGCGCCTTTGCCGATCTGGCGGGCTGCCCAATAGACGCCGTTGGCCAGAGTATCTCCGATACCCTCCCGCCATGTGATTTTTTCAAGGATGTAGAAGAACCTCCCTCTGGCGTCGGACGGCATCCCAGGAAAATCCTTATCGGTCAAAATGCCGGCTTCCAGCAGCTCGAGCGCGAAAGCGATGACTTGCGGCGTTGAGTATGAATCCAGTCCATACTCCTGAGCGAGGCCAAGTATGTCATAACTGAAATCCAGTTCTTGATAGGCCGCCATATGGTAGGTATCTTTTCCATAGCATTTATACGAAAATCTTTTCCGTCCCGGCCAGGAAATCACATTGTGGCATTTCTTCGGGCAGTTATAGCAACCTGTTTGCCGGTCGATGTGGTCATACTTTAAGTTCGTCCACCTTTCTTGAAGTTCCTTGCTCCAAAAATCTTTTCTCCGCGTGCGCGCATTGCCCCAGGAGAAATTGTCGTGGTGGAAACTGTCATCCTCATCGACCGCCATCCAGTCCCCGACATTCGGGTTGTCATAAAGTTCCTTGCTCAGGCGCAGACACATCTCGAAGAGTTCAGCCGGCCGTGCGGTATGGATGTCCTGCGTTCCCCGAACAGCGATGGCCTTTAACCCCTTGTCTCCCATGACCGGGCCTGGCCCGCGAGCCGCGCTCGCGTGACTATGGTCGATGGAGGCCATATAGACTCTATTTTCACCGGCCGGCCCGATGGCGGCTACTTGAACTTTGTTATCACGCAGCTCTTCCTTGATTAGCGCTGCCGTTTCCTGAGTGCCTTTCCCCCGCAGATGCCTGGCATCGCGGATTTCCACCTTGCCGTTGTTTACCCACAGATAGACCAGGTCGGGGCTTTTGCCGCGAATGACGATTCTGTCGTAACCGGCGTGTTTCATTTCCACGCCGAAATAGGATCCCATTAACGAATGGGCCATGAGCGAAGTCTGGGGAGAAAAGGTATTCACGGAGGTGCGAGTGGCGCCGGGAACAGGCGTGGCATTTAAAAGACCGCTGCTGAATATGAGTAAATTTTCGGGAGAAAAGGCTTCAGCTTCAGGAGGAACCCTATCCCATAGAAGTTTGGCAGCGGCACCCTGTCCCCCCAGATAAAGCTCGGTTGATTTTGGGTCGGTCTCTACTCTATCAACGCTTCCTCGGGATAAATCGATTTCTAAATTATACCCCCTCTCTGCGTACCTCATTTCCTAGCCCCCTAAGCTTATTATCTCTCTAACAAGTTTGCTGAAGAACTCACTTTTTTCTCACACCAACGGCCGGACGGATGGCTCCGAATCGATACAACTCCCACTTCCCTGAGGGGGATCTGGGCCATGGGACCAAATCCACCTTAATTTAGGGGGAATTCGCGCATAAGGTAAACCGCACTGCTACTGTCTCAGTTTCGTGGAGGGGAACCGCAACAACCATGCCGGTTGGCCCTGAAGCGTAGCCTGCTGGAATTTACAGGAAATCCTATGAAGAGAACTTCTTTAGGACGGGATTCTCCTGCCCACTTCCCCAATCATCGGAATTTAAGAACGTGCGATTCCTAGCAATTGGAAATCCTGGCATGTCCGGCCGACGGCTTTGCCATGGAGTCTTCGATTCTGGGGCCTCTAGGTGAAATGTAATTGAAATAAAAAGGGGACGACTATGCATGTAAACCTGAGCATCATTAAGGCTGATGTTGGTTCCATCGGCGGCCATATCTGTCCGTCGCAGTGTCTCGTGCAAACGGTGCGTGAGTTCATAAAGCGAATCAGAGCGGGACAGTGTATGCCAACTATGCGTTTTAGCTAATTGGTTGACACTGAAAAAGCGAACAAGAATGCTGATACATTTCGCGGTTTGTATAGATAATGACCGCTAAGACGGTTTACTCGAACTCGGCAAACTTTACGAAATCATTCGTGATAAGAAAGCGGGGTCTCGCCGATACATCGGCTAAATTCTTTCGCCTGGAAATTCCCAAACCTTTTGAGAAAGCGTTAGCGCGTGCGTGTTAGACCAAACGAGGAGCAGTCAATGGATAACGACCAATCTGAAACTGTGACGCTTTCACGTAAGGAGCTGTACGAAAAGATTTGGCAGACTCCAACAACAAAGCTTGGCGAGTCCTTTGGACTTTCTGACGTTGCTCTCGGAAAGATTTGCAAGAAACATTTGATTCCCAAACCCCCGCTGGGTTATTGGGCCAAGCTTGCGCACGGAAAGCTTGTTACACAGACGCCTTTATCGACTATTGACAACCCTGGATTGGAAGTCATCAAAATCGGCAAAAAAACACCACATTCCACTATCGAAAGGGTGAAATCGAGCACGTCGATGAATGAAGTACAGCTCGTGGTACCCGAACGTTTGACGTCACCGCATCCGCTCGTGAGATGGACGATGGATGCGCTAAAAAGCGAAGTGGCTGATCAGACGGGTATCTTAAGAGCTGGAATCGACGGTTGCCTCAATGTTTCAGTGGGTCGTCAGAGTGTTGGCCGCGCGATGCGTATAATGAATGCTTTAATTAAGGCGCTGGAGTCCCAAGGCTCGACGGTCACGGTGGTTAAGAAGGACCGTATGCGCCAGACCTGCGTCAATATTCTCGATGAGACCCTGGAGATTGAGTTGAAGGAAATTCTGACCAGAAAAGAAAAACAGTTCACAGCAGCGCAGTTGCGGGATCGCGAAAAGTCGTATTGGTTACGAGATCGCAAGGAGTACGAATTTTTTCCTTCGCAAAATTTTGCGTTGAACATCGTTACTTATTGTGGAGAGGGCGTCCGTAGGGTGTGGTCGGACGGGAAGAGACAACGCCTTGAGAACTGCTTGGGGTCAGTCATTGTCGGATTGCGTGCAGCAGCCGAAGGCGTAAGGGCCGTAAGATTAGAAAGGGAATGTTGGGAAAGAGATCGGCAAGAAAACGAACGGAGACGATTGGAGGAACAGGAACGGCGGCGGAAGGAAGAAGAGAAAATCAAACACCTTGAACAAGTGGTCGCGAATTGGAACCAAAGCCAAAAGATCCGTGAATTCGTTGCAAACGTCGAAAGGGCAATTGCTGAAGCAAAAGAAAGGAACAACAAAGTTCCTGATCTTTCGGAGTGGTTGGCATGGGCTTATCGATACGCTGACTCCATCGATCCGATCCATCTTACATTGCTTTCTGATGGCGCCCTAGACAACGACACAGAGTCCTGAGTTGAACTTTGTAGCGTTGAAATTGTCATTCAGTTTAAGCAATGCGCCGGACTTTGATTTTGTCGGCGCGTTTTTCAGCCTGGGCGAGATCGTAGGTTGCCTGGAGGCGAAGCCAGGTCTCGGCGCCGCCGCCAAATGCTTTATCGAGTCGGATCGCCATTTCAGGGGAGATCGCCGCTTTGCCATTGACCAAACTATTTAGGGCCTGGCGTGTGACGCCAAGAATCTTCGCTCCTTGGGTTACGGAAATTCCTAGCGGCTCAAGGCACTCTTGGCGCACGAGTCGGCCAAAGTGGGGTGGATTTTTCATCTTCATGGTTTATGTGCCTTGACCGATTGGGACTTTGCACCACTTAGGAATTGATACGGCAACAGCCGCTGCGGCAACTGACTCACTACTTGGGCGATGCCAAAGAGACTTGCTGAAATGGCTCGCCCGCCTTGCGCGGCGCGATGCGGATAGTCACCTTTCGATCTAACCGCTTGAGAAAATCGAGTAGCTTGTCGGTGGTGAAACGGTTGTAATGGCCATTCATGAGGTGTGACACGTCGGATTGTGCGATGCCAAGAACGGTGGCGATTTCTCGCTGCTTGAGGTTTTTAGCTTCGATGACTTTGTGAACGCAATAACCGATCTGAGCCCGTGCAAATAACTCGTCTGAGTCCTTGATCCCCAGGTCGGCGAAGACGTTTCCGCTGCCCTCTTCAAATCTGATCTTCTTATGTTTCATGTTTCGCAAGTTCCTTCGCCTCTTTGTACCGTTGCACGATCAAATCGACATCATGTTTCGGGGTTTCAA
This sequence comes from Binatia bacterium, assembly GCA_041484845.1. GTDB lineage: Bacteria > Desulfobacterota > Binatia > UBA9968 > UBA9968 > JBGPIK01. Next base: position 3,338 of record JBGPIK010000130.1, on the reverse strand, counting down.
TTTCTCGCTTCGATTTTTTCTGAAACGCGTGCAACACGTAAAGCTTCTTTCCCAGTTGGACCGCCACAACCGTGCGCAATGCATTTCTGTCATACCGCAACGCAATCTCAAAAACCCCGCTGCCGACGCCTTTGAACGGCTTTGCATCCGCGGGCATCCCGCCGAATTGGTGCAGCTGTAATTCGTCCCCGATAAGTTTTTGCGCTTCCACGGGAAATGCCCGAAGGTTTCTTCTTGTGTTTCCCATCCACACCACCGGCCGCAGTATCGGAACCTCAAAGGCCAAATCACACACCATCCATTTATTGTAAATTTACTATAACATAAATTCGAATTGCAATCCATCGCTGCGTTTTGTTTTTGAGCAGCAGCGCATATGGAAATCGCTATAGTGTGTCGGCTATGGGGTGAACAAGAAGAAGTTCGTGGGGGCAACTATGGGGGGAGCAAGGATATTTTGAACTGAGAATACTCCGTGTACTCGATCACTTACGGGTTAAGTGCAATTCCCGCCTCGACCAATGGAAAAGCGCTAAAGCCCTCCTCACCGTATCTCTACAGCCCTGATTACGACTGCCCGGTGTGCGATGGTTAGTTTTGGTTACGGCCTACCCTTGCTCTGGCTTTGACCCCGGTACCGACATTTGACCGCGGCCGGTCCTTAGAATAGTATTGCACTCGAGCCGATTGTTTTGACCGCCCCTATACAGCAGGAATTCGCCGATGATTCAACATCTCTTGAAGTTTTTGGAGCATAGATCCAAACAAACGGTGGCGCTCATTGCCATGGGCCTCACCATTTTACTGGGCCTCCTTGATTTTGAAATCGGTGCGGAAATTCACTTTCTGGTTTTTTATCTCGTGCCCATCGCTTTGGCGAGTTGGTACATAAATAGAAATACAGGTATTTATCTTGCCGTCATGTGTTCTCTTGTATGGCTCGTTACTGATTCCCTAGACGGTCGCGCCTATTCGTCCTCGTGGATCGACGGTTGGAATTTTCTCATGAGGACGGGCGCATTCGTGGTATTTTCGCTCAGCCTGTCGCAATTGCGCGCCAAATTCGACGCCTTATCAGAGCTTGCCAGGCGCGATTTTCTCACGGGCCTACCGAATGGCCGGGCGTTTTATGAGCTGACGGCGCGAGAGATGGAACGGGCCTTTGGCATCGAGCCGCTGACGCTGGCCTTCATCGATCTCGCGGGATTCAAGTGGATCAATCATCGCCTCGGTTATGCGACGGGAGATCAGATGATCTGCACTATTGCTCATGCGATACGGCAGCATGTGCCCAGGCCCGACCTGGTGGGACGAATCGGTGGCACTTCGTTTGCGGTTTTGCTGCCAAAGGTCGGCTCGGCCGACGCCAATTCGATCTTGGAGCAGGTTCATACTGCGCTAAAAGATGAGAGACGGAAGTATGCCCAGCCGGTAACTTTCTTTATCAGCGCAATCGCTTGCACTCAGGCGCCCCAGAGCATTGCGGAGCTGATGCACCAGGCCGAGGCACAGATGACTCGGATGAAGGGAGGTACGAGGGACCTTCTGCAGATTGCCAATGTCGATTCTTTGCCGGCTTTAAATTAGCTGTCGAACAAAAAGCAGTTGCATTGAGTGAATCTAGCTTGTAGATGGACGGCCGTTCCGTCTGGCCCGCTAACGCTCAATGGTCTAATCCCTTCCAGGGATCGCTTGATTCAGGATCGGATCTTCCCGAATAGTACTCTTGCTGGAGCTTATAAAGCGCAAAATTAGAATACTCGGCAAGACAAACTTTGTTTTCGCGATCACGGTACTCGAATTTTATGGCGTCCAAGTCCATGATGAGTTTGATCAATTCACCGCCATGCGAATCGACGATTCTGCCAGCAGTCCTTAACCTCTCAGCGAGGCTGTAAATATCCGGTGTGCCTGATTCGCTGCGCCGATGCGCCGCGTTCGTCTGATCCAGTTGATCGATATCCGCAACGGTAAACGCGTGCTCAAAGGCAACCGATACAGAGGGCGGCTGAACGGCGCCGGACTTTAGATTTTGACGCGCCACCTTATTCCACATTGTTCCGAGCACGCCGGTTTGACACGTGGTGCCCGCTTGGGTCGCTTCGGCTTTTCCCTTGCCGCGCGCGATGTAGTTATCTCCGTTTAGTTCAATTTCCAAGTATTCTGGATATAGAGCTGCCAAGCTCTGGCCAATCGCGCGCAAGCTTCGGGCAAACTTCTCAGTTTTCGCTTGTAGCTTTAGGTCAAGCATCCATAATCCTTGGAGCTTATATCGGCACAATTAAACAGAGACCTTAAAACTCAAATTAGCTTTGTAGATCTGGGGTGTCAAGCTTTCGGCCGTTTGCGATTTTCCCAGCGATAGAGAATAGAACCGGCTGGATCTTGTGGCGGATAGACTCTTTTCCCCTGTTTTTTGGCGTTGGAGTGCCGATTTTGCGGACGACTCACGACCGGCCGTTACCGCTTGACAAGACTTTAGCGAATCGGTTAGTGCTACGAGTCGGTCGCACTCATGCAGCTCCACCAGCAGTGCGATCTCATCGAATCCGGGAATTAAAACCGAAATTTGGAGGTAATCTCATGAAAGCGCAAGAGTGGCGGCAAGCGCTGGGGCAATGTGTACGGGATTTATTTCTGTCTCCTGAAATGCACCATTTTTACTCCATCAAAATGACCACCGAGCGAGCGCGCATCTATCTATTGCAGCTCGGCATATACGTCCGTCAAAGGCGAAACTTTTGGCCCCAGGTGGCAGCGAATTGTCCGGAATTTGAAGTGAAGCAACGGATCATGGCTCACGAATATGAAGAACTGATTGAGGACGAGCATTCCAAAGCCGGTCACCTCGATCTTATTTTTCGCCAGGGGAAAGAACTTGGTTTGTCAGTAGACCAGATCTTGAATGTCGAGGCGCTGCCAACCACGAAGGCGGCCATTTACGGCTGGTTTTGGATTGCGCGCCACCATCCTTGGCAGGAGGCGATAGCGGCTTCGACGATCGCGGAATGGACAAATGATGATCGGCTGTTGGAGGATATCGGCGGTGGTAACTGCACCCGGTTGTATAAAATCTGGAAGCAGGATCTGAAGTTCAGCGACGCCCAAATGCCGAACTTCACCGCGCACAGTAAAGCCGACGTGAAGCACTCCGATATGTTCATCGACGTTCTTGAGCAATACGTGACGCCGGGAAGAGAACAAGATGTCATTGATACCGCAAAGGAATCAATGGATCTGCACCGTGCCTACTTCGGCGGCATGGCACATGCCATGTCTCAGGCAGCCTAATCTGCGAAGGGGGCGAATATGAAGCTCGCCGAGCTCGACACTGAATT
>JBGPIK010000129.1:0-15617 GCA_041484845.1 Binatia bacterium | reverse complement strand
TGTCACGGCAAATTTGCCTGCTAAAGATCCTAAGCAGCCGTGATCGGGTTAAACTGGCGATGCGTGTTTGATGGCGATGGGAAGAAAGATGGACAAACGGTCACGACCGCGCTCGGCACAATCTGTGCTCTTGTAGCGCGAGTGGACTTTGAATACGACCCATCCGACAGTGAACGTCTGAAGAGTTTATCCAATGCAACCGCTACAAAAGCAGAAAGAGAGCTTATGCTGGCGGTGCTGGAGAGCGCTATCGAAGATTTCCGGAAATATTCCTCTGCTAAAGATCAAAAGGGCAAATCGCTCTATCAAAACGCGCAGGAATGGATTCTAGAAAGAAACAGTGAATGGTTTTTATCCTTCGACAGCATTTGCGAATGCTTATCGATAAGCCCTGATCACCTGCGCCGGGGTCTGCTGGGCGGGCAACAAACAAAACGCAAAGCGGCATAAGCGCTGCCGCTATCCGCAAACACGTCTGTTCCCGCGCCCTCCGCTGGAAAAAACCGATTCAGCTTCTTTGCGCCAGCTGCGGGAACTTGACGAGCAGGGCCTCACTCGGCATCGCCTTCAGCCTTACTCCCAACTCTTGAGACAGCATGATAGCGTTGGCTGCTGCGTTGGCTCGTGCGTGATTGTTGTAGAAGGCGAACGCCTTCTTGACCCCCGTTGTGCTCGCGGCAGCCTTAATGCGCTCCGCATGATTTTTAATTTCATCGCGAGAATAAAGGTAGTCATACCGTTCCCAGGATTCTTTAGGGTTCCACCACGATTTGGCGTTGCGCCCATGGGCGCGAAAGTAAAAGATGTCGCCGATCGGCCGTGATTCCTGCCGTATGGATGTGTCAAACTTCGGTTCGTCTATCAGCACGCCGCTTGCTCTATTCTGATCTAAGAGCGCTCTCAATTGAGGATTGTTCTCGTTCCAGCTTATGTGGCGAAGTTCGACCGTCTTCGGATAGTCATAAAACCATCTCAAAGTTCGCTCTACGTGCTCCATGTTTTCGGGGCTGCAGTGGAAACCCGCCGGGTACTGCAAGAGCAGAGCGCCTAGTTTTCCGGCCTCGGCCAAAGGCAGAATGCCGGCGCGAAATTCATCGAAGTCCTTCGCGGTCGCGGGCTCCCAGTCCTCAGTGGATTTGTTTCGGGAAATCTTCATCCGATGCGTGAACTTCTGCCAAAGTTTTATGGAGAAGACAAAATCGACTGGAGTTTTTGCCGCCCATTCCTTCGCTATCGCTTCCGACGGCGGCCTGTAGAATGTGTTGTTGATTTCAACGGTATTGAAGATCTGAGAGTAATATTTAAGTTCATCGAACTTATGCCCTTTGCCCTCTGGATAAAAAGCACCGCTCCAACCCTTGGGTGGAGGTCCCGGATAGGAGTATCCGGAAGTGCCGATCAAGATAGTTTTCTCAATCATGAGCGCTTGTGCCTCGGTCTCGTTTGCCGGATTTAATGGCGCAATGGACAGGCTAGCCGGAGGTATACAATAATAGTAAGTATTATCAAATAGAAGACGTAGGAGTAGCCTCCACTTAGCCGGAGGAAAGACAATCTACGTGAGCGAATCGTCAGATTAAGGGATGGTGAACTTGCCGATAGCTCTTTTTTCGTATTTTTCGGTATGCTAAGAGTCGAAAGGGGCAATATGAAATTGAAACCATTCGTTTGATCTTAGGCAAGGGGCGATTTCACTGCGGACATTTGACTAATTCGGGCCAGCAAAGTCAGTCGGAGGGTGAATCGATATGGCGCTATCAGGACAGGGGTTTGTCAAGCAAATACAAGAAATGGTCCGCTCCAAACACTCAAAAGATCATCCGATAATCGGTATGATTGAAAAGGGTCAATTGAGCCGAGAGCAGTTAAAGGGTTTTATCGGTCAGTTTTATCTGTTTTTTCCAAAACCGTTTCCTAAACCGATAGCAACGATGCTGGGACGATGTCCGGACGATCCGGAACTGGAAAAGATGTGGATCGAGAACGTCGTCGAAGAAGGAACCGGCGAGATCACGGGTACGGATAGCCACAAAGGTTTGTTTATTCGTTTCGCAAAAGCCTGCGGATTCACCCAGCAAGAGCTGGATCGCGTCGAGCCCACGCCGGAGACCTGCGCCTTCCTAGACTGGCGCGAGCTGTTGATGTATCAGCGCACGTGGTTGGAGCTTTATGCGTGCCAAGGATTTTGCTTGGAGGGCACGGCAAGCGAGCGGATGGCGCGCATCGTGGCCGGATTGACCGAGCACTATGGTTTCAATCGTAACTCGGAAGACATTCGTTATTGGACGCTCCATATGGGAGTGGACGAAGAGCACATGAAAGTCGGGCCGCTTGCGGTCGAGCGCTATGCGGTAAGCGAATTGCAGCAGGCTCAGGTGCGCGCCGCGGTACAGAAAACCTTGGATCAATTCTGGTTGGCTTTTGACGGCGTCAAGCGGGCGTTTGTCGATAATGATCCGCTTTACGCCAGATGGAGAAAGGCGAATTAAGGAGGATAGCTTTCATGGAAATGGTCGATCTTTCACGAGTGATTTACGATGGGATGCCCAAGATTCCTATCCTGCCTGACGTTCACGTACAAAAATTTCTCAGTCTTGAAAAAGGGCATCCTCTAAATGTCACTGAAATCTCATTGCCATGCCATGCGGGCACGCACGTCGATGCGCCCATTCACATCGTTCCCACCGGCAAGTCCATTGAGCAACTGCCGCTCGACGCGTTTGTCGGCAGCGGGGCAGTTATCGGCGTGAAGAAAAAGGGCGGCGAGGAAGTTACCGCCAAAGACCTTGAAGGCTCCGGCGTTCCGGTCCATCGCGGTGACATTCTGATGCTCTATACCGGTTGGGATGAGAAATTCGATAGTCCCGATTATAACCTGCATCCTTATTTATCCGTCGACGCCGCTGAATGGATGGTGAACAAGGGCATCAAAATGTTTGGCATCGACTGCATCACCGTCGATTTGCCGACACCGCTGCGACCGAAGGGCTTTGATTTTCCCGTTCATCGAATCCTGCTCGGTAATGAAGTGCTGATCGCGGAAAATGTCACGAATCTGGGGAGTATCGTAGGCAAGAGAACTCGCATTATGGCGCTACCCCTGCGGGTCAAAGGCAGCGATGCCGGTCACGCGCGCATCATTGCGGAAATCTTCAACTAACACCATGGCACCCATCAAACCCATTAAAGGAATCATCGGCGCCTGCCTTACACCGTTCGGCGACGATGACCATATAAACTACAAGGCCTTAGAGAGAGAAATTGATTTTATCGTGGCCGATTGTGACGCCATTACCATCGCCGCGGTCGAGGCGGCTGAGTATACGATGCTGTCACGCGAAGAGCGTAGAGAGATCTTGCGCGTCGGCACGGAAATGGTGAATAAGCGTATACCCGTGATTTTGGGCTGCTCCAGTCCGTCGCCGCGCGAAGTTCTTGAATTGGCCGAATATGCGGCGACCATCGGCGGCGACCTCGTTCAGGTTCTGATGCCACTTCGCCCTTGGGGAGGTCAGCCTACGATTGCCGAACTGATGGAATTTTATATCCAGGTCGCGTCGGCAAGCCCGTTGCCGGTTGTGTGTTATCACAACCCCGGGCCGGGCGCGGACCCACCGCAAGACGCCTTCGTCAAGATCAGCGAGATCGACAACATACGTTACTTCAAGGAAAGCTCACGAGATATTACGAAAATCTCTAGATTGATTGAACAAATTGATCTTGCAGGACGGGGTCATTATTTCACCACCATGCAACCGCTGTTGGTCACGCTGATGCTGGGCGGTTCTGGAGCGACCATGCCACCGCCTGGAACGCGGATTGGCGCGCAGATCGTGAAAGCGTTTCGGGCAGGGGATCTGGAGAGAGCTCGATTTTGGGCGCGCTGTTATGCATTGTTCCCCGGAAAGTGGGCTGCTTATGGATTGCCTCCGGTGATGAAATCCGCGATGAAGCATTTCGGCGTCGACATCGGCAATCCTTGCCGGCCCTATGCGCCAGTTAGTCCTAGGGACCACGCACAAATCGGCCAGTTTCTGCGTCAGATCGGCTTGCTGGGGGAAGCGGGACCGACACCGCAGTCGTTATTGGACGCAGGCAATACGCTCCGGCAGGAAGATACTTTCCTCCGATAAAGAGGGGGCAATAGCTATAACCACGATATAGTCCGCGCCGACTCCTTATCTTTGACGGCGGAGTGTTAACTCACCGTAATTTCGCTTCGGCGGTCCGTGGGGGCAGTGAGATTGTATGGAATGGATAAAAGAGCTTTCCGACAGACTGTTGCTGTGGTTCTTGCGCTTAACATCCCGCTTCGAAGAGGAGCTGACCGCGGATGGTCGGGCGGAGCAGGCCTTGTGGCGTGAGCAACGGTTGAGAAACCTTGAGGGGCTCGCGATCCGATCACGCCACCGCCCGAGCGATAAAATTAAAGTAACAGATTAGAAAACGAGCAACTTTGAAATGCCATCTCTAAATGGACGCAAGCGCATTGTTATCCTGGGCGGGGGCTGTGGTGGCGTAGTCGCCGCCACAAACTTGGGTCGCAAAATCGGCGCGGATCACGATGTCATTCTGGTCGACCGCAGACCTAATCACATCTTTATGCCGGCCTTTCTGTTCGTCATGCTCGGAGCACGCCAGCCTCACGACATCAGTCGTAGTCTTAATCATTTACAAAAGCGCAACGTTAAAGTCATTCAATCCGAGGTTGTAGGAATCGATCCGACGCGGCAGGAAGTCGTGCTGCAAAATGAGAAAATCAATTACGATTTCTTAATCGTTTCTCTTGGTCTCCAGACGCGGCCGGATCTGGTGCCCGGATTTGCCGAGTCATCGCTCCATCCCTGGGAAATGGACAGCGCGGTGCGGTTGCGCGATGCACTGGCCTCTTTTCGCGGCGGGCGGGTAGTGGTCGGCGTTCCGGTCGGCCCGTATCGTTGTCCGCCTGCGCCCTATGAGGCGCAATGGATGATCGATGGACTTTTTCGTCAGCGCGGCATGCGCGACCGCGTAGAAATAGAGTATTTTACGCGCGAGGCGGAGCCTACGGGTGAAGCGCATGATCCGGTGGTGTGGATGGACGCCGAAAGCAAACGGCGCGACATAAAACAGACTTATGATTTTATCGTCCGCTCCATCGATCCGGAGAAAAAAGAAGTTCACGGTCTTTACAACTATAAAGTCCCCTATGATCTGCTCGTGATGGTGCCGCCGCACCGGCCCGCGCAGGTGCTTCTCGACAGCGGCCTAGCCGATACCGAAGCCGGCATCCGCGTCGACTACGAGACGTTGAGAACAAAATGGGAAAACGTCTATGCGATCGGTGACTGCGCGGACATGCCGGCGTCCAAAGCCGGCGGCGTCGCCCATCAGGAAGCAGATGTTCTCGCTCATAACCTCGCTGTAGAGATTACTCGAAAGGGGAGACCGGTAGACCTCTGGCTGCACACCATATGACTTCTCGCATACGGCGCTGGCAGCGCTGCCGCAAATCGCACGACTTATCCTACAGGCTGGCCACCGTTCGGGGTCACGGAGCCACGAACGTGGGGACCATCGCGCCTCATTTATTGGGCAAAAATCGGGTTTGAAAAGTGGTGGCTGTGGCGGTACTTTTAACGCGATCAGGCCTGAGCTTTAACTAAGGGTGTTGTCACAAGTCCATTACTTGGGAATTCCATGCCGTCGTCCAACACAAAACCCGAATCTGAGAACACTTGCCGCGACTGCCTTTACTTGCAACGTCCGCCCGGAGCACCGCATGCCCGGTGCGGAAATTGCGCGCTTCACAAAGAATGGATCGCGAGCGCTGCACGGATGACATGCAGTGACATGAGCAATTACCGTCTGCAGCGGGGAATATATCAGCTGTTAAAACAAGAATACGGCGACTGGTGTCATGTGCGGCGCAACAAGAGAGTCAGAACGCGCCTCTTCTTGGTGAGGGGCGGGGGCGGACAGCATGCAAAGGCTCCTGTTAGTCAGGGTTGGGCTAATAGACGAAAGTTTACATAATATATCTTATCAGACGTTGTCTATATGGCCCCATATCCTCGATTACGGGTTTTCGGCACGTCCAAGATTCACGAAATTAATATAACTTTAGGATAGTGATGATGATTATTTCGCTGCGGGTTGGCCGGCCAACTTGGCTTCCATTGCGGCGATTTGAAGTCCAATCGGGCTGCCGGGATTTTCTTTATCGTATTCCCGATACGCGGCAAGCGCGGTTTTGAGATCGCCCGTCCTTTCGCTGGTGCGAGCTTTACCGAGAAGCGCTCTTTCTCTAAACGCCCCGTTGATTCCTTCCGCCTCCGAGTAGTGTTGCAGGGCCTCTTTGATCTGCCCTTTGTTTTCTTCGGTATACGCTAGGGTGACCAGGCCGATTTGCCGGTACACAGAATCCGGCGACGTTGCGTTGACAAACCGTTGCGCCGCCGTAAGCGCATTGTTTAAATCATTAACCGCGAGATAGCTGTTGGCTTGATACAGATACGCGAACGTCGCGTAATGAGACCAGCGATAGTCTTCCACTTTTTTAAATGCTGAAATGGCTTCACTATATTTTTGCCCATGATAAAGAGCGGCTGCGACACCGAATTCTTCGCCCGCCTTGGCATTCTGATGGTCTTTAAACACTTGCCAGCCCCATAGAGCCAGCAGCAAGACCACGACTGCCGCGACGCCAAGCAGCACTTCGACGCGGTGGCTTTCGTAAATCTCGAACGCCTTTTCCGTGCTGACTTGAAACCAATCGGGTTGGCGCAAGTCTTTGCGGGTTATTCTTTTGTGCGCAGTTGCCATGGCTCGTGAATCGTGTTCGGAGGTGAGAAAAGTCCTGAGATGAGTCGTGCTCAATACCCGTGCAGTTCGCCCTTACATCTTATACTTGAAATCTTCGGGCGCCATTTTTTCCAGAATCTCAGCCCATTTTTCTTTAGAGACATTCGAAACGTTTTCCACCGCCCCTTCTTTGCCCTCCTCGTTCTGCTGAAGAACGCTGGACGCTTCCAACACCGCTTTCGCAACGAAAATAGGACTCTTGGTCCTAAGAGCCAGCGCGATCGCGTCACTCGGACGCGAATCGATCAGTAGATCTCGTCCCGGAAGCTTTAGATGAACCATCGCGTAATACGTGTTTTCCTTAAGCTCTGTAATCTCGATCGATTCGACGGAACAGCCCACTTCACCAAGAATATTCTTGAGCAGGTCGTGAGTCATCGGTCGAGCCATCTTGATGCCCTCGATCTCAGTGGCCATCGCCGTTGCTTCCAAAAGGCCGATCCAAATAGGCAAGTTCAATTTGTTCTCGGTATCCTTGAGAATAACGATAGGTGTCTTGGTGACCGGATCAAGCGTCAATCCACCGACGGACATTTGGATAGTATCTTCCCGTTTCGTCATGCCATCTCCCCTTCTATCTGGGAATTACAAAAACGCGCTGGAGTCAGTAGCTCTCCGATTAACGAATTGGCCGTCGCTCCGGTGATTCGAACAGGAATCGTACTTCCGATCAAAACGTAGGCCCCCATCGCGTTAACGATCCGGTTAGTCCGCGTACGACCCATCATCTGACCGGTTTTTAGTTTGGAATTGCCGTCAATCAATATTTCTTCGACTGAGCCGATTCTTCTTCGGTTGTTTCCGAGCGCTATCCCGTGCTGTAGACTCAGTACACGCTGCAATCGATCTCGCTTGACCTCTTCCGGAACGGTATCCTCGTATAATTTCGCGGAAACGGTATGCGTCCGCGGCGAATACATGAACGAGAAGATTTCATCATACTCCAGTTGCCGGAGCAATTCTAGGGTGGCAGTGAAGTCGTCATCGGTTTCACCGGGAAATCCGACGATAATATCCGTACTTAACGAAACGTCGGGACAGCGGCTCTTCAATTGACGAATTCTCCCCAAATACTCCGCCCGAGTATAGCCGCGCCGCATTCGCGCCAAGACCGCGTCCGATCCCGATTGTACCGGCAGGTGTAGATGCTCGCATAATTTTTCCAGGGTCGCGAAAGCTTCGATCAACTCCGGTGAAAGGTCCTGAGGATGCGAAGTCGTAAAGCGAACGCGCTCAAGGTCCTCGATTTCATTGACGCGACTCAACAGTTCCGCGAAGCTTATTTCCCGAGGCGACGTTTTGCCGTAGGAATTAACGTTTTGCCCCAATAGCATGACCTCTTTTACGCCCTGCCGTACCAGAGATTGAATCTCGTCGATGATTTTTCCGCTCGGCCGGCTCACCTCGCGACCGCGCACATGCGGCACGATGCAAAAGCTGCAAACGTTATTGCAGCCCTGCATGATCGTGACAAACGCCCTGGCGCCATGAACCTGCGTTCTCCCTTCTGGGTCTTCCATGTACGAGGGGTCGCGGTAAAAGGCCGTTTCTACCGGCCGGCTGCGCCAAATCAGAACTTCTTCGACCAGTTGCGGAAGCCTGTGAATATTATGCGTACCGAAAACCAAATCCAGATGCGGAACACGCTTTAACAGCGCTTCGCCTTCCTGCTGCGCCACGCAGCCGCCCACGCCGATAATCAATCCCCGACGTTGCTGTTTGAGTTCTTTCCATCTGCCGAGGGCGCTATAGACCTTTTGTTCGGCTCTGTCGCGGACGCTGCACGTGTTCAGAAGGATCAAATCCGCGGAGTCAATCTGCTCCGTCGGCACATATCCTATGCGGCCCATGACTTGAGCAATCCGCTCCGAGTCGTACTGATTCATCTGGCAGCCGTAAGTCTGAATGTAGAGCTTCTTCATGGTACGATAAGATCGACGATTTTGTAAAGCTGGTTAATGCTGCGACATTCTTCGGCGGCGTCGCAGTATGGAACGTAGCGCGGCATTTCACTGTCGCCGATCCCCCAGGTCATGCGATTCTCGGGGTTTAACCAGATCACTTGCTTGGCCTTCTGCTGGATTTCTCGCAATACCCATTCATTGGGCCGATTATAATTATTACGCCCGTCGCCGATGATTAAAACCGTGGTCTTGCCGGTCACGGAAGAGAAATAATTTTGATAGAAAATTTCAAACGCCCGGCCAAAGTTCGAATGGGAAAAGACGTCGACGACGTCCCCCTTGAGAGCGGTTTCGACGGCACGCTGAAGCTCATTTTCTTCAAAAAGTCTGGTGACTTCGCCGAGATCGCTGACGAAGACAAAGCTGCGAACCTTGGCGTATAGGTCCTGTATCGAGTAGACGAACTGCAACATGAACCGAGAGGCGTTCAGCACGGAATCCGAGATGTCGCACAGAATCATCACTTGGGGCTTGGTTTTCTTGCGCCGGTCCAGTTGAATCTTGAACGGTACTCCGCCGTACTGCAGATTTTTCCGCAGGGTTTCCTTGACATTGAAGCGACCCCGCACCGCCTTTTTGCGCCGCACCGATAGCCGGTTCTTGAGCCGTTGCGCCAGTTGAGTGACGGCATCATTCATACGCCGGATGTCGTCTTCGGTGTAAAAGGCAAAACTCTTATCGGCGAGAGACGCGCGCTGCGCATAGTCGCGCAGCTCCAGAGCGCGTTTGCGATTCTCTTGTTGAATGACTTCCCGCAACAGTCGATTTAAGTCCCGCATCCGTTCATCAATATAACGCACTACGTTGCGCAAATCCTCGCCGGTCTCGCCGAGCATCTGCAGTAGGCCTCTGAACCGTTCAATTTCCGATTGCACGCGACTCATTTGCAGGCGCGCTGCCATTCTCGTATAGGGCGTTAGTCTAAAGGTGTCGGAATAGCCGGATTCCGCTTCTTGGTTGGCCGCCTCGCGCAGCAAACGCTCCAGTTCGGCCCGGTTGCCGGTCAATAGCGCGCGGCTTAACTCCGACAGTTCTCCTGCCATTTCCTTTAATAAACGTTGGACCTGCTCGAGCAGTTCTTGAAACTGTTGTGGCGTGAGCCCCAATTCGTCCATGATACGCCGATCCAGCGCGTCGATGGCTTGACCGATACCCAGGAAATAATAATTGAAGAGTTCTTCGAAGGGTTTCACATCGCTGGCGCGCTTCACCAGCGTCGTGCGCAGCGCATGGCGAAACAGGAACGGATCGGAGATCCCGAGCAGTTCCAGCGCGCGGAAAGCATCCATGTTCTCCGAAAGTGAAACGCGCACGCCGTTGCGTCTCAAGACATTCGCAAACTCTACGATGCGATCTTCCATCTCAGATCCAAAGTGACGTCTTTAATGAAGGTGATCTTTGTCGCTGCCCGACCCCGGGGCTCTCCGCTCCGCGAGATACGCTTTAAGTTCCTGGTGCGCCTTGCGGATATCGGCTTCGTACTTCATGAGCGCGGACAAAGTCTGCTCGACAAGCTGGTTGTCCAGCTGCTTGATATTCAGCAGCGTCAACGCCTTGACCCAATCGAGCGTCTCGCTGATGCTCGGCGTTTTCTTCAGGTTCAATTTGCGCACGCGGTGCAGCAGATCAACCACTTCGCGGGAAAGCTGGGTGCCGACCCCCGGCACCTTGAGCTTGATAATCTCGAGTTCGCGCTCGGAGTCGGGAAAATCGATGTAGAGATGGAGGCAGCGGCGTTTGAGGGCGTCCGACATTTCCCGGCTATTGTTGCTGGTCAAGACCACGAATGGAATATGCTTCGCCTTGAGGGTTCCGATCTCAGGCACGGTGATTTGAAAATCGCTCAATATTTCGAGTAAGAACGCTTCGAACTCCGCGTCCGACTTGTCCACCTCATCGATCAGGAGCACGGTCGGCTTATCGGCGAGAAGCGCGCGTAATAACGGTCGCGGCAAAAGAAAGCGGTCGGAGAAAAACACGCCGTCTTGCTTGGCGATACAATCGACGGCTTCCTCCAACGTTTGGGACCCTTGGAGAATTTCTCCGATCTTGTCCTTGAGGATCTGAGTGTAAAGCAGCTGTTTCGCATACTCCCACTCGTAAAGCGCCTTGGCCTCATCGAGACCCTCGTAACACTGGAGCCTGATCAGCCCCATCCCCAGAGCTCCAGCCACGACTTTACCCAGTTCGGTCTTGCCTACGCCCGCCGGGCCTTCAACCAGAATCGGCTTTTGCAGGTTCGCGCCGATATAAACCACGGTGGCGACGGTTTTGTTGCAAATGTAGTTTTGGCCGCCGAGAGCGACGACCACATCATCGACCGACTGAAACATATTTCCCCTTTCCAATCCAATCGAAGCTAACATAAACATTTCTTAACAACAATTAGTGCTCAGCGGCGTGATTTGCACAACTCCGAAGGTTTCTATAAACGATAGATATGTGCACGCTGGCGCTTTATTTTCAAATATTTGATGAGTTTCCACTGCTGATTGCAGCCAATCGCGACGAACACTATGATCGGCCCGCCACCCCGCCGATAGTGCTGAACGCGAAGCTAAAGGTACTCGCGGGAACGGATCTCCGGGCCGGCGGCACCTGGCTGGGAGTGAATGAGCAGGGAGTCTTGGCGGCGATTTTGAACCGCCGATCAGATGAATCCACCGATTCGCCCACTCGCTCCCGCGGTCTTTTATGTCTCGACCTGCTTGCCCGCAAAAGTGCCACCGCCGCGCGGGAGTTTTTGGAGATTCAGCGAGACCCATACCAGCCGTTCACCGTCGTTTTTGCCGATTCGAAAGACGCATGGTTTGCGTTCAACATGCCCGGCCGTATCGAAAGCGAAAAGCTCAACCCCGGTCTGCACGTCTTTAGCAACGCCGCGATGCATGACCAGGCTTCGGAAAAAAGGCAAAGGGCCTACGGGCTCTTTGTCGAAGCGCAACCCAACCAAGAAAAACTTTCCGGCACTGCCTCATGGATCGGCAAATTGAAGAAAGCCCTAAGCGACCATACCTTGGGCAACAGCGCCGGCGATCCGAGAGAGGCAATTTGCGTTCATGGCGATGTTTCCGGCACCGTCTCATCGAGCATCGTTCTTTTTTCCAAATCGGCGCAGCAATTTCGCGCGTTTTATTGCGCCGGCGCGCCCTGCCAAACCGAATTCAGCGAAGCTCCGAGTCTCGACGTCCGATGAATGAAACGCAAAGCCCCAAACCGGCCGCAAGCGTCATCCTACTCAGACCCGCCCAACCGCGCGGATTCGAAGTGTTGCTCACCCGCCGTCCCGCCGCCATGGCCGTTCTCGGCGGGCTGTACTGTTTTCCCGGAGGCCCGTTGGGCGATGAGGACTGCTCCGATCTGATGCTGGCGCGCTCCCGCGAGCTGACACCCGAGGAAGCGCGCGCGATCGTGGGCGCCTATTTTGCGCCGCGAAAGGCATTGGGGCTTTGGCTCGCCGCCATCAGGGAACTGTTTGAGGAAGTCGGAATTTTACTGGCGACCAGAACCGCTGGCGAAACTATCCTATTCGATAAAACCCGAATGACTGAGATCCATTCTGCATTGCTGGCGAAAACGGTGAGCTTTCAGATGGTCGTGGAAAAAGACAATCTGCTGTGCGATACCGCGCGTTTAGCTTATTTTTCCCACTGGCAAACGCCCGCTGACGTGGCTACGCGGTTCGATACGCATTTTTTCGTTGCCGCGTTGCCGGAGGATCAGACTCCGCTGGCCACTTCCATTGAAGTCACCCACAGCTTGTGGGCGAGCCCCGATCGCGCCTTGCAGCTTTTTGGCAAGGCAGAATTACCGATGATTTTTTCAACTTTTGCCTCTTTACGGACCTTGGCTGATTTCGACTCGCTGGACCGCGTCTTGAAAGAATTTCAGCGGCGAAACGGTTGCTAAGGGCACGCGCAAAGAATTCTATCTCGTTTTTCGCTCCCTCCCCTTTGCGAAGCGGCACGATCCGGCGGTGCCCTGCCCTCAGCTCTTAGCAAAGATTCCCGCTCCGGGAGAAGTTGACGCGAGATTCTGTCGTGAAGCGACGTCGCCGGACGCATCCCGCTCCAGAGCCAGCGCCAGGGCCTCATCTACGGTCTTTAAGTAATGAAAACGAATTCCCTCTCGCGCCGCGCTGGGAATTTCCTCGACGTCTCGTCGATTCAAATCGGGGAGCAGCACGCATGAAATCCCCGCTCGTTTCGCAGCAAGCACCTTTTCCTTGATTCCGCCTACCGGCAGCACCAATCCGCGCAGGCTGATCTCGCCGGTCATCGCTATATCCTTGCTGATCCGCCGTCCGAGGAGAAGCGACACGAGCGCGACGAAAAGGGTGACGCCGGCGCTCGGTCCGTCTTTCGGGATGGCGCCGGCAGGGAGGTGAATATGCAAATCCTGCTTGCGAAAAGTTTCCGGATCGATGCCGAGAGTCTCAGCCCGGGATTTGATCAGGCTCAGTGCCGCTTGTGCGCTTTCCTTCATTACATCGCCGAGCTGTCCCGTCAATTGCAGCCGGCCTTCGCCCGGCATCTTGGTCGCCTCGACGAATAATATATCGCCGCCGACCGGAGTCCACGCCAAGCCGGTGGCCACACCCGGCAAACTGGTGCGGAGCGCAATCTCATTGAAGAATTTCGGCGGCCCCAGATACTCCTGCACCGCTTCGAGTACGATCGTGACCGTCTCCTTGAATCCTTCGGCAACGCGCGTCGCTACACCGCGGCAAATCGCGCCCAATTCGCGTTCGATCTGCCGCACCCCGGCTTCTCGGGTATAGGAACGAATAATTTCGCGCACCGCCTCATCGGTAAAAACGATCGCTCCTGGGCCCAGTCCATTCTGCGAGGTTTGACGGGGAATCAGATAGTTCTTGGCGATAGCCAGCTTTTCATCTTCGATGTATCCCGATAGTTCCAGAATCTCCATGCGGTCGCGGAGCGGCGGCGGAATCGTATCGAGAACGTTAGCGGTCGCGATAAACAACACCTGGCTCAAGTCAAAAGGCACGCCTAGATAATGATCCTGAAAAGAAGTGTTTTGCGCCGGGTCCAACACTTCCAATAAGGCCGCGGAAGGATCACCGTGAAAACTCGCGCTTAGCTTGTCAATTTCGTCGAGCATGAACACGGGGTTGTTCGTGCCGGCTTTGCGAATGCCCTGAATAATATTACCGGGCAGCGCGCCCACATAGGTGCGGCGATGGCCGCGCACATCCGCCTCATCATGAACGCCGCCCAAACTTTGGCGCACAAACTTGCGGTTCATCGCGCGAGCGATGCTTTGGCCCAAAGAGGTCTTTCCCACTCCCGGCGGTCCAACGAAACAGAGAATTGGGCTTTTGCCCTTCGGGTTAAGTTTGCGCACGGCAAGAAATTCAACAATGCGCTTTTTAATTTTTTCCAAATCGTAGTGATCGGCGTCGAGAATTTCCCGCGCTCGCGGCAGATCGATTTGTTCGTCGCTAGAAATGCTCCAAGGGAGATCGATCATCCAATCGAGATAGGTGCGGAGCGTCGAAACCTCGGCCGCCATCTCGGGCATGCGCTCCAATCGACTCAACTCTCTCAGGACTTCTTTTTCCACCTCGGGCGGCATCTTGGCTTCATAGATTTTTTTGCGCAGCTCCTCGGCTTCAACGCTCTGCCCGTCTTCTTCGCCTAACTCTTTCTGAATGGCTTTCAGTTGTTCGCGCAAGAAAAATTGGCGCTGCGCGTGATCCATCGACTCTTTGGTTTGCTCGCCGATCTTCTTGCTCAGCTCCAGCAATTCGATCTGGCGCGCCAACTTCTCGGCGACTCTTTGCGCGCGCGCTTCGGGATCGAGGATCTCGAGCATTTCCTGCTTCTCCGCCGCGGGCGTGTCCAAGGTAGAGGCAATGATATCGATCAACGTCAGCGGATTTTCAATCCGTTCAATGGTTGCGCGCAACTCCTGAAGCGGCTCGGGCAATAACATTAAAGCTTTCAATGCCTCCTGGCGGAGATTCAGTATTCTCGCCTCAAAGGCCTTGGTTTGCGGCGCCTTCTCTTCGATCATCGTAACCCGAGCAATGAGAAAAGGATCGGTCTCGATGAATTCGCCGATTTCGAAGCGCTGGCGGCCCTGAATGATAACCTGCCGCTGGCCATCGGGAAGGCTGAACATCCTCAGCACATCGGCTGCTGTTCCGAAGCGAAAGAGATCTCCAGGCTGGGGCGCCTCAATTTTCGCATCTCGCTGAGCAATGAATCCAATGAGCGATTGCTGGCGCACCGCCTCTTCGACAATCTGCAAGCTCGACGGCCGGCCCACGACCAGAGGTATAATGGTCGAGGGAAACAGTACCGTATTGCGCAAAGGTAAAATGACCATTGCCCCGGGAGGAATGTTGAGACGGGGCCGCGGTCTGGGGAGGTGCGTCGCTTCTGCTGTCATGAACGTTTCCTCAGCTCGATAATGAGCAGGCCATCCTGGAGAGATACCTTTCCCACCGACAAGGGATTGCTCCCGTCGATCAGTGTGAGGCGCCGCTCGAAGCGCCCCAGCGGAATTTCCCAGATCTTTAATTCACCGTCCTCGCAGCATTTCGGCAACGGGCGTTCACCGGCGATCACCAGCTCGTGTCCATCGAGGTGCACATCCACACGTTCTGCGGTCACACCCGGAATCGCGGAGATCACCCACAGGCTGTCATGGGTTTCGACGATGTTCACAGGCGGTTCCCAGGCGCGGCTTCGACCCTGGGCAGATCGATACTGCGCCCCCACCGCAACTTGCAGAAAGTTTCTCTGAATCCGCTCCGCCTGGCGCAGCAGATCTCCGGCTTGT
>JBGPIK010000128.1:0-15733 GCA_041484845.1 Binatia bacterium | reverse complement strand
CGAGGTCGTCGACCAAGAATTTGAACGCAAAATCATCCAGCGTCACCGGCTCCATGCCGGCAGCCAGCGCGCTGTCGAGCCAAAGCGGCAAACCCTCGTCAAAAACCGCGTCAACGGTGGCGGCCTGCAGAGCGTCCAGGCGCCGCTGGTCGCCGGGACCGCCGTTCAACTGAAAGCTGCCGCCCCAGGATTCAATATCTTTTAGGCTCATGTCATAGGCGGCCAATGTTTGATCCACCAGCACGCGGGTCGAATGCATAGCGTCTTCGCGGATGGAAAGGCGCAGAGGATATTTCTTCTCTTTGATTTCGCCCAGGGATTTTAGGCCGGTTCGGGGATGAATCAGATAAACAAAATGGTCCAAGGACGGATAGACGGCCAAAATCCGAACGGGCAATGCTTGTGGGAATAAGCCGGTTCCGCGATAGGCTTGCGTGAGCAGACCGGAGGGATTGATCATCGTTGCTTCCAATTCATTGCGGCAGACGGCGTGAGCGAGAATCGGTGAGCCCGTGGACATGCGCAGCCAAGGACGGAAATTTTCATTGGATCCGCTGCCGACGGCAATACACATATCGCGCGGGCCGTAATAAGGCGTATTGGGATCGCCTGCGATATGCAGGCCAATTTCCCACAGCATCAATGCGCGTTGAAAATTCGCTCCGCGCGGGAGACGTTCCATACGGGACCTCCGGAGAAAAATTAATGCCACTTTATTGGCGTAGATTGTCCGTGTCAACCGATGGCGCGCTGTGATAAAGACTATCGCCGACGCAATCGCATTTGCGCGTGAATCATTCGGGATCACACCGTGGGCTTCTGGCGTTTTCGTCGTTAAACACGTACAACAATTCGCAATCCATATAATGATGAATTCGCGCACCAACTGGTTGTTGCTCTCCAACGCTGCCCTTGGCAGTTTCCTGGCGGGGACCGCGAGCCGCATCTTCGCGGTTTCGCTGCCGACCATAGCGAGCAGCTTGGAAACGACCATTGTGGGGATTTCGTGGGCGGTCATCGCCTACCAGATTTCGCAGATCAGTTTGTCGCTGGTTTTTGGTCGCATCGGCGATATCTACGGCCGCCAGACCATGTTCAGCCTGGGTCTCGTCGTTTCGGCGTTCGGAGCGCTTTTGTGCGGGTTCTCGCAGAACGTCACTCAGCTCGTGTTTTTTCGCCTCTTCCATGGGGTCGGCGCTTCCATGAGTCAGTCGCAAGCGCGCGCGCTGGCGGCGGATTCATTGCCCAAGGAATCGTCCGGCAAAGCGCAGGGCTTCATGACTACGGCGTTTCATTCGGGCGTGCTCATCGGCCCGAGTGTCGGCGGGCTCATTATTGACTACATTCACTGGCGCGCGGTGTTTTTCTTTCTGGTACCGATTGCTGTGGCGGGTATTGTGTTAGCAGCGGTCAATCACAAAAAAGGGAACATGCCGCAACGGCCGGTAGCCGATGCCGCGCAGCCGGAGATAGATTACTTTGGCGCGGTCCTGTTGGTGGCGACCACCGTGGCGCTGATCGCGATAGTCGATTACAGGATCATGGAAGCCGTTGCCGGACCCCTGCGCATTGGGCTGATCGCGGGCTTTATGGTTCTGTTCATCAGTTTTCTCTATCGCGAATCATCAACGCCGAGCCCCATTCTCGATTTATCGCTATTTCGCATTCGCATGTTTACCCTCAGCAGCTTGAGCTTGCTCCTCGTCGGAGTAGCCCAGGTCATGATCGGGTTCGTGTTGCCGTTTTACTTGCAGGACATTCTACATCTGTCGCCGTCGTTTATGGGATTGCTGTTTATTAGCGCGCCGATTTTCACCGTGACGCTTTCGCCGTGGGTGGGATGGGCTACAGACAAAGTCGGTCCGCGTCTGCCTGCCACGATTGGAATTGGATTCATGGTGGGTGCGGCGTTTCTTGGTGTGTTGTTGCGCACGGGCTCCCATTGGACGCTCGCGGTGGCCGTGCTGGCGCTGTGGGGACTAGCGACGGCGCTATTTTTTCCGCCGAACCATACCGCGATGATCTCCTCGGTGCCGGCTCAACACCGAGGAGTGGCTACCGGCGCGATTTATGTCATGTTCGGTCTGGGAACCACGTTTGGCGTATCCTTGGGCACTTTGTTGCTTACCGCCGCCTTTCGCTATTACAGCGGCGATGCGACGGCGACGCCGGCGGCGGCGAACGCGGCGGTCTTTGTCAAAGCAATGAATTTCAGCTTCTTCATGAGCGGCATCATGGCGTGCGTTGCGATGTTGTGCTCAGCCATGCGCGGCCAGCAAGCGACTTCCGGCGCAGGCGTTTCCATGAAGCTTGCGCCGAAGTAAGAGGCTCTTATTTCGTTTCCTCCAGGCGCGCGGCGATGCGGTTATGACGAGGCGCGGCGGGCGGAGAGCATTTCGCGCATCGCAGTTGAGTTCAAAGGCTAAGCTCATTTATGGTCCAATCAGAATTATCCCGATCGGCGACACTCAAACGCTACGGCCTGGTTGCGCTCGCTTTTATCCACATTGGCGTGAGCCGGGGGCTGCACGGCACGTTCGGTGTTTTTTTCGTCGCCTTATTAGCCGCCTTCGGCTGGTCGCGAGGCGCGACGGCGGGAGCAATTTCGCTCGCGATTGCCTTCGAAGGTCTATGCTTGCCGTTCGCCGGCGGTCTCATCGACCGCATCGGCGCGCGCCGAACTTTGATTCTCGGCGGGCTGGTGCTGGCCTTCGGCCTGAGTCTCAGCTCAACCATCTCTTCCTTATGGCAACTCTATTTCTGGGTGGGCATCATTAACGCCGCGGGAATTGCGTTGATCGGCATGGTGCCTCATGTCGCCATCATTTCGCGTGAATTTGCCCAGCGTCGCGCTACGGCTCTGGGTATAGCTTGGGCGGGGGGCGGCGTGGGTATCGTGTTGCTCGTGCCCGCGGCTCAGTTGATGATCACCCGCTGGGGCTGGTCCACGGCTTACATTGGACTTGCGGTGATCACCGCTTTGCTGGTGATTCCTCCGGTGCAGGTTTTTTTACCTGCCGTTGCGAAAGAAGCACCTGTGACCCCGGCACCGGCGCCACGAGAAGAAATTGCGGGCTGGACAGTCAGACGGGCGCTCACGAATTCCGCCTTCTGGCTGCTTTTTATCGCGCGAACTCTCGCGAGCATGGGTAATCAAATCATCATAACCCATCAGATTGCTCATACCGTCGATGTCGGCTTTGCAAAAGTCTTTGCGGCCTCGATCTTTGGGCTCATGGGAGTCATCAGCGTTTTCGGCCGCATTTTGTTTGGTTATCTTTCGGATATTATGAGGAGAGAAATTGTGTTTACCTGGGTGCAGGTGATCTCCGCCTTCGGCATTCTGGCGCTGATCGCGATGCGCGACAATTCTCAGCCGTGGCTGCTCTACGCCTATGCGGTTTGCTATGGGCTCGGGCAGGGATCTCGCGCGTTAGTGTTGTCGGCAATATCCGCCGACATTTTCCAAGGCAAACACTTCGGCGCCATCTTCGGCTACTTCACCTTCAGCATCGGCCTCGGGGGCGCCGTCGGAGCTTGGCTGGGCGGTTTTCTCTTCGACAAGACGCATAGTTACCTTATCCCATTTTGGGTTTCGCTTGCGTGTTTGGTTGTTTCTGTTTTTATCGTGCTGGCGAGCCGGCGTATCGTCAAAGCTCAAGAAAATACGTGAAAGGAGTTAATGATGATTCAGCTCTACACTTGGGCGACGCCCAACGGCAGGAAAGTTTCGATCATGCTGGAAGAGATCGAATTGCCCTATGAAGTTCATCCGGTCAATCTCGGTCAAGGCGAGCAGTTGAAGCCGGACTATTTAACGATTAACCCCAATAATAAAATTCCCGCAATCGTCGATAGTGAAGGGCCGGGAGGCAAGCCGCTAACGCTGTTCGAATCCGGCGCGATCCTCATGTACTTGGCGGAGAAAACCGGGAAACTCTGGCCGCACGACCTGCGCAAGCGATACGAAGTCATTCAATGGCTCATGTTTCAAATGGGAGGCGTGGGGCCGATGTTTGGCCAGGCGAATTATTTTTTCAAATTGGCAGAGAAGGTAGCTTACGCCATCGAGCGTTTTTACAAGGAGGCGTTGCGGCTTTACCGAGTCCTAGATAAGGAATTGGCGCGGCAAGAGTTTCTCGCCGGTAGTTATTCCATTGCGGACATTGCAACGTATCCATGGGTCGGACGGCACGAAGGGCACCATGTGAAACTCGAAGAGTTTCCTAACGTGAAGCGCTGGTTCGACGCGATTTCGGCGCGCCCGGCCGTCAAGCGTGGAATGGCAGTACCGAAAATAGCGTGATGGCCCCGCACCCGGCTACTGGCGCTGATCGGGGGCGCAGGGCTCACGCGGTTCAAAACGTTCAATGGATCGGGGCTGAGAGAATCTTTTCACGCCCTAATCAATAAACAGCATCCGCCCCTTGTGCGATTTTGCCGAATTGGTTTATGTTCGCTGAAAATCAAGTCCGGAATGAGAAAGGAAGTTTATGAGCAAAGCACAAAAAGTCGAGAAGCCGAGAGCCGAGTGGGGATCTGATGTCGTTGTCGATCTGTTAAAGGCTTTCGAAATCGAATACGTCGCCATTAATCCCGGCGCGACCTTTCGCGGCCTGCACGATTCTCTGGTGAACTATGGCGGCAACTACGCTCCGGAAATCATTCTGTGCACGCACGAGGAAATCGCGGTAGCCGTAGCCCACGGCTATGCACGGGCGAAAGGTAAACCCATGGGCGCGGCGGTGCACAACGTTGTGGGGTTACAGCACGCGTCGATGGCGATTTACAACGCGTGGGCCGACCGGCTGCCCGTTATCGTCATGGGCGGCACCGGTCCGATGGACACGGCGAATCGCCGGCCTTGGATCGATTGGGTGCACACGGCGCTGGTCCAGGGAAACCTGGTGCGCGATTTCGTCAAGTGGGACGACCAGCCCGGCAGTGTCGAGGCGGTGCCGGAATCATTTGTTCGAGCCTACCGCTTGGCGACCACGGACCCGATGGGACCGGTTTACATCTGCTACGACGGCGAAGTGCAGGAGAGAAAACTCGACGGCGAAATTCCTTTCTCTTCGTTGGATCGGTATCCTGCGCCGCTGCCGCTGCAAGCGCCGGAAGAAGGCTTCGAGAAAACAGTGCGCTGGCTGCTCGAAGCCAAGCGGCCCGTGATCATTGCCGATTGGGTCGGCAGACGCGAAGCCGGCTTCAACGCCCTGGGCGAACTCGCTGAACTTCTCGCCGCGCCGGTGTTGGACCAGCTCGGTAGATTCAATTTCCCGGTTCACAACCCGCTGAACCTGACCAGCAAGCACACACAGGTTATCCCGCACGCCGATCTCGTTCTGGCTTTGGATGTGCCGGATCTCGAAGGCGCCGTGACGCAGCGGGCGCAGGAGAAGGGGAGGCGGCGCCCCGTTGAATTGCTGTCGCCGAATACTAAAATCATCAACGTGGCGTTGGACGATCTGTTGGTGCGCGCCTGGTCAACGGACTTCAATAAACTGAGGCAGGCGGACCTGATGATCATGGCCGATACTTCCGTTTTCCTGCCCGAACTGGTGCGGCGGCTAAAAGCTGAAAAGGAACGGCTCAGTCAATTGAGCAGCGAGATCGCCACGCGGCGAGCCGGCTGGGGAAAAATTTATGCAGAAAAACAAGAGGCTTTGGAGAAGGAAAAGAAGACCAAGTGGGAGGACAAGCCGATCTCGATGACTCGTCTTTACGCCGAATTAAACGAAGTGCTAAAGAATGAAGACTGGGTCCTGACCAATGGTAGCTCGCAAGGCAAAGAAAATTTTTGCCTTCCCGCCACCAAGTTCAACCAGATCCTCGGCAAGTACAAAGGCGGGGGGTTGGGCTATGGCCTACCCGCGTCACTGGGCGCCGCGCTCGCGCACAAGGGCTCCGGCAAATTGTGTGTCGATCTTCAGCCCGACGGCGATTTGCTCTTTACCGTCAGCGGTCTGTGGACGGCGGTCCATCACCAGATTCCGCTACTGATCGTGGTGTGCAGCAATCGCTCCTACTATAACGACGAGGAACATCAGGAACGAGTTGCCGAGGCGCGTGGCCGCCCCGTGGAGAACAAAACCATCGGGATTCGCATTCAAGAGCCCGAGGTCGACTTCGGCGCCATGGCGCGAACGTACGGCTGTTGGGGCGCTGGGCCGATCACCGAACCCAAGGACCTTATCAAGACTTTGCGCGAAGCGGTGAAGGTGGTCAAAGAGGGGAAGCCAGCTTTAGTTGATGTCGTGTGCCAGATGCGCTGAAATACAAGTAATTTAAGACTGGCCGCGCGGCGGGCAAAACCCCGCCGCGCACATCGTTCACGAGCGAACTTTTCAATCTCTGTGGGTCAATTCCCCGCAGCTTGCTGCGTTAAGTTAATTTCCTTTCCGAAGACCGTCATTCCCGCATGCCTTAAGCGGGAATCCAGGCGGGTTCGGAACTGGACCCCCGACCCATTCGACGTGGCTCAGGGTCGTGGTGAGCACAGTCGAACCACGATAAAAACATTCGGGGGTGACACGTTTAAGACAAATCTCATCGCCGAGTTCTGATACCCCGCGCCTTCTACGGGGTTATTCATCTCCCTTTCGTTGCTTTACCCGCACACCGGGAATTTGAACGGGTAGTTGTGCAACGGCTCTCCGCCATTGGGTTTTACGATCACGGCCGTCCCCAATTGCAGGCCCGCTTTGAAGTCCTTGGTGATCGGGTTGGGCTGAATGACATGGACCATGTTTTCGATCAGTGTCCATGGCTCCAGCGGATGAGCGGCGCTGCGCGTGCCGAGTTCCGGCGATTTCCCCGCCTCGCCGTGAAAGACGCTGTCGTACGTGGTAAAGCCATTTTCTTCGATCACCGATGAAGCCGCGATCAGTTGTTCGCTGGTGGTGCCCGGTTTGCAGATTCTGCGCAGATTTTCATAGCAGTCCAAGGCGGTGTCGAATAATCTGCGATAGAGCGGGGAAGGCTCTTTGCCGATGGCGAACGGACGATGAATCTGCGTCGAGTAGCCCCAATAGCTTACGGTCAGTTCGGTGATGACCACGCTTCCCGCTTCAATCACGCGGGGTGTGGTTTTCTGCCACGGAACGAAGCGGTCGGGCTCGTCCATTTTGGTGGTCGCGATAAAATGAATTCCCGGATCGCCGCCGTTTTTAATATAGGCGCCGTAGACAATCGACAAAATGTCCTGCTCGGTCATGCCGGGCCGGAGTTTCTGCTCCAGTGCTTCGCACGCTAGATCGGTCAGATAACCGCTGCGGCGCAAATAGGTCAGTTCTTCTTCGCTGCGCACTCGCCGAATGCGGCCGAAGGCCGGTCCAAATTCGACGAATTCGGCCGCCGGGAACAGCCGCTGTAGCTCAATGACGTGGCCGTAGGCCATGGCGCGCATGCTGACGAGGCCGATCCTGCTTTTAGTTAAGTCTTTGCGGCGAATGTCTTCCGCTAACGTCGGCATCGGCGCCGGCCCATACCAGCGGACGTCATTCACGACCGACTGAGCCTTGGCGCACGGCTGGTGATTGAAAAAATGGATGAATAGCGCCGGCTCTCCATCCCGCGGAAACAGCAACCAACAGGGCGATTGAGCTAAATAGTTCGAGAGGTAGTGAACTTCTGAAGAGCCGCGCGCGCCGGAAATGAGAAGGGCATCGATGCTTTCCTGCTGCATCGCGGCGCGGACCGCAGCGTAACGGCGCGCAACCTCGGCCTCGGAGAAGCGCGGATATAAATCTTTAACCGTTGGTTCGATTCGCACGCTCATAAAAACATCTCCATTCCAGAGTCGCGGTTGTTGAGTCATTTCTCGATCGGGAGAGACGCCGCCATCGGTGGGTTCGAACCGCGTGGCGTGATGAGCGGATCTCGATTCTCGATGGCTGCATGATCCGGCGGCTCGAGCGCGGAAAAGAGCGCGCGCTCACCGGGCATGCCGTGAAAGTTTCCGCCCTTGAACAATTGTGGTCCGCCCCACTGAAGATAATCACCTTCATTCGAAAGTCTCTCGATTCCCTGATAAATCGGCACGACGCGCGCCATTTCTTCACGAATACTTTGAGGGTCATTGAACGGGAAAAGCAATTCGCCGTTGGGCATAGAGCGCCGGCCGATGATCGTAGGAATCTCCCATGCCGGAAGCGAGTCGCCGATCGGGTGGCCGGGAATCTCCGGCGTGAAGCAAATTTTGCGCTCGTTAGTCGTCAACGTGCCGCCGCCTTTTTGTTCGTAGCGCGTCTTCGCGGGGAGAACCAGCACGGCTTCCGCCCCATCCACCAGTACGGAGGGGTTGAGCGCGATGTTCTGATGAATTCTGACGGTTACTCGCGATAACGCGTCCGTAACAAATTGGCGGTCGGCAAAGTTTTCGAAAAGATTGCCGCCGAGGAGATACAGAAACTTGAGCCTGCCTTCGCGCGCGGCCTCCATCATTTGGGCTAATTTAAGTCCGGGAGCCGAAGAGACGGGATGGCGCCATAAATTAGAAAAGCGGCGCGCGCTCTCGTCATCGACTGCAAATCCGCCCGGAAATTGATCCGGCGCGATACCACATTCGCCGCCGCCTTGGATTCCGCTACGACTGCGAATCGGCATAATGCCGCAGTTTTCACGGCCAAGCATGCCACGGGCAAGCGCGAGGTTTACAACCGCTTTGACCTTGTCCATGCCGAAGTCATGCCGCGTCAGTCCCGTGCCGTAGACGAACACGGCACTGCTTACCGAGCCGTAAAGCGCGGCAAAACGCTCCATCTCTTGCCGAGGCACCCCGGAGCCATGCTCAAGCAGTTGCCAAGATTGTTGTCCTAAAGCGGTTGCGAGTTTATCAAAGCCGTAGGTGTGGCGGGCGACGAATTCACGGTCGATTCGATTCCACTCAATCAAAGCCTTGAGCACGCCGTTGATAAACGCGATCTCGCCGCCAACCCGCAACTCAAAAAAAATATCGTCAATGAACTTTGAGCCCAACACTGCACCGGACGGTAATGAGGGCGACCCAGAGGGTTCCAAACCGGGCTCGCGCACGGATTTCACCACAATGATGCGTGTCCCTCGTTTCCTGGCGTAATGCAGGAATTTCGTCATCGCGAATTGCTTTTTCGCCAGGTCGGGGTCTAGGATCACCAGCAGGTCGGTGTCGATCAAATCGGACAGCGAGCAGGTCGGCGCGTCGACGCCCAGCGTGGTCTTAAGGCCGGAAACGCCGTCGGCATGGCAGAGACTCGAAGACAAACCGAGATTGTTGGTGCCGAGAACGCGCGCAAGCTTCTGAAAGACGTAATAAGCCTCATTGGTGACACCGCGCGACGCGGCGCAGAAACCAAGCTCGTGGGGGGGGGTATCGTGAATCGCGTGGCAGATAATCTCAAACGCTTCTGGCCAAGCTATTTGCGCGAAGCCACGATCGTTCCTCCTGCGGATCAAAGGGTAGGCCAGACGGCCTAGAGAAGACAGTTTTTCCGGCTTGAGCGCTTGCAGCCGGCTCACGTCCTTGATCACCGACCGCTCGAGCGCGCCCATCGTGTGCAAACGCAGCAACTTGAAACGGCTCATGCACAGGTGGAGACCGCCAACGACGTTATCGCGCAGGCCGTCAGAACCGAGCGAGCAACCGTCGCATACACCGCGCTTCAGAATATTCCAGGCATACGGGAGGTCCCGCTTGTTTTCCCAAAGGGCACCGAGCAAATCGCGGTAAGGGTGAGGGTTTGACCGATGATTCATGCCGAACCGCACCAGGCGTGAGAGCCAAGTATCGTTGGATTTAATACTAAGCATCGACAGCCACTAGCCCGGATTATGCACGCATGAGAACGATCGAGAGGCGAGCCCTCCAGAGCGAGGCAATGGGTCTGTGCCTTGGACCGGCCCGCAAACCCAAGTTTCTGAAGCGAACGCGCGAGACAAAGGCGAGCGCCGAGCCGAGCACCAAAGACGGCATTGAAGCTGTTCGTCTCTGTGCCTCGCTCTTCCAGTCTCGCCTCTCGATCGACACAGTGTCATCGTTTCCCTGTAACCATTCGGGCTAGCTGATTGATTCCCGAAGCTCGCTTAGAAGCGCGAAAAAAGCTTCGGTGTCTCTTTTAGCAATCGCCGTCTTATAGAGCGCATAACGCTCGTGAAATTTCCAGCGTGTCCACTCCTGGCGCGTCACCCCATGGCCCTTCAGCGCGCTCTTGTCGATGACGGCCGGCGGCACTTTGGCCAAATCATTCCAGGGAGAGCTGTCCAGCGCTTGAGTTAAACCTATGGGCGCGTCACAATATTTTCGCGAAAGAAAGTCCAGGTAAGAAATGAAGACTTGTTTTTCTTCTTCCGTATCAAAAGGAAGATGGCACAAGACGGTCCGCTCTTCGAAACTGAAGGCCAACCAGTCGTCGAGCGAAATTTTCACGCCGGTCAGGTCCATCTTCATGCGCACGGACATGGGCACGCGGCTCAAGCTTGGATAAAATTCGGACTCATAAGTGAAGCGGTAAAACATAGGTTAAGAGTTTGCGTTTTGGCCCTGCGTAGCGCTATTTTCCCATCGTCGGGTGAAACGTCAAACGCTTCCCGAGTAAAGATGATTCAGCACCAATTTGTCAAGGCTCTCGCGTGCGGGTTGGCCGTTTGGCTTTGGGCTTCGCTCTCCCTGGCTGAGCCGCCGCAGCGAGAAATTACGCGCATCGCGGGCGACCTCTACCGTTTTCGCAACGCCGGCCATTTCTCCGTTTTTATGGTGACGCCGGCGGGTATTATCGCGACCGATCCGATCGACGCCGATGCCGCGCGCTGGCTCAAGACGGAATTGAGCCAGCGGTTTTCAAAGCCGGTCAGATATTTGATCTACAGCCACGATCATGCGGATCATATCTCCGGCGGTGAGGTCTTTGCCGATACCGCCATCGTGGTCGCGCATGAAAGAACCAAAGCGGTCATTCTTAATGAACGACGACCGACGGCGGTGCCCGACCTCACCTTCAGCGACCGGATGTCGATCGAATTGGGTGGCAAAAAAGTCGAGCTCGCCTATTTGGGCAAAAACCATTCCGACAATTCCATCGTGATGCGTTTCCCGGATGAGAAGGTTCTTTTTGCCGTGGATTTTATTCCGGTTAAGAGCCTGCCGTACAGGGATTTCCCCGATGCTTACATTGCCGAGTGGATCGAATCGTTGAAGAAAGCCGAGAATTTGGATTTCCAAGTTTTGGCACCGGGCCACGGCGAACTCGGACGCAAGGATGATGTCCGATCGGTCCGTAACTATATCGAAGAACTACAACAGCAGGTGCGCCCATTATTGGCCCAAGGCAAATCGCCAGAGGAGATTAAACAGCTCGTGAAAATGGAGAAATACAGCCACTGGGGTAATTACCAAGAGTATCTGCCGCTCAATATCGATGGTATGATCCGGTATATAAAAACGCAGCAAAACGCGAAATAACTCGGCGAGGAGGTTTTTCATGGCGAGCGGATTTTCTAAAATGTTTCTGCCGCTGGATAAAATCAAAGAGAAAGAGTTCTTGTCCAGACCGCTGGGCTGCAAAGGAGTGGGCTTCAGTTTTGTGCGTTATAAGCCCGGCGAAGGAGCTACCTACGTTCACCGTCACCGCACGCAAGAAGAAGTGTTCATCACGTTAAAGGGCACCGGGTCCATCATTTTAGACGGCAAACGGATTGCGATGCCCGCAGGAACAATCATCCGAGTCGGACCCAGGGTCTACCGGGCACTCGGCAACAATTCAAAAACGGATGTAATATTTATGATCCTAGGCGCGGTCCCGCCGAAAAACTTTCCGCTGGGAACCCGGACGTTGTTGGGGGACGGCATTCCGAACCGCAAGAAGGTGCCGCGCTGGAAAAAAGGGTAGTGCCAACCGGGCGCCGGGAAATCGCAGTTGAAATAATAAACGGGATAGAATTTGCGCCATTATCATTTTGCTCATTAAAAACATGATTAGTCCTAGAAAGGAATATCGGTCCGGCAAATGCGAACGTTAATAAAAACGGCGCTTCTAATTTTGTCTAGCACTTTGCTGAAAATCTCTGTTTGCAGGCTGCTCAAAAAGATCTCAGAGGCGAGGCGCGCGAAAAATCGATCCTTCGGCTTCGCTCAGGATAGACTAAGCGGAGGCGTACTTAGCCAGTACGTTGCAGCGAGGCGATTTCGCGCACCCTTCGACAATGCTCAGGGCAATCGGCATATGAGTCTTTTTCAGCAGCCTGCGAGGAATTGAGATGCAGTACGATCCGCGCGCTACCGGCACGCCGCCGTCGCCGATTCAGCCTACCGGCTTTTTCACGGGCGTCCAGATTCGGCCCGTTATTGTCGGTGTGATAGTCGACTATATCGCCACCTATGCCGGGATGTATGCCTATTTTTTCATGTACTTGGCGAATAAATTGTCTGAACAGGGTGAACTTTCACAGGAAGCGGTTGCCGATTATATGATGTCGCGCGAAGGATTGATGATCGGCTTTGCGATCGGCGCGCTGGGAACTGCATTGGGAGGGTTCATTGCTGCGCGGAAGGCGGGAAAATTCCAAATCAAGCACGGCGCCTTTGTCGGTCTTGGCTCGCTTACCGTCTCTTTAATAGAGGAGATGCTGCGAGGAGAGTCCATGCCGATGCCTGAATGGTTTCGCGCTCTGTCGATTCTTTCGATCATCCCCGCCGGCGCGCTGGGCGGGTACGTGGCGGAGCTATTAGAAGGAGCGTTGGGCAGCCACGGCCCTGGCTCGGGGAGCCGGCCTCGAGGCGGCCTGTAAATGGCCCATGACAGCAGTATCAAAAATTGAGTCTCAAGCTGAATTTAGGCGTGCAACACCTCAAGATTATTCGGCGATCCTTCGCCTGCAGACGGCAAATTATATTGCTAATCTTTCCGACGCGGAACGCAAGCAGGGTTTTCTTTCCGCGGAGTTCACGCGTGAGCAGGTTGCCGATATGGCCCGGGATTTGGGAACGATGCTGGCCGTTGTCGGCAGCGACGTGGCGGGTTTTCTGTGCGCGTTTCGCCGCGAGTTCAGCACCGGTTCACCGGTGATAGCGAAGATGCTCGAAAGTTATGATCTGGTTCAATTCGAAGGCAAGCCGTTGAGCCACTACCAGAGCTATCTATACGGGCCCGTTTGCATCGGCCGCGAGTATCGCCGGCGCGGGCTCCTGCGCGGGCTTTACCAAGCGCAAATTGCAGACCTTGCCGGTCAGTTTGAAGTGGGCGTGGCTTTTGTCGCGCGCAACAACCCGCACTCGTTACGAGCGCACGTCAGCGGCCTCGGTATGACTGAAGTCGGAGACTTCGAAGTGAAAGGCAACAGCTACGTTATCCTGGCTTTCCGAGTACCATAGGGGTGGAGCTGGGAGACATGCTCTTAGCGCTTGGCTCTTTGCCCTTTGCCATGACGCTTGCACATTCGCTTTCGGTTCCATAGAATCGACTTTCCACCGAAGTCCGACACCACCAAGCCAAATTTTAAGCTGAAAGGAATTAGCCATGGATGCTGATGCGAAGAAAATTGCGCTCCGAATGATTCCGTACGGGCTTTACGTTCTAACGGCGGAAAGCAAGGACGGCAAGGTTGCCGCTGCGACGGTTAATTGGGTAACGCAGACCGCATTCCAACCGCCGCTGGTTGTGGTCGGTGTCAAAGCCGATTCCGGCGCCCATTCAATCATTAAGGAATCCAAAACCTTTGCGCTGAATATTCTTGGAAAAGATCAGAAAGGTCAGGCGTTCACTTTTTTTAAGCCGCTCGAGCGAGAGGGAAATACGATCGGTGGCGAGCCTTTCCGCAAAGGGACGTTAGGCGCCCCGATTTTAGAGAAAGCGCCTGCTTTCGTTGAATGCGCGCTCGTGGATACGGTCGAAAGAGGCGACCATTCTATTTTTATCGGCGAAGTGAAGGATGCCGGAGTTTCTGCGCAGCCTTCGACGCGGCCGGATGATGTGACGCTCACGTTGAAGGACTTGGGCGACAAGGTCTTTTACGGGGGATAGTCCGATTATCTGGGCGTGATTGCGATCGAGGCACGAACTCGAGAGCGAGTGCAGACGTTTAAGGTTCAATGTTCAAGTTTGTCCTGAATGAAGCGAAGGATCGTTTGTAGTCTTCGTGACAGATCCTTCGAGGCTCAGGATGCGCGGGGCGCGCACCTTGAACCAAAGGAGACCGATGATGGCTAAAATTCGTCACATTGCTTATCGGGCAGCGGACCCCGATGCCATGGCAAGTTTTTTCGTAAACTCCATGGGCATGAAGATCATGCAAAAGCGCAAAAATAACGCCATCGACCTCTCCGATGGCACGATCAATATCACCGTACTTCCCATTAGGGCCGGCGCTCCGGATGGCGAGCCGGCGCGGTCCCCGGGCATTGATCACATAGGCTTCACGGTCGATAACGACGCAGAGACGTTCCGCATGCTGGAAGCCGCGGGTGCCAAGAAGGCCGGAACCGTCAATCTGGGAACTGCCTATTATGAAGATAAGTTCGTCGGGCCCGAAGGCATTATCGTTGACGTGGGACATTGGGTTGGAGCTGCGCCCGCAGAAGGGGATAAGCGTTAGGCGTAAAGCGTAAGGCGAGAATGGCGGCAGTTCATCAAAGAGCGCTACGGTGTGGTACCGGTCCTCAGCTTTTTTGAAAGTCCGGTGTTGGTGGATAACCTCAGCGGCGAAATCATCACAGAGCGAGTTGTCTCTTTCCAGCGCGCAGTTAATTCGTCCCCTTTTAGAAACCGTGCCTCATCCCTTGTGTCATTTCGACCGGAGGGAGAAATCTGTCCGCCGGTTATCCTCCCAGCGTTCGATAGCTCCTGAGTCCGGGCAGCCCGTGAGCGGCCAAGAAAATTCACAATTGAGTTTTCCAAACGTCTAAGGAAGTGGCGCTTGACGCCGCATAGGTTGGTTTCAGAATGGGTCCCATGAAACAATCTGCAGGGCTTAGTAGAATACGAGGAATCGGTCTAAGGAGGGAACGTCGTTGATCGGAAATTCCACAGCACAGATGCGGCTTTGCCCACAGTGTGCGAATAGTATCGAGGAAGATGCCACGCATTGTTCTTATTGCAAGGCCGATCTTTTATCGCAGTTTGATCCTCAGTGGCTCAAGCGCGACGAACCCCTATCAGAACCACGACTTGGCTCGAATAATAATAAGAGATTCGCAATCCCTTCAAAGTTTATCTGGATGGCCGCCATGCTCGTTATGGCTTTGATCGGCTTTTTTGCCGGCGGTTACATA
Source organism: Binatia bacterium (assembly GCA_041484845.1). Lineage (GTDB taxonomy): Bacteria > Desulfobacterota > Binatia > UBA9968 > UBA9968 > JBGPIK01. The sequence continues at coordinate 492 of JBGPIK010000128.1, read as the reverse complement.
CAACGTAACCAGCTATTGCTGTCATCACAGGCCAAATTAAAAGAGCTTCAAGCGAAAGATCAAATGATTCAAAGTCAGGAAGCGCAACTTGCTCAAACCCGGCAACAACTGAACGAGAACTCCAATCAGCTCGCCGAAATAAAAACTAAACTCGAGGAAAGCCAGAAAGAACTTTCGGCAGCTCAGCAGCGGCTGAGAGTCACCACGCGTGAAGTCGATCGTCTGAAAGCGAGCCGGTCTCTGGCTGCTACCAGAACATCATCGCCCGCGCCGAGGACCGCTGCGTCGCTCCCTGTGCCGGTGGCGGCAAGACGAATGGCCGAACCGGGCGTCTATGAGACAACCCGGGCCACGTCGGTATATGAAAGCCCGTCATCGGCGTCGCGCGTTGTTTCGCAAATCAGCAAAGGAACCAGGGTCAACGTCGCAAGTTCTGCCGGCGATTGGTTGGAAGTGCGGTCGAAGCGCGGCAATCCTCCGGGATATGTGCGG
>JBGPIK010000127.1:0-15747 GCA_041484845.1 Binatia bacterium | reverse complement strand
GCATGAGGAACGGTCACTCAACAATAGAGACGGGTAACACCGATCCCACAGCATTTGCCGCCACGAGAGCGCTAAAGTAAGGTGGAGGGCGTAATGTTCCGTCTTGGCCTGCTGAAGTCTAATTATATTTGGGTTCTCGTGATGTCCGGCGCCTTCCTTGCGCTTCTCACGGCGGCCGGCGCTGGTCGCGTGGTCGTGATCGAGGACTGGACGACGGATGCGGTGAACCGAAGAGGGATTCCTTCGGACTGGACGGGCGAAGCGTTTGGACGGCGCGCTGCCTACGACTTCGCGATCGAACAAGACGCCGGCAAGCGGGTCCTCCACCTCGAGAGTCACAATGAGCATTCGACCATCGCCAAAGAGATCACGGGGAAAGTGAACCTGAAGGAAACCCCAATCCTGGAATGGGCCTGGAAGGCCACGCTTCTCCCGACGGGCGGCGACTTGCGGCGGAAAGAGACCACGGATATGGCCGCCCAACTCTATGTCGTTTGGCCGCGGTTTCCCGCGCTGTTTCGCTCGCGGATTATCGGTTATGTTTGGGACGCGACAACCCCGGTGGCAACGATCGCGAAGAGCCAGAAAACCGGGACGGTCACGTTCGTTGTAATGCGGTCGGGGTCAGAAGACCTCGGTAAGTGGCTGACCGAACGCCGCAACGTCGCCGAGGACTATGCGAAGATCTTCGGCGAATCCCCTGACGACCCAGGAGCCATCACGATTTCGATCGACTCGAACGACACCCACTCGATGGCCGAATCCTTCGTGGGCCCGATTGTTTTCCGTGCACGGTGAGGGGCGTCTTCCGGCAGGCTTACGGGGCAGAATCGATTATCCGGTATTTCGACTTAACAACAGGGCCGGACAACGAATGAATATAATGATCTATCCTGCAACAGCGTGGGGTTGCTGATAGAGCAGATTGCCGCCCGCAGATTTTGATTTCCGCATACGTTAGAATTTTGGGGGTGTTGTTGTCTAAGTGGAACATTGCCCATCAGGATTTCAGGTCGGTTGCCCGCTGTCGGAGCAATTCCAGCTAGGAAACAACGTTCCCTAACTACCCTCTGTTGGCATGCCGGCATGTGCCGGGGAGCGTCTTGCTTCTGCGCCCGAGTTCACCCATGGTAATAGGCGGTTTGGATTGATTAGGAAGTTTCAGTGTGTTGCAGCGGCCTTGGCGCGGCGCTCTTCGATCATCGGCGCATCACGATCGCAAAGGAGGCAGTTATGTTTGTTATGGATTCTGAGACCCATCCCGTAGGCGTGATGGATATCGATCAATACCGGCCGGAGGAGGCTAGCACCTTTGCCCCGCCCACTATGGTGGAACTGCCCAACCGGCACGGCGGAGCAGGTGCGGGCCCTCGCGACTGGTACGTTAATGACTTGATCGAGGCCATGGACCGGCACGGTATCGCCAAATCCGTAGTCATGTGCGGAGGTGTCCAGGTTACCAATGACAATCTTGCCGCTGCCGTAAGACAACATCCCGACCGACTTGTGGCCTTTGCCGGCTACGAGCATTTCCAGCCCAACTCGAGGGATGCTGAGACCACCGCAAAGGCTATTGCCGCCATGGAGCGCGGCGTGACAAATTTAGGGTTCAAGGGCATCGGCGAACTGATCCTAGAGCGCTTCAGCCCGGTGCCGCCTTGCGAACTCTACGTCGAGCTCCGACCTATCATGGAGGTCTGCAAGAAATATCGAGTCCCGGTATTCATCCATACGGGGTATGACCCTGTCACGTTCCGTATCAAGAGGAACGGAGCCGAGGGAAGCTCCTGGAGCTATCTTCCCTCGGCGCTAAAATATCGCGACCCCATATATCTGGACGACGTGGCGCTCGAATATCCGGACGTACCCATGATAGTAGCTCACATGGGCGGTCGGTTCCTGCGGCACTTTGAGGGCGCTCTGATGCTGGCCTTTCGACACAAGAATGTTTACCTCACCACCTCGGGCGCTCCTTCCGAGTTCATCGCCAGGGCCGTTGCGGAGGTCGGGGCGGATCGAATGATCTGGGGCTCCGATTGGGCTTGGCGAAGCGTCAAGGGAAACACACCTCGCGACGAGCTCGGCCAGGCTCGTAACTTCGCATCCCTGGAGAAAGCTAAATTGTCGGCAGCCCAGAAGGAGGCCATTCTGGGCCACACTCTGGCCAACCTCCTTGGCATTCCGGGTCGTTGATAGCTGTGACCACCGCGGGAAAACGTCCTTCCTTCATCCGCTGCGGCCTAATCCAACCAATCCTTCTCTTTGAGTTTTCGCGGAAGATAGGTCTTGGTCAGGTACTGAAAGTCCTTATTCGCGAGCGCGTCTAGTTCGTATTTAAGACCGCTCGAGAGCATCCCTTTGATTTCGTTCTGCCACTCTTTTTTCTGAAACCACTTGTACTTCATCAACTCTTTAGCGCGGTTGATGTCTTTGTCGTTGAGCTTGATGCCGACATTGCGCGGCAAGCCATAGCGGTCCGGGTCCGCGCTGGAGAAGCCGATGAACTTGGCCTTGGGAATGGCCATGCGCTGGCTTTCGAACGCGAGATTGATCGATCCCTGCTTCACCACCGAGTAGATGTAATAACCCCAGGGGTCGTTATCGACGAGCACGTAAATGGGCAAGCTGTAATCTTCGTGAAGCCTCCGCGCCAGGCGCCTGACTCCGCGGGGCGGCTGGCCGTTCCCCGTGAGCAGGATGCAGTTGTATCGGCGCCAGAACTTGTCTTCTGAAAGACGGTTCCACTGGGTGCCTTTTTCAACGAGAAGGACGAAATCAGCCGTGCATTTAGTGATCTGAATGTATTCCGGCTCGACGATCGACGGCACCGAATAACCGCCTTTGCCTAATCTCGTGCAGTCCACGCGGTCGCCGTCATCGACCAACACCAGCGGCCCGACGACGGTGCCGGAGTTCTCCGCGCGCACGTGGAGCTCTTCGCGCAGGGTGGACAACGTAACTTCCAGGTCTTCAATCAGCGGGTCGGATTCATTCTGGTTGTCGAAGGTGTTTTCGTGAGAGTTTTGGATCGTATGCTTGGTGCGGTAATAGATCTCCCGGAGAGAAGTCGTGAGGTTGGCGCGCTGCAGCTCCGCGAGCGCGTCGGCCACGAGCACCGTCTGCATGAATTTTTTCGCCATGCCGACGTTGAAAAACGAGCGCGCCTGTTTTCTTCGCCCCATCTCGATTATGCCGCGCTTCTCATCGAAGGTAACGTTCGCGAGGCTGCGCACGGGAATCGAAAGCGTCGGGTCTTTGCTCCGTTCGGCGGCGGTAATGACGATGTCGGCCACGCCGACGAGCTTCTTTTCCACGACTCCGTTACTTTTTGGTTTTTTTCGTGCCATGTTTCTTTCCTGTCGCTTGCTTGTTTTTGGCGCTTGTTCCGCTCTTTTCCACGAACGGGAGGAGCGCCTGCTCCTCGCTTCGACCTTTTGGCCCGCTCTTCTGTTTGACTTTCACAGCCTTGCCCTTCAGCGCCTGGTCCGATTTTTCCTGCGCCAGCGGCAATAATGGGGGCTCTGCCTCTTCCGCCGCAGCTGCTTCCGCGGGCGCGCTCTCGCTGCGCACATCGCCGGGTATATCCGGAGCGTCGCCTTCGATTCCCTCGGGAGTGACGATAATCGAGTCGGGGAGGCCTTCCGGGCCGCCGCCACGGTTACCCAGCAACTCGTCGGTCTTTTGACCACCGGTCCGTTTCATAGCGATTTTCTGCAGTTGCTGTTTCAATTTTTCCTTGGGCAGCTTTCCCCCTTTAAGGCGGTTGCATGCCTCGACCACTTCCTCGATGTAAAGCTCAAATATGTTGCGCCGGCGAAACTCGCTCTTGGCGTGATCCCGCCGTCGTAAAAAAACGCCCAGCCGCCGCCCGCATTCTTGCAAGGCAAGTTTGATTTCCTTGCGAATCTCGTCGTAGTCGGCGATCGCTTCCTTGGACTCGCTCGTAAATGGAACCCAGACCGAGGCCATGTGAACGAAAATGACCATGGGACCGGCCGGGAGCGCGCCTCTGGATTGAGGTACACCGTAATTGCGCCAGGTGGTGTCGAGCACCGCCTTAAAAGTCGCGCAGGCAGACTGCTGATAGAGCAGGGGCACGCGATTGGCGTAGCGGATGACGCGGGCCAACTCGTTGTCGTCATCGTGCTGCTCGCCCTCGGCGAGCGGCATCTTTGGATGTTCCGGTTTGCCCGCCGCCTGTTCCGGTCCCTTGCCGAAGGCCAAGCCGGCCTCAATGACAAAGGGATTGCCGCGGTAGACTGCCGGCGGCCGGGTCACCGCGGTATAAAAATCGCCCTTGATTTGCTTATACAACCCATGAAGGATCGCCTTTTCGCCGATGGGCGAGATGCAGTTGCTCGGCGGCGCCATGATCTTGGTGGACTGGATCGCTTTGTAGAGCGCCTCGGCGGCGGCGCCATGAATATTTCGCGGCCGCGCATCCGGCGCGAGCTTTGCGGCCTTGCAGATCTCGTGCGCGATCTTCGATGAAACCCGGCTGAAATCGCTCGAGAGAAAGCCCGCAAGCGAGTGGCTCTTGCTGTCATGCAACATCCTCAGAAGTATGCCGAACTCGATGCCATAAGGATGCGGCTTGATTTCACGCGGCTGAGGCGGCAGCTCTTGGATGGTTCGGGGATATTCTTTCGTTTCTCCTTCCGGGGTATGGTAGACGAGCTTGACGTGCGGGTTGGCAATGGCCGTCTGTTCGAGGTACTCGTCCACGGAGGCGCGTCCCTTCTGATACCGTCCTTCGATTTCGAGACTCACCTGGGTTCCACGATGATTCTCCCAATCGATTTTCTTGTTCTCAAAAATTCGCGGCTCATTCTTTTTAGTATCGATCTGCACTTCGAAGTAATGAGCGGGCATTTTCGCGCCGGTGCGCGAGATAATCTGCACCGGCTTGCCGGTTGTCAGTTGCGCATACATGCCCGCAGCCGATATGCCGATTCCCTGTTGGCCGCGGCTCATGCGCAGCCGATGGAATTTAGACCCGTAGAGAAGCTTCGCGAAGATTCGCGGAATTTGTTGCCGCACGATGCCTGGCCCGTAGTCGATCACGGTTACACGGAATCGATTCGCCTGGCTCGGAGACGGCGGAGTCTCGCCGTTTGACGCCACCTCGAGCTTGACGATGACTTCCGGCAGTATTCCCGCTTCCTCACACGCGTCGAGCGCATTGTCCACGGCTTCCTTTACACAGGTGAGCAGCGCCTTTCGCGGATTGTCGAAGCCCAGGAGGTGGCGGTTCTTGGTGAAAAACTCGGAAACAGAGATCTCGCGCTGACGCGCGCCCATTTCGACTGCGGATGCTCCGGCCTTTGGCTCAACGGACGGGTTCTCGGTTGTTGCGGCGTTGCTCTTCAACATAATTTTAGACATTTCTTCTTTCGTATCTCCGTACGTTAGATTCTGACAGGCAAAAAAATCACGCGGTTTGATTCGGTCAAAGCACGAGCCTTGTCTTTGACGTTTTTTGGATCAGCCTGCAAAGAGAGTTTTTCAAGGCTCTGTAATGGGTATGACGAATGTTTCAGCAGAAGATCCAACTCTCACGCTTTGGAAGTCTGATGTTCGTGAAGTATTATACCAGAGACGAGGATCATTTGTACCCATAACACGGGATACATGAATTGGCCGGTGGGATAATTCGGATCGTTAAACGAGATTGTTGATTGTCTTCGTGAAGCAGCATCTTCGTCAATAGCTTCCAACCGTGAGCACGCAGCTTTTTTTTCTTTTTAACGTGCTCGTTGACAAATTAGCCCCATACCGGATATTGGCAAAAAGAGAGGACCGCCTTGCCCGGAGAGATCTGGTATTTAAAGAAAATGCAGGCCAGTAGGGTGGGGCAGCGCCAATGATCAAGAGCGTATTACTATTAATTTCGTAGAGGAGGATTTCAACCGTGGTAATGTTAGGCACTGATATGAAAGTCGCCGAGACCCCGAAGGATGGCCTTAAAGACTATATGATAGCCGATCCCTATGCGGAATGGCTGAAGAAGGAAGGTGTGAAGGTCTACGAAAAGTTCTATTTCCCGAGTTTAGCAAAAATCGAGCTGGGGCCGTGGGAGCGTAAGGGGGGCAATGGCGCAGTCATCCACATCGCCAATCGCCACATGCCTAACGATTGCCACGTGGTCGAGATCAAGCCGCGCGGCAAGTCCGAGCCGGAGCACCACATGTACGAGCTCACGATCTTTGTGGTTTCGGGCCGCGGCGCCACAACGATCTGGAACGATGACAAGCACAAGAATAGCTTTGAGTGGCATGCCGGAAGTCTCTTTTCCATTCCGCTCAACGCGTGGTATCAGAATTTCAATGGTAGCGGCGATGAGCCTGCCCGTTATATCGCCGTAACCAATGCGCCTCCCATGATGCGTCTGTTCCGGGAGTGTGAATTCGTATTTAACTGCGACTACATGTTCCGGTCCCGCTATTCGGGGGAGGAAGATTACTTCAGCGGCAACGGCAAGCTTTTCAACCGCCGGATCTGGGAATCCAACTTTATCGCCAATGCGCCGGATATGTTGTTGTATGGATGGAAAGAGCGGGGTGCCGGCGGAGTCAACGCCATGCTGGAAATGGCCAACAACAATACGAAGAGCCACATCTCCGAGTTCCCGATCGGAACCTATAAGAAGGGCCATCGCCATGGCCCGGGCGCGCATCTGGTGCTGCTAAGCGGCACCGCCGGCTATTCGCTGGTGTGGAACAAGGAAGACCGCTCCGACATGGTTAAGTGCGACTGGCAAGTCGGGTCTATGGTCGTCGTCCCTAGTGATAACTGCTATCACCAGCACTTCAACTCCGGGAGCACGCGGGCCCGCTACCTGGCTCTGCGGCCGGGCGATATGGGCCTCAACACGCCCAAGGGCGGTGGTGGGGAGAACGCCGACCGCAGCCTGAAGGATGGCGGCTGGCAGATCGAGTACGAGGACGAAGATCGCGAGATTCACAAGATCTTCGAGGCCGAACTAGCGGCCCATGGTGCGCCGTGCAAAATGAAAGCATTCGTTCCATGGTGCACCGGCGAGGTCGGACCGACGAGCGAACGAGAGACCTAGCCCGCCGCGGCAAGGAATAAGTCTTTACTCATGGTCGTGGTGGTCGCAGACGGCCACATAGAGCTATTGGCCTTATTTGGCTTGCCCCGCGGCACGCTCCAAGCGTGTGGTCGGTGCGTCGGGTGTTTTTCAATCGGTCGCCGCCGGACGAGAGTGTGGCCGTTCCGCAGCGCAGAGAAAATTCTGCTGTTCACGACTCCTTTTGTCCGCGGCTTGCCGCCGGGGGCAGGCGTGCTAAACATTTGTTTGGAACATGCCCAATTATTTTTTGCGCTCCTTTGCCGCTGCGCTATTATCGGCGCTGTTTTTCCTGTCTGGATGCGGAAGCGTCGGGGCGGAGCTTTTACCCGGTCAACCGTCGCATCAAGTTGAAGGCGGCTTTCGCAATCCCGACCCGAGTTTTCGCCGGCCGTCGACGTGGACTCGCTGGAGCTTTCTTATACGCCGGCTTTGGGCGAGCTTCACGGTGCCGCGGAGCTTCGATGCTCCTCGCGTGGTAAATGACGGCGCTGCGCTTCGCACTGGCCTCATCAACCCAAGCATTACCTGGATCGGCCACTCGAGTTTCCTGATACAAGTGGATGGCCTCAATATCTTAACCGACCCGCAATGGAGCGAGCGTGCAAGCCCGGTGTCATGGGGCGGGCCGAAGCGCTTCAGTCCGCCGGGAGTTGCATTCGAGGACCTGCCACGGATCGATGCCGTGGTGATCTCTCACGACCACTACGATCACTTCGACTTAGCTACGGTAAAGCGGCTTGCCGCGACGCATGATCCCCTGTTCCTGGTGCCTCTAGGTCTGAAGACCTTGCTGTCCGATAACGGCGTGACTCGGGTAGATGAGCTGGATTGGTGGCAAGAACTCGAGTATCGCGGAGTCCACTTTGTTTGTCTGCCGGCCCAACACTTTTCCCAGCGGACGCTTTGGGATGCTAATAAGAGGCTGTGGGCGTCGTGGAGTATAATCAGTCGTGATCGCCGTTTTTACTTTGGCGGCGATGGCGGCTATTTCTCCGGCTTTAAGGAAATAGGCCAGCGGCTTGGGCCGTTCGACATCGCGGCGATCGCCATCGGTGCTTACCTGCCATCCGAGATGATGAGATTAGTGCATACCAGACCGGAAGAGGCCGTGCAGGCGTTTGTCGATCTTAACGCGCGCGTGCTGCTCGGCATGCACTGGGGCACCTTCGATCTTACCGACGAGCCACCGGATGAACCGCCGCGGCGTATGCTTGCGGAGATCCGCCGTCTCGACATCGATGCCGACCGCGCCTGGGTCCTTAAGATCGGTGAAACACGCCGCTGGTAAGAAAACGCCGGTTTAGTTGATTCGGACTTCGTTCTCTAGAGCCTGCACGTGGCCGGTGGCCGTTTTTATGTCCCGTCTTGTTCGTTGGCAATATTTTGCGCAACTCCTCTTGTGATTTTCCGAAAAAAGCCGCGAGTTTGCTGTCGTTGAATAAGTATTGTATGCCGAGCAGAGAGCAAATCGTTGGGCTGTCCGGAAACTCCTATGGGAATGCCCGCGGGATCGTCTTCGGTTCACGGTGTGGCCGGGTATTTTCTCGGACCACCACTAGAGGAGGCTGTTATCCAAGAGGAGTTGGGATCCAACCAACGGTTCAATTTACCAAAGGCAATATCGAATGCGACTAAGAAGGGAGGACAAATGGTTAAACTTCCAAGGCCCTATGAATGGTTCAAGGCAAACTATCCAGAAATTTGGCAGGCCTATGACAAACTAGCCGCCTTGTCCCACGGGGCAGGGCCGCTCGGCGCGAAGGAAAGAGAGTTGGTGAAACTCGCCATGGCCATCGGAGCGCGCAGGGAGGGCGCAGTTCATTCCCATACGCGTCGAGCTCTCGCAGAGGGGGCGACCAAGGAAGAAATTTGCCACCTTGTTTTAATGGGTCTCACCACGTTGGGTTTTCCGTCCACAATAGCGGCGCTCACCTGGGTTAAAGATGAACTCGACGGGCGAGTCCGCTCCCGGATCGGAGGCAGGCGCGGCGTCGTGGTATCCGAGAGAGTTGCGCGCCGCAAGCGGTAAGAAGACGGCTTGTTTTAACACGCTGTGGCGGTGAATTATTGATTCGGTAAGCGCCCGAGATTATGCTTGCTGCATGAGGTCTTTATGCCGCTGCGCACCATTCTGATCCTATTCGCTGCGGGCGCGCTGGCATTATTTGCCGCCCTCAACTGGGGCGCCTTCACTGCGCCGACGACTTTACGATTTGGCTTCGGCACCGTCGATGCCCCGCTCGGGCTGATCATGCTCGGGCTTACCTTCTTGATGGCGATTTTGTTTCTCGCCTTTGTGATTTACCTGCAGACGACGGTTCTACTCGACGCCCGGCGGCACGCCCGCGAGTTGCAGGCGCAGCGCGCGCTTGCCGATGAATCCGAGGCGTCGCGTTACAGCCAGTTGCGTCAATTTCTCGATGACGAATTACAGAAAAATCGGCAGCAGCGTGAGCGAGGGCAAGCTGATGTTCTAGCGAAATTGGATCAGCTAGACCGCGAGCTGCGCACCGCCATCGAACAGTCCGCCAATACGCTCGCCGCCTATGTCGGCGAGGTCGACGATTTTCTCAAACGAAAACTCGGCGCACAAGATCAGATCAAACCAGAGTAGTCCGGGCTCGCCACTGGCCAACGACCTGCGCAAAGTTCACCCTAGAAGCTCTAGGGCGTGTCCGTTACGGCGGTAGTACTTCTTAACTTCCTCGAACACCAAGAGCAGGACGGTGCCATGAGAGGCGAATAGATACACATGCCAGGGCACCGGCGCGAAATAGTAGATCCTGGACAGTGGCGTGTAAAAGAAGAAATAGCAGAGCAGCAACTCGATGAAAATTCCCAGATCGATCAACGGATTGGAAATAAAATTAAAGAGAATGTAGTGCCGTTCGAAATAGCGTGCGAGACGAACAGTTAGCGGGACGATCAGAGGCTTTTCAAGCTTTACCACTATGCTGGACAACAGTGCCAGAGCAAATTTGAAGGGATACGTGAGCAGGGTGGCGGTTAAAGCGAGGAAAGCCTTTGTGGCTTCGATCCCGGTGGCACCCGTGATGTCGTAATCCAGTTTGACTCGAACCGCATATCGCGTGGGTCGCCAGCCATAGATCGATATGAGAATTTCACGACGGTGCCTCGGTTCCAGGAAACTCCGCGAGAACAACGAGCTTTGCCATGAACGCTGGCAGTGGACATTCGCGAGTTGCGTTGTTACCGCGGCGAAAAAATAGGCGGTCAAGCTTTGAAGGTAAACGTGCGACGCTTGGTCGAAATTCAATCCTTCCGGCTCGGACGGCATCGCCGAGAAGCCGAGGCCCGGTCGCCAATAGCCTATAACCCACCCAAAATAGAGATACGTGGCGTAACAACTGAAGGCCACTAGAGTTCCTTGAACGAAATAGTTCTGCAGGATGAAGCTTAGGGACAGAAGTTTTTGATCTCGGCGCCGTGGAGGACGTTCCATGATGCCACTCTCGGGCGGTTCCACGCCCAAACCCATTGCCGGAATGAGATCAGTACCGACGTCGACGGCCAAAACTCCCATCACCGTCATTGTCAGGGGAACGCCGGGGAAGAGGAGCCAGACGATGTACGGGTACATTTCCAGCGGATTGTGATTGAAAATATAAGCCATGAAGCGGCGAATATTGTCAAAGATGGCGCGGCCTTCTTCGATGGCCGCGACAATGGAACTGAAGTTATCGTTGGTGAGAATCATGTGCGCAGCTTCTTTGGCGACGTCATTGCCGCGCAGTCCCATGGCGATACCAATGTCGGCCTTCTTCAACGCCGGCGCGTCGTTGACGCCGTCGCCGGTGACGGCGACGATTTCTCCCATAATCTTTAACACTGAAACGATGCGCAATTTATGCTCGGGGGCGACGCGGGCAAAAATCGTTTCTCCGTTCGCCAAGATGCCGCGCAAGCGCTCTTCGTTCATCTCAGAAACTTCCGCGCCGGTGAAAACCTGGAGCGGTGAAGATTGTCCCAGTCCGATTTGCTGGCCGATGCTCGCGGCGGTCAAGGCGTAGTCTCCGGTAACCATGATGACGCGAATTCCCGCGGTGTGGCAGGCGCGGATCGCCGGCGGGACTTCGGGGCGGACCGGATCGGAAAGGGCCGCAAGCCCCAGGAACACCAAACGATCCTCAATTTTGTCGGAAGCATAGGCTGGTTCCTGCAATCCTTCGCCGTCACGATAAGCGAACGCGAGGACGCGCAGACCGCGGCGGGCCATCGAATCATTGTCTTGGATGATCCGTTCGCGCTCATCGTCGGTCATTGGCCGCGCCTCGTCGCCCATCAAGATGCGGTCGCAACGTTGCAACGTTTCCAGCGGCGCGCCTTTTACATAGATGGTGGGTTGGTCGCGCTGGCTGCGCTTCACCACCACGCTCATGCGTTTGCGAATCGACTCAAACGGGTTGAGATGAAGCCGCAGGTACGTGCCCCGTATACCGGCTTTCTCGGACAGGCACGTGAGCGCGCCTTCGGTTGGGTCGCCGATGACGCGATAGTCCGCCCCAGTTTTTTCGATTTTGGCATTGTTGCAGATGAAGGCACATTCGAGCAGCCGCCGGAGCGGAGTCCAGCGCGAAATGCTTTCCAGTGAAAGGGTTTCACCTTCAAGGGTAAAATTCCCGGTAGGTTGGTAACCGATGCCCGAAACATTAATGATGCGACCTTCCACCGCCAACTCGGTAACCATCATTAGATTTTGCGTCAGCGTGCCGGTCTTGTCACAGCAGATCACCGTGGTGCACCCCAGCGTTTCTACAGAGGGCAGGTTTTTCACGAGCGCATGTCTTTTAGCCATGCGTTGCACGCCCATGGCGAGAGCGAGGGTAACGGTAGGCAGAAGCCCTTCGGGAACATTGGCGACAAAAAGACCGATGAAAAAAACAAAGGCCTCGATAAAAGAGAGACCGGCAACCAGCCAACCCAAGAGTAAAAATAGCAAACCGAGCCCGCCGGCAAGGGCGGCGATGGCATAGACGGTACCGCGCAATTGTTTTTGCAGCGGGCTCTGCTCCACTTCAATTCCCTGGGTTAGATGGGCGATCTTGCCGATCTCGGAACTCATCGCGGTGCCAAAGACCACCGCCTTGGCGCGCCCGCGTAGCAAGGAAGTGCCGGCGAACACAATGTTGGGAAGCTCAATCCACAGAAATTTCCCGGCGATCAAAATCGGCTGGTCGGACTTATAACGCCGCGCCGCTGTCGATTCGCCGGTGAGCGATGAATTATCCACTTCGACCTCAAACGCTTCCACTAAGCGTGCGTCGGCCGGCACGAGATCGCCTTCCTCCAAAGCAATGAGATCGCCGGGAACCAGCATGCTCGCTTCAATCTCACTCAATTGGCCGTCGCGAATGACGCGGCACTGTTGCGCCATCATTTGCTGCAGCATTTCCAACGCCCGGTCGGATTTATATTCCTGGAAAAAGGCAAAGAGACCATTGACGACAACCACGGCGAGAACCGCAACGCCCAATTGTGGGAGATCCACCCCGGGGATGAAACAGAGCAAAGCCGCAATCCAGAGCAGAACGGCAAAAAAGCTGAACAGATTTTTAACCAGCTTTAGTTGCCACGGCGTCCGGCGGGCACGCTTGAGCACGTTGAGTCCATAGTGCGCGAGGCGGGCGCTGGCTTCGGCTGAGATCAGCCCTTTGACGAGATCCGTCTGCAGCTCAAAGCCAATTTGCTCCTGCGTCAAATTCATGTACGTGGGCAGAGCGGATTGCTGCTCCGCGCGCGCGATCACTTGGAGCACATGCGCTGGGTCGCGTTGTTTCAGTAGTTCATCGCGCACCGCAGGAAGCAACGAGCAGATGCGTTGCAGAAGCTGTAAATGTTGTGCGGGCTGCTCGGCGGGAGTCGCCAGCAGGAGTACAATTTTGATTCTGTGGCCGTTAAATGAGAGCCCTTCCGGGGCAAGACCCAGGATTAGTTCCGGAGCAGGAAGATGCTCGACCCGCAAATGGGGAACCGCGATCCCGTCGCCGATATAGCTATAGCATTCGTTCTGTTGGTCCGGCTTCTGGGAAAGGAGTTGTGCCGCCAGACCGGGTAGGCTCGACCGGCTGGAGAGCTTTTCAACGACGTCGGAAAAATTCCCCTTAAGGCCGAAAACAACTTTCGTCGGTCCAAGGCACTCCGCGATCATGGCGAACTCTTGAACGGTGGTTCAGGCGAGCGCGGCGAAAGCGCGCGCCCCACTAAATGCGCCATCGTGGCAAAGAGTGTCAGCAGAAAAATGCCGAGTTCGCTGATTGTGAATCGGCCGGTCGCTTTGCCTAGGATCATGAGACAGGCGAGCAACACTAAGTGCTTAGCGATTTTACTCAGAAAAACCGACGTGACAGCGGTGACACGAGGATGGTGCCAGCGGGAATGAGCGAAAGAATCAAGCGGAATTTGCGCGCGCTGGCTGCTCATAGAACGACTCGCTATTTGCTGGCTCAATGACTCACTTCGCGTGGGCATATCTCAAGCGTAAGAGTCATGCACAGGCCCAGTAGTCCTTGTCGGCCTGCAGCCTCCTTCTGTGCGGCACGGGCGCGCTGTTTTCGAGTGAGGAAGGGGCTTCACGGTTTAAACTCTACTGCTTTTCGGGTTGCCGGTAAACGAAATAGTAAACCAGCGCGACCATAACGCCGCCGCCGACCGTATTGCCTAGAGTGACGGGCACCAGATTAGAAAAAAGTCCGAACCAGGAAAGGTTTTCTGCGCCGGCGACGGGGATCTTCTCTCTTAGTAGTATGCCCAGCGGGATGAAGTACATGTTGGCGACGCTGTGCTCGAAGCCGGCAGCAACGAAAGCTGATATAGGAAAAATGATAGCGCAGATCTTGTCGGTCACACTACGGCCGGCGAGGGCGAGCCACACGGCTAAACAGACGAGAATGTTACAGAGGATACCTTTAAAAAAAGCTTCCCAAAAAGGTAGGGCAACTTTTGCTGCGGCGATCTTTATCGCGGTGGTTCCCACTGCGCCGCTGTTCATCTGCCAGTGGTGCGATAAAAAAACGAGAAAAGCCAGGCCGACCGCTCCGGCAAAGTTGGCGAGGTAGACGATCAACCAATTTCTTGCGAGGTCTCCGGTCGTAATACGCCGGCTCGCCCAAGCCATCACCAGTAAGTTGTTTCCCGTGAAAAGCTCGGCTCCCGCTACAACAACCAGAATCAGTCCGAGCGAAAAGGCGAGCCCACCCAAAAGCCGCGCGGCGGCGAAACCAAGGCTCGCATCGCTCGTGACCAGCGTAAAATAGAGCGCGCCTAAGCCGATGAAGCCGCCGGCCAGCAGACCCAGCATGGCGACGGTTATCCAGGGTAAACGCGCTTTGGTAACGCCGATCGTTTCAACGCGCTCGGCGATCTCCTTGGGTGAATAAGCGTCAAAGCCGAAGATCTCCGCCATATTTTTCACATTTTTTCGACGCGTACCGTATTCAGGAAGACCCGGGAGGTGTGAAACATAGCAAACAGATCCCCAGGTTTGCGCGCACGATTGCTGTGTGACGGTAGCTGCGCTTTTCCGTGAAGCCTGCCATTTAGTCTTACGTGTAGCATAACGGGGTCTGAGTCTCCGCCGCCCTGTAAGAAAACACGCTATAAGGATTTCCTCTCAATCCGCAAGCGTTACCCACCCTGGCGTCTTTTAAATCTGCCCATACGGCTCAACGCAAAAAAGAGGCCCCGCTGCTACGAGTGAAAAGTGTGCCCATAATCGACAAATCACTTGCCTCTTTGCATCCTTGCGATTTCGTCACAGGACTTTTCGCATTTGCGGGAAGCGGACTACTTTCGTCTACTTGATAATGAATCTGCGAGCGGTAAATTTAGCAGTTGGACGCGGCGAAGAGACCCTATACGTTGGCATCGAACGTGCGTCCTTTTAGAGCTGCAGGAGGCAAGGTGTATGGCAGACGAAAAGGATCATTTTGGCGAGACGATGAAGCTGGTGGAACGCGCGAAGGAAGACATTTACTTTGCCGAGCAAGACCGGGAATTGCTTAACAAGCTCAAAGAACAGCTGCGAAAAGTGGACAAGACGGGGAATGAGATCCGCTGCCCGAAGTGTGCCGGTTTACTGGAAACGTACAGCTTTCACGAGATTATCCTCGACCGTTGTCTAAAGTGTGGCGGGATCTGGATGGATAAGGGAGAACTTGAGGCGGTAATCCGCAAAGTCACCCGGGGACCGTTGGGCGCGTGGATCGACAAGTTAACGGCCAAAGACTAGGAGAGAGGAGTCTGGAGATGAGACCATACGGCATAAAGAAAATCGATGCGGAGAGGGACACCTATCTTCCGCGACGATCGCCCAAAGGGGTTATTCAGTGCACTGGCTGTGGAGCTTTCTATCATCGGCGCCACTGGCAGCTCGCAGCGCCCGCGGGGTTTAACTCACCGGTGCATCCTCATCCGATTTACTGTCCAGCCTGCGCGAAGATCCGCGACCGGGTCCCAGGCGGTGAACTTAACCTGTTCGGAGTCAGGGGAGGGGAACGGGGGGAGATTGTCAGGATTTTACGCAACGAGGAGGAGCAGGCGCGGACGAAAAATCCGCTTGAGATGATCATGGGCTTACAGGAAACGGACGGGCATTGGAAAGTAGAGACGACTACGGAAAAGTTGGCGCAAAGACT
>JBGPIK010000126.1:0-15787 GCA_041484845.1 Binatia bacterium | reverse complement strand
GCGCCCGGCATAACCTTGAGGACCGCGCCTGGTATTTGGCTAGCAATCGACTGTGCCGCGGCGACCGGCGTGCTTACGTCGGCGTCGCCCGTCGTCACCAGCGTGGGCACGTGAACTTCACCCAGGCGCGGCAGCGTATCGAGATCGGCGATGGCGCGCCAAGTGCCCGCCCATGCGCTCACATCCTGCGCCAGCAAATGGCGGCGGCAGCGCGCGACCAGGGGAGATTCGAGGAATCCGCGCGTAAACCAGCGTTCGATGGTCGGTTCGATCACGGTTGCCATTCCGCCCTGCTCGGCCGCCTCGCCCCGCGCACGCATGGCCTGCCGCGCTTCCGCCGGCAACGTGCACAGCGTGTTCGACAGCACAAGCGAGCGTACCGCTGTCGGATATTTGAGCGCCAGGACTTGCGCCACCATTCCGCCCAGCGAAAGCCCGATGACATGCACCGGCCCGATGTGCAGCGCGCCGAGGAGCGCCCGCGCGTCGACGGCGAAATCCGCGACCGTATAGGGCGGCGGCGCAATGGCTGACTTCCCGTGTCCGCGGAAATCCATTCGCAGCACCTGAAACTCCGACCGCAGCGCCTCGACCTGCGGCTCCCACCAAGTCAGATCGAGCCCGACCGGATGGAGAAGCAGCACAGGCGGTCCCTGGCCTTCGAGCTCGTAGTTGAGTCGCAATCCGTTAACCGTTATGTCCATGGTTTTTTGTTGCTTTGTTCTGCTATCTGGGAAACTACAACACTCTCGCGATCCGGGAGCGAGCTCGGAGGAGCGCAGGCACAGAGACGAAATGCTCAATGCCGTCGTTGGGTGCTCGGCTCGGCGCTCGTGTTTTCCTCAGGCGTTCGCTCCACCAACTCAGCTTGCAGGCCTGTCCTGAGGGAAATCGAAGGGCCGCTCCAAGGCACAGACCCATTGCCTGCGCTCCGGAGGGCTCGCTCCCGGATCGCGCCCATTCATAGAATGATTCCAGAGCGAAACGGTGCGCCAAGCGCACCCTACGAGTTTTCTTGGTAAACTCAGTAACCTTCGTGTATTACTAAAGTTGAAAAATTTGTCTCCGTTTGCGCAAATTATTCCTCACCACGAAGCGCACGAAGGTCACGAAGGATTCGGATCATTTTTCCTATAAAATTTTCTTCAAACTTCGTGATCTTCGCGACCTTCGTGGTAAAGATTGCCTTTCTTTTTGTGGTTGCAGCATAACCTCATCTTTTTCACAGCGCCGTAAACTTCACCGTCCCACCACACGTAACAGCTTGCGAATTTTTTCCGGGCTGAGCGGAACCTCTGTGACCGTCACGCCGAATGGCGCCAGCGCGTCTTCCACTGCGGCCGCGAACGCCGCGGCCGATGGAATTGTGCCGCCTTCGCCGACTCCCTTCACTCCCAACGGGTTAAGCGGGCAGACAACTTCCACGTGGGCAACCTTGGCCGTGGGCACCTCCCTGGCCGTGGGCATGAGATAATCCATAAAGCTGGCGTTTAAGAGCTGCCCATTATCATCGTAAATCAGCTCTTCGTAGAAGCAGTTGCCGATACCGTGCGCGACACCGCCCTGGACTTGGCCCTCTACGATCAGCGGATTGATGATTCGACCGCAATCATGCGCCACCGCGTAATTTAGAATTTTCACATCGCCCGTCCGCACATCGACCGCCACCGTAATCACGTGCGCGCCGCTGGCGTAGGCCGCCTGGCTGGGGCTGAAGTAGTGCGTAGCCTGAAGCCCGGGCTGGACGCCGGGTGGCAGGGTGTAACCTGGCCGCGCGCCCGCCGCGGTCAACGCGAGAGCTCCGAGACTGATCGACTTGGCTGGCGCGCCCCGCGCGAATACACTGCCATCCTCCAATTCGAGATCATCCTTGTTCGCCTCGAGCAGAGTCGCCGCGATCGCGAGCGCCTTCTCACGCACCTCGCGCGCCGCCATTGCGATGGAGTTGCCGGCGTTGACCGCAATCCGGCTCGCGAACGTGCCGATGCCGAACGGAATCGCGCCGGTGTCGCCGGTGATGACGCTAACGTCATCGACGCTGATTCCCAGCTCATGGGCGGCGATCTGGGCCATAGTAGTGACATGTCCCTGGCCCTGGGGCGTCGCACCGGTGGTCACCAGGACTTTCCCCGACGATTCGACCTGGACGATCGCCCCCTCGTACGGCCCAAGGCCTGTACCTTCCACATAGACAGCGATGCCGACGCCAATATGCCGTTCCGCCTGAGGAGTACTATCGTGATTCGCTTTTCGTCCTTCGACAAGCTCAGGACGAACGGATAAATGATTAGATCTCGGTGTGGCACCGTCCGTTCGTGGTGAGCCTGTCGAACCATGAACGGAATCTTGCCACGTTCTCTGGCGCGCCTCGGACTGTTCCCGCCGGAACGCATCGTAGCCTATCAACTCCTGCGCTTTGCTGAGACACGCGGGGTAGTCGCCGGAGTCATACGTCACCGGCGCGCCATCGCGGTAAACCAGCCCCATGGCAAACGGCATCTCCTCCGGTTGAATAAAATTGCGCCGGCGGATTTCAGCCGGATCTAGATGAAGTTCCCGAGCCGCCAGATCCATCATTCGCTCCATCGCAAAAACAGCCTGGGGACGGCCCGCCCCGCGCACCGGCGTCACCGGCACCTTATGGGTATAAACCACTTGCATGTTGACCTGGAACGCGGGAAGTTTGTACGGCCCGGGGATGGTTGTGGCGGTGATCCACGGCTCGACAATCCCCCAAGGCACATAGGCGCCGGTGTCGAAAACGACACTGTCGCGAAACCCCAGAATTTTTCCATCTCGAGTCAGCGCGATTTCGGCGTCATGATACTGATCCCGCTCCTGATTGGTGGAGAGAAAATGCTCGCGGCGGTCTTCGGTCCATTTGACCGGACGGCCGAGCATCCGCGCCGCGAACGGCACCAGTCCTTCTTCCGGGTAAAAGATCGCTTTCGGCCCGAAGCCGCCGCCGACGTCATGCGGAGCGATCACCCTGACCTGCCATTCCTCCATACCCAGCATCTGGCTGGCGATCCGCCCGATTAGATGAGGCGCTTGAGTTGCAGACCAGAGGGTGAACCGATTCGCGCGCCGATCGTACTCGGTCAAGACCACGCGGCACTCCATCGCCTGGCCGGCGCCGCGATGTGTCTTCAAGCGCTGGCGCAGCACGATTTCGCCCCGCGCAAAGGCCCCGGCGATATCGCCGAAACCGAGCGTGAAGCGAGACGCTACGTTGCTTGCGACCTCCGGATAGACGCGCGCGGCGCCATCGGCGAGCGCCGCCTCAGCGTCGGAAACCACCGCCAACGGTTCGTACTCAACCTCGATCAGATCCAGCGCGTCCTCGGCGGTGTAACGATCCTCCGCAACCACAAACGCCACCGGTTCGCCGACGTAGCGCACTACTTCCTTCGCCAGCAGCGTTGGCATGCGCGCGGTGAGAACCGGATTGGGCTGGAGGAGTGGAATTTCTTTGCCGGCGGCGCCGAGATCATCATAAGTCAACACGGCGGTAACGCCGGGCAGCGCCCGCGCCGCCGCAACGTCGATGAAGCGGATCTTCGCGTGAGCATGCGGGCTGCGTAACACGGCCGCGTGGAGCATGCCGGAAAGCTTGAGATCATCAGTATAGGTTCCTTGGCCCGTAAGGAGCGGCAGATCCTCCCGCCGCTCGACCCTCTCGCCGAAGACTGCCCGGCTCATGGTGTCCGCTCCCGGCGAAGCTGGGCGGCAACTTCTCGGACTGCAGCCACGATGCCGCTATAGCCGGTACACCGGCAGAGGTTCCCGGAGAGTGCCGTGCGGATCTCGTCTTCGTCTTCAATATCGGGCCGGCTGTTGAGCAGCTCGACGATCGACATCAAGAAGCCCGCAGTGCAAAATCCACACTGCAGCGCGTGATGCTTGTGAAACGCCGTCTGAATCGGATGCAGCTCGCCGCTTGGTTTGGCCAGTCCTTCCACCGTCTGCACCTGATGTCCATTCGCTTGAACCGCCAACACTAAACACGATCGCACGGCGGCGCCGTCCAGCAAGACCGTGCACGCTCCGCAGACTCCGTGCTCGCAACCCAGATGCGTTCCGGTCAAGTCGAGGTCCTGACGCAGGAAATCGGCTAGCGTACGCCGCGGCTCGACTTCACCGCCGTATGGCCGGCCATTGATTATGATCTCGATCTTCCGCTTCTGCGTCATATCAATGACCTTCTCCCGCACGCGCCGCTGCGACGCCGAGCGCCCGCTCGGCAAGCACAGCCGCCAGCTCGCGCCGGTATTCCGCGCTGGCGTGAAGATCCGAATCCGGCGTCAGATCGGCAGTCACGTGCTCGGCAAAGGTGGTCATCGCCTTAGCTGTAAGGACCTCGCCGCGTAATTGGCCCTTCTCGTCGGTAAACAGGAGCGGCACCGGCCCGACACCGGTGAACACCAGCCGGACATCGCTACAGCGGCGCACCTGATCCTGTTCCACGACCGCGGCAACCCCCACGAGCGCGAAGTCGCCGTGGCGCCGGGCGAACTCGGCAAAGGCGTAGCCTGTTCGGGGCCGCGCCGTTGGGAATCGAGCTTCGACGAGCAGCTCGTTCGGCGCCAGCGCGGTAGTGAGATACGAAATGAAAAACTGCTCTGTCGGAACGATTCGATTCTCACCTGGGCCTTTGATCCTGAGCTCCGCGCCCAACGCCAGGGCAACGGCGCCAAGTTCAGCCGCCGGGTCGGCGTGGGCAAGGCTCCCCGCAATCGTGCCGCGATTACGGATCTGAAAGTGGCCGATCAATGGAAGCGCCTCGGCCAGCATTGGACATGATTCCGCCACGAGCGGGCTCAGCTCCGCAGCCCGCTGGCGCACCAGCGCGCCAATGGCAAGCCAGCCGTCTTCCCTGCGCAGATAGTCCAACTCCTTAACGGCATTAATATCGACGACGGCTGCGGGACGCGCCAGGCGAAAGTTAAGCAGTGGCATGAGACTCTGGCCGCCGGCCAGCACTTTGGCGTCATCTCCATATTGCTGGAGCACGCTCACGCTCTCCGCTATCGTCGTCGGATCGTAGTATTCAAACCGCGGCGGCTTCATAGACTTCGGTCACGCTCCGCGCGTTTTCACCGGCTCCGCGGAAGCTGCGGTTCCGGCTCCGAAAGCGCGCTGTTGTCGCAGCGTCTCGATCTGCTCCGGAGTGTACCCAAGTAATTCCCGCAAGACGCTTTCCGTGTGCTGGCCAAGTGTCGGCGGACTGCTGAACTCATTCTCCGGGCTGCGCGAGAACTTGATGGGATTGCCCAGCACGCGGATCTCGCCACCGAGAGTATGTGCCACCTCACGCACCATGTGACGGTGGACAACCTGCGGATCCGCCAGAGCCTCGGCCACCGAATTCACCGGCGCGCTCGGGATGCCATGCTCGTGAAAACGCGCCAGGAGATCGGCGCAATCGCATCCTGCGAACGCGCGCTCCAGGATCGGCTCAAGCTCCGCGCGGTGCGCATGGCGCCGCTCATTGGTCTCGAAGCGCGCATCACTTGCCAGCTCCGGCATTTCCAGCGCATGGCAAAGCTCCTGCCACATCCGCTCCGTGTTGGCGCAGATGAGAACGTCGCGGCCGTCGCGCGAGCGAAAAGCGTTGTACGTTGGGATCGACATGTGTCCCCGGCCCTGGAGACCGGGCGCAGCGCCGGAAATGAGGTAGTACTCTCCCAAGTAACTGAGCATCGAGATCTGCACATCGAGCATTGAGATATCCACCGACTGCCCCGCGCCGGAGCGTTCCCGCTCCCAGAGCGCCGCGAGAATCGCGGTGGCGGCGGATTGGCCCGCGTTGAGATCGCCGATGGGCGTGCCGGAGCGCACCGGCCGTCCGCCGATTTCGCCGGTGAGGCTCATCGCGCCCGACAGCGCCTGCACGATCATGTCGTACGCGGGCCGCGTCGCGTAAGGCCCATTCTGGCCAAAGCCCGAGATTGAGCAGTACACGATCCGTGCGTTCACCTTTTTGAGCGCGTCGTAATCCGCGCCCAGTTTTTTGGCGACGCCCGGGCGAAAGGCTTCGATGACCGCGTCCGCTTTCTTTACCAGGTCGTAAAATATGTTGCGGCCCGGTTCGATTGAAAGGTCCAGCACCACGCTTTGCTTGGTGCGATTGATGGCCAGGAAATAGGCGCTTTCGCCCTTGTGGAAGTAAGGCGGCAGCAGTCGCGTGGGATCGCCGGCCTGGGGCTCGATCTTGATGATCTCCGCGCCGAGATCGGCGAGGATTTGCGTGCAAAAGGGTCCGGCAAGAAACTGCGTCAGATCCAATATGCGCAGGCCACGCAGCGGGGGCTCGCCTTGGCTCATGGTCCCAACGCTCTTATTGCTCGAAGACATGGATCGTGCAGGCAATGTGGTCGAAACCGGCGACGCCGCCGCCCGTGCAGTGAGTCAGCCCGATCTTTGCGCCAGCGACTTGACGCGCGCCGCAGTTACCGCGCAACTGGCTGACGATCTCGACGATTTGAGCCACGCCCGTCGCGCCCACCGGATGACCCTTGGAGAGCAAGCCGCCGCTCGGGTTCACCGGGATGCGCCCCGTCATTTCGGTGGCCTTTTCATCGATCAAGCGCCCGCCCTCTCCCGGCGCGCAAAAGCCCAACGCCTCATAATACATCAACTCGCCGATCGTGAAGGCGTCATGCACTTCGGCCACATCGATGTCCTCGGGACCGAGACCGGCCATTTCATAAGCCGCCGCCGCTGCGCGGTAGCTCAAATCGGATTTCGTCATGTCGCGGAAGTCGTTCTTGAACAGGCCCGATTGCAGCACCGAGGCGCGCACCTTGACCGGTTTGCCGCGAAAGCCGCGCGCAACTTCCGTCGCCGCCAGCACCACCGCCGCCGCACCGTCGCCGCTCGGACAGCAATGTAGAATCGTCAGCGGGTCGGCGATCATGCGCCCTTTGAGCACTTCTTCCAATGTGTACTCGCGCCGGTACTGCGCGCGCGGGTTGTGAACGCTGTTATGGTGATTCTTAACTGCGATCTTCGCAAGCTGTTCGATGGTCGTGCCGTATTCCATCATGTGGCGGCGCGCCCGCATCGCGTAAACCGCCGGCATGAGCACGCCCTGATCGGCTTCGATGTCGTCACTCAACGGATAGGCGCCGCCGCCCAGCGCGGTCAGTTTGTCCGCGCCGAAAGCCAGCGTCACGTCATGCATCCCGCTGGCAACGCCCAGCCACGCCTCTCTGAATGCCGACGAGCCGCTGGAGCAGGCGTTCTCGACGTTCAGGATCGGGATGCTGGACATGCCGACGCCCTTGAGCACTTTCTGGCCGAGGCCGGAGCCGCCGAAAACGCTCCCGCAAAAGGCCGCCTGAACCTGCCCACAGGCGACGCCCGCGTCTTCAAGAGCATCCTGAATCGGCGCCTGCGCCAGATCGATGATGCTGATTTCCGGCTGCTTGGCGAATCGGCTCATGCCGACACCGATGACGCTGACTTCGCGCAAGTTAACCATCACGCACTTCCTTTCCTATCGACATCGGCCGCCAGCGGGCGAAATCGTATGCTGATCAACTCCGCGCCATCGCGGTCCGTGCCGATGGGCCCGGCATAAATATCGACGGGAGAATCAAGCGGGATGGGACCATCCTGCCAGCCGTCCACGTGACCGAACACGCGCGGCCCCTCGGGCAGGTCGACATAGCCGACAGCGTAGGGTGCCTTGAAGCCCGGCGTAGCGACGTGGATGACCGAATACGAGTAAAGTTTGCCGCGGCGGCTGAGCCGAACCTCCGCCATGGATGCGCGCGTTGCACAGCCCGGACAGATGTTCAACCGTGGGAAGAAGACCTTGCCACAACGCGCGCAACGCCCGCCGATAAGCTGGGCCGACTCGTTTTCTATTGGGGAGTCGGTCCAGTTCTCGGGCCGGTAAACTTTGGCTGACACGTCACTTGCTCCTTGTCTCGGCTCGCATTCAACCGGTCGAGCCGCAACGGCCGCTTTCTTTCATATCGGCGCGGTGAGCTACTCACGCGCGAGACCGAACTGAATGGCGGCTACCGGTAGCGCCGGGGCTTCGCGTCCCGCAGGCCGAATCATCAAAGACAAGCCGGCACCGATCAGACCCATAACAGCGCCGGTCAAAAAAGCATATTGATAATCGCCATACTGCATATGGGCCCAACCGCCGCCGACCGCCGCAAGCGCTCCGCCCAGTTGATGGGATACGAAAACCAGTCCGAAAAGAGTCCCCACTCTTCCCTGGCCATAATGCTGCGCGAGGATGGCGGTCGTCGCGGGTCCGGTCGCGTACCAGTCGAGGCCGTAGATCACGGCGAACGCAAACAAGCCCGACGCCGCGGTCACGTACGGCAAAATTAAAAGTGACACGGCGCGAAACACGTAACAGACGGCGAGAACTTTCCGCGCGTCGATGCGATCGACCAACCAGCCCGCGGCCGTCGTTCCTATGAAGCTCGCTCCGCCCATGATTCCCACCGCCCACGCGGCGGTCACCTGCGGGATGCCTCTCTCGATGGCATGGGGGATCAGGTGTGTGCCGATCAGGCCGTTGGTGGTAAAACCGCAAACAAAAAAACTGCCGCTTAGAAGCCAAAAGGACGGGGAGCGAAGGACTTCACTGACGGACGAAAAGGCGATGGGCTTTAAGTCATGGCGCCCGGCGCCGGCCGGCTTTTGCCGGGAAAAACTTTTCTCGCCTGCGCCGTACGGCTCAAGCCCGATGTCCCTGGGATCATCGCGCATCCAGAGCAAAATCGCCGGCAACAGAAGGACGGAGGGGACCACAATGGCCATCAATGCGCTGCGCCAGCCGCTGTATACGACAAAGGCCATCAAAAGCGGCAGAAAAATCACTTGACCCGCGGCGTTGGCATTGGTCAAGATCCCCAGCGCGAGTCCACGCTTGCGGACGAACCAGCGGCTCGCTACGCTCGGGCCCAGCGAAGGAGTGACCGCGCTCGCGACGCCAAGCACACCTCCCCATAAAAAGATGAGTTGCCAAAGCTCCCGAACAAAGATGGTCGCAGTCACGCCTGCGGCCGTCGCCGCGAGACTGCCGAGAATGACGCGGCGCGGTCCGACGCGGTCGATGAGCCAGCCCCCCAGCGGCGCGAACACTCCCAAGAGTAAGAGATTAAGGCTGGCAGCCGATGAGATCGCCGTTCGCGACCAGCCAAACTCCGCTTCAAGAGGATGGATCAAGACCGAAGGCGCAGACCGAATGCTCGTCGCCGCCAGATTGGCAAGAAAAGTCAGGGCGACAATGATCCAGCCATAATTGAGAGGCGCGGCGCTCAAAACGCGCTGCGGTCTTGTCGCTGCGTCACGGTCGTCCATGGCCATTCTGTAACACAACCCCAGGTTAGAATCGAACCGGTGGCGATACGAAAATCAAGCACCTTACCGAAATTAGATTGCTGGCCAAACAGCTCTGTCCCGAGGGAAGGATTGAAACGACTACGAAAGGCTTCGAGGACGAGGACGGCCGTTGACTGACTGTCACGAGGCGGCGCGCCAGCTTCACCGTTGTTGGTTGGCAAATGGTAAAACAAATGGCAGTTTTTGTACCATGAAAACGACCATCGATCACGCCGGCAGATTAGTAATTCCGAAAGATATTCGCCGCGAATCCGGGATAAAGCCAGGAATGTCGCTTGAGGTTCGTTGGGAAAACGGCACAATCGCCATTACTCCCTCTCCTCTCCCTGTCAAACTCGAACGGAAAGGGCGATTGCTTGTGGCGGTTCCCGCCAAGGATACTCCGCGTCTCTCGACGGAAACTGTCGAGCTCGCCCGTAAAAGATTGCGAAGAGAACGCTCCGGCGCTTCCAGTTAAGCATGCCGCCCGCTTTCCTTCCGGATACAAGCTGTATGATCGCGGCCGTATGTTCATGGCATGAGCATCATGAAGCTGCCGCGAACGAAATCGAGAGGCGGCTTGACCGGCGAGAAAAGATGATCGTTGCGGCTCCGGTGCTGGTGGAGGCATATGCCGTACTTACTCGGCTTCCCCCACCGCATTGCGTATCTCCGGAAACGACTTTCACGCTACTGGAAAGTAATTTCATAAAGTCGGCGACCGTTGTCGCGTTGAACGCCAAGTCGTATGCGTCCTTATTGCTACGCGCTCCGAAAAACGGAATAGCGGGTGGCCGCACCTACGACGCCGTAATCGGCGCATGCGCCGAGCGAGGTCAGGTCTCGACAGTTTTAACCTTCAATGCCGGCGATTTTACGCCTCTCGGCCAAGACTTCGCCGTCGTGATTCCGGGAACCGTCTAGTGTCGTGACTTAGAAGTTCGTTTAAAAACTTCAAACGATGGCAGCGGCTGAAGTCGCACTCAAATCCCCCTTTGTCCCCCTTTTTTCAAAGGGGGAATTTTCTCCGTAAGACTTTGACCCCTCTTTGGAAAAGAGGGGAAGGGGAGATTTTTGGGCGGATGGAGACGCAAATTATGTGGCGAACTTCTGAGACAGAACACTAGGTCGAGAAACGTCAAAAGACGCGACCCGCTGGGGGTTCATTCACACACTCTTAACGCAGCGATTGCCCACCGCATGACGGGAGTCGCGTAAGCGGACCGATCGTGTCAGGAACCGAGAACCCCTCAGCCAAAGTCCTTTGGTGCAAAGGGTCCGGCCGATCTACCTCACTTCGAGGTTTCGAGAATTCTCGACGCAGCGAACTTCCGCCATCGAGACGATCTCAACCACGCGTATGGGAGTGTCCTGAACGAGCACGGGACCCGGCAAAAGCACTAGCCGGTTTGCCGCCGAATGAATGCAGTGACAGCATCGATGAAACGCATCGTTTCCGGCTGAGCGGGCGATGGGGTCATGCGGTGTTCCGGCAGGCCATCGAACGTGTGCGCCTCGATCGCTCCGCCGCGTTTGCGATAGGACGCGATGAAGCGCTCCTGCATTTCCAGCGGATGGTTGCGGTCGTTCGCCTTCAGCAACATGAGTATGGCCGGCAGATCGACCGGCTCATCCTGCTCGATAATCGTCTGCGGACTGCCTTCGGCCATGGCTTCTTCCGTGCGCCAGTATTCGATGTGAGCCTTGATGTGTTCTTCGCGGTTGAACTCTTTGGCAAAGCGGAAGCGGTACAACGGATCGATCACCGGCCAGGCAGCGATCACATAGGCCAGGCTGGCATCGATCTCAGGATGATTGGGCAGCGGCAGGGCCGAATAAGTCGGATGCCGCGGCCGAAGCGCACTCAGCACGACTTGATGGCCGCCGCTGGAATTCCCGAACGCTCCTACAGCGGTCGTTCCGTTGAACTCGGCCGCATGCGCTTTAAGCCAGCGAACAGCGAGGTTCACGTCGCAGATCGAAGCGGGATAGCCCGCCTCCGGCGGCTGGCGGAAATCGACAGCGGCCACCACGACACCCTCGGCCGCCAGCGCTCGGTCGATACCGGCATTATTAGTCCGATCGCCGTTGTGCCAGGCGCCGCCGTGCACGTCAACGATGGTCGGAAATGGTCCCGTCCCTTTGGGCTGATAGATGCGAGCCAGCCAGGGCTTGCCTCCCTGGTGCTGATACTCGACATCGCGCGCGTCTACTTCGTATTCAATGTTATTGACCATGGCGGGAATCTACAGCGGCGAGGCCTCCCTCTGCAAGTTGGGCAAGCCTCGACATAGGGAATGCTTAGGAATGTTGTTGGTAGCTTGACTTACTCCGGCATCGCAACCCGTCTGAAATCCTGAATGCACGATATTGCTCTTAGACAACAACGCCCTCAATTTCTGTCAACCGCGTAAGAATTCCACAACGTGTTTGCGGCGTGACAATGCGCCTTCACGCGAAAAAAAAGCCGGGTGCAAAGAGGCTTCGCCTCCTCGCACCCGGCGTCCTAGGTAAGTTAAGCGGGCGAGCGATTAATGAAGATCGATTCTGGAGCCGGTTTCGGTAATCGTGCTCTGGTTGGTTAGCGGATCTACCGGCGTCGCAAAGCGAATCAAGAGAGTCGCTGGACCCGGCTGAAAAGTCAGTCCCGGAATCGCGTTCACCGTTATGTCCTGAACTAACGTGGCGCTATTACAAGTTACGCTAGTATTTGAAGTGCCGATGTTGATCAGCCGGCCCACAGACTGAAAAATGTACACGGACAATGATCCGACTGCTGGTTGCGTCGCCAGCGGATCAGTAACGCATGCCGGAGTCGTCACACTTACCGTGACGCTTGTGCGATCGGCGGACAGATCGCCCGAGACACCAAGGCTCGCCGGTTTTTTTGCCGCTGCGGTGCTGCTTATCGCCAGAACAACCGCCAGGGCCAACGCCCATTTGAAGGTCGTCATTTTCTTTGCTGCTTTCATATCTCTTTCTCCTTCTATAGTTTCTCCCACGTCTTACTCTGTTGTGTTACCTAGGTAGGAATAGCCTTGAGCAGCAAACATGCCAGGGAACAAAGCGGCACTTGCGGGACATCTGGAGAAGAGTCTCGACGCACCGCATAGAAAATTTGTTTGGGGGCGAGAACTTTTACTCGTACGCGAGCATGAGTGCTGCGAATGAACCCGGTGTCATGACGTGCCAAAATTGGCAATAACAACTTTGCAATAATATCAGCGTCGAGTTTGTGTCATAGTGGACACTCATACACACAAGCACCCGTAAACCGAAGCGGCTGAGAAAAACTCGATTCAATCGACATTATTTAAGTCGAAATCAAAGATTGTTTTTATGAATGTAGGCTCACAAGAAAGAGATCATCAAAAAGCACTCTCCGGTTGTAAAAATGAGGGCCGGGTTGGCAAAAATGCTCGGGCGCAAAATGGTGACCGACGCAACCGCCGCGCGTAAGATTGTGAGGTTGAAGCTGCCATTGAAATCATAACCGGGCGATAGCATCTGACTCGATCGCAGAAGAATAAGCGGAGCCGTGTATTTTGGGTCAGGCGTGAGTTGTGAGTTATTTGAGTTAGCTTTTTAAATTTACGAACCGCTCGCTTGATTAACGTGACTTTATCCTCTACTAAAAACCCCCATCGTGATTAAGATCAACCAACTTTCAAAGTCGTATTTCGCGCGTGAGCTTTTCGCTGACGTCACTTTTCAGATGAATGCCGGCGATCGCCTCGGTTTAGTCGGACGAAACGGCCACGGCAAATCCACTCTCTTTAAGCTCATTTTAGGAGAAGAAGAGCCCGACTCCGGAGAGATCACTATCCCGCGAAACTATCGCATCGGCCATCTCGAACAGCATTTGCACTTTACCCAGCCGACGATTTTGCAGGAAGCGGCTTTAGGACTGCCGGAAGACGAATCCCATTCCATCTATAAGGCTGAAGCCGTCTTGTTTGGACTGGGATTTTCGCACGCCGATCTTGAAAAAGCGCCGCGCGAGTTTTCCGGCGGTTTTCAAATTCGCATCAACGTGGCGAAGCTCCTGCTCTCCGAACCCAACCTGCTTTTGCTCGACGAGCCGACCAACTACCTCGACATCACGT
This sequence comes from Binatia bacterium, assembly GCA_041484845.1. Taxonomy (GTDB): domain Bacteria; phylum Desulfobacterota; class Binatia; order UBA9968; family UBA9968; genus JBGPIK01. The sequence goes on along the minus strand of JBGPIK010000126.1, from coordinate 2,327 downwards.
CGGTTCGTTGGATCGCCAGATTTCTGGTTAATTTTAAAGGCGAGCTTATTTTGATTTCTCATGATCGTGACTTTATGGACAGCGTCACGACGCACACCGCGGTTATCCATCGCCAGAAAATTCGTAAATTCGAGGGCGGCACCGCCAAGGCTTATGCTCAAATCGTCCTCGAAGACGAGATTCACGAAAAAACCCGAGCCAACGAAGACCGCAAACGGGCTCATGCCGAGGCGTTTATCAATCGGTTTAGAGCCCAGGCTTCAAAAGCTAAAATGGTTCAGTCGCGCATTAAAATGCTCGAAAAACTCCCTAAACTCGACGGGCGAGCCGACATTGAGTCTTTGGATTTCGAATTTAGGCACGCCGCGTTTGCCGCCAAAACGTTGCTTGAAGGGAGGAATATTTCGTTTGGCTATACCCGCGACCATCTTTTGTTTCGGCACATGAATCTGACCATCAACGCACGCGACCGATTCGGCGTGATCGGCAACAACGGTAAAGGCAAATCGACTTTGTTAAATGTATTGTCAGGCGGACTCAAGCCGATGACGGGCGAGCTCAAGGCTCATCCCGACATGAAATTGGGATACTTCGGCCAAACCAACATTCAACGGCTCAATCCAAAGCTGACCATCGAACAAGAAATCGAACAGACCAATTCTGCGCTGACACGCACACAGGTTCGAAACATTTGCGGCACGATGATGTTCGGCGGCGATTTGGCGTTAAAGAAAGTTTCCGTGTTGTCGGGCGGCGAGAAAAGTCGCACCCTCTTGGGCAAGATCCTCGCTCATCCGTCAAATCTGCTTTTGTTGGACGAACCGAACAATCATCTCGACATGGAATCCATCGACGCCCTGATCGAGAGCCTGCAAGACTTTCCCGGGGCTTTGTTGATGGTCACCCATAACGAACGGATTCTTCGCGCCCTGGCCACGAAGTTGATCGTCTTTCACCGCGGCAGAGTGGATGTCTTCAATTCAGGTTATGATGAGTTTTTAGAGAAGATCGGCTGGGAAGACGAAAACAACGGCAGCAGCGCACAGAAAAAGTCACCGTCGCGGAATAATTACCACGAGAAAAAAGAACTTGAAAAAGCGCAACGCAGAGAAAAAGCCCGAATTGAAAAGCTTGAAGCCCAGATCCAGAAAAGTGAAAACGCGTTAAAGCAATACAACGAGCAACTCGAGATCGAGGCCAATCGTAATAATCTCGCTCAAATCAACGAACTGGCTAAGCGCATTAGTCGGGTAAAGCAAGAAATTGAGGATTTATATCGTGAGTACGCGGAGTAGAATCTCGGATCTGGCTGAAATGGAGGGTCAAGAACGACGCCCGCGAAACGGTGGCGCTCGGCTGTTTCGCACTACCTCCTGAGGCACGCCCGACCCGTTGGGGCCTCCTGCAAGCGACGCGCCGAGTATCTCTCAAAAAAAACGTCCCCCCCTCGGTCACCTTCCCGACTCTAGTTTCGTGCCCCGTATATAACCGATGATCCAATGAATACCCCAGGGTCGGCTGGAGGCCTCTCGCGACGCATTCAAGTGTACGGAAAAGATAATTCAAAAATGAGCCCCTATAGCGGTAGCGACGAATACATCCGGCTACCTGCTTTTGGATCTCCTCTTCATATCCCCGCCAGCGCGAGAGAAAGTCATACCGCTCTATCCAATCATCAATGATGTACCGAATGAATTCCATTAATTCTTGCCGAGCCAGAACATTCCCTTTCTGAGCGAGCCGGACGAAGCTGATGGCAATAACATCTCTGCTCCGTCTATCTTGTTCGTTTGAAGGCGCGATAAGCACGTACATTTCACTCCGGTAGATTTTCAATATCGTCTCGACTTCATAACGATCTTCGTACGGGATGGGATTCTGCTTAATCTTCGCGGGGGTCCACCGTCTCTGAAATTTCCGGTCTAACGCATAGGTAAGCCGATCCCAGTCTATCCCGCCGAATTCTCTGCGGAGATTCTGCCGAATGAAGCGATAACAGCGCGGCGCATGTTTCACTATCCACGAGCTGTTCATCAGGCTGCTATATCGCGAGTAGATGGTTCAGCGTTGTAACCACACTGACGCGTCCTGTGCCTGCTCGGCACTCCCCCGAAACAGACTTGTATGTTGCCTACATATTGTATATACACAATTGATGTTCGACTGGGACCCCCAAAAAGCAAAACGCAACCGGCTTAAACACGGGGTATCTTTCGAAGAGGCTGCCACGGCGTTTCTTGATCCAGCCGGCCTGGATGGTGAAGACTTGGAGCACTCTGAAAGTGAAGCGCGCTGGTTGCGCCTGGCAAAAAGTAGTCTGGGCAGAG
>JBGPIK010000125.1:0-15904 GCA_041484845.1 Binatia bacterium | reverse complement strand
GGGTTCCGCTCAGATCTACGGTGTCCGTGCGCGCGTAAGGAATAGGCGAACGGGAAAAATAGAGAGCGAACCCCCGATGATCGGCGATGACCTTGACGATATTGGGGTTGCGCCACTCTTCCTCTTCATAGATCGGCGTACACACCGTTCCCATGGGAAGCGAACGATCACGCCGTAGCGGCTGCACCGCGCGCGTGATGGTTTGCGCGCGAATAAACGGTAAATCGCCTTGGACGTTCACGATCCAATCCGCTTTGATTTTGCGCGCCACTTCCGCCAAACGATCCGTTCCACTGGCGTGTTTTTTGGATGTCATCATGACTTCGCCGCCAAAACCGCGTACGGTTTCTTCGACACGCCGGTCGTCGGTCGCGACTAAAACTCGATCTAGCACGCTTGCCCGCGCAGCACTTTCGTACACATGTTGGATCATCGCCTTGCCGCCAATGCGAGCCAACGGCTTTCCCGGAAGCCGAGTCGACCCGTAGCGCGCCGGGATAATTGCGACAACGGCCATGGGTTCACTCTTTCAGAGCTGCGATGACGCCCAAAGGAGAGATCAAGATTGTACTTTCGTCCCCAAAAATAAAAAACCGCAATGGCTTTCCGGGAAAGCGCATCACGGAATTCGAATATACGCTGACGCCCCTAGCGTGTCAATCAAGATTACATTCAGCTGTCGCATCATTCCAACTTGACTTCGCTTCACCGACTTATGATAGGAGTGGCATCGGAGATGCTGATGTCGGACGTGATTGAGCTTACGGTAGGTTTCGCCACCATTGGCCAGGGCGCAGGTCCGATGATGGTGACGTGGAAGTCCGGCTTGTTCGAGAAATATGGCCTTGAAGTGGCAATGCCGCGCTTAATGGGCGGCGCTAAGGGGGTTGTCCGCGGCCTGTCATCAGGCGAGATTCAGTTTGGCAATATGGCGGCGCCGGCGCCGCTCAGAGCCAACCTGAAAGGCGAGGCGGATTTGGTTTTCCTCACCGGCGGCATCAACCAGCAGTTCGTCATGGGACGCCCCGGTTTGGCGACACGCGAACAGTTGGCGGGAAAAAAAATCGGTTTCGTCGGTGATGGTGGGTTGAACGACGCACTGGTGAAATTCGTAATCGATAGGTTAACGGCGGCTGGCATCGCGGAATTGCATGAGCAGAGCATTCCGGCCCACAGTGATCAACAGCTCGAAGCGCTGCTTGGTGGCCAGTGCGACGCCATTGTGATCACGCCGCCGGAGTCCATCCATGCGCACAGAAAAGGCTGTCAATACCTGATCGATTTTAAAGAATACGGTCTAAACTACGCGCTCGGCGGCATCGCCGCGCGGCGCGACTATATTGCGGAAAATCCGCAGATAGCGCATAAATTTCTCACAGCTTATGTCCAAGGGATGCACCGCTATCGTACTGACCGCGAGTTTACGATCGCGGTTCAGGCCGAATATAGCGGAATCACCGACCGAACGATCGCCGCGGAAACTTACGATCTTACGCGGCCTGGAATGCCGCGCATTCCTTACCCGGTTGTCTCGGCGCTGCAACTGTTGCTGAATTTTATGGCTAAGGAGCTTCCTGAAGCTGAGAATGCCGACGCCCGCCGCTTTGTTGATGACCGCTTCATGCGCGAACTTGAGAAAAGCGGCTTTATCGACTCACTGTCCAGGCCCCTAATGGGCAAGCCATGACACGCGTGCCAATACCAATGCGATGGGCTCTTCTGCTGTCGCTAGCGGCGATCGGCTTGCCCCTGTTCGCAGCGACAGCGACCTCAGACACGGTACTTGACGCCGCCAAACAGGAAGGCGAGATTGTTTATTACGCATCCATGAACCTTAGCGAAGCCAACGCGCTGATCGCTGAATTTGAAAAACGCTACCCTCCTATTAAGGTCAAGCTCAACCGGACCGGCAGCGAAAAGCTGCTGACCAAAGTCCTGACGGAGGCCCGCAGCAAGAAGAACTTTGCCGATGTGATTCAGACGGTGGAGTTCAGCATGCACTTGCTCAACCGTACGGGTGTGTTGGCGCGTTACATTCCGCTGGCGAACGCTCTTTACCCGGAAGATTTTAAAGAGGACGGATATTGGACGACCGTATATTACAATCCCTACGTCATCGCTTATAACACCCGACGGGCGCCGCTCCGGACTCTTCCGAGAAATTACCAGGAGTTACTCGATTCGAAATGGCAGGGCCAGATGATGATGGAGGGGACCAAGGCGGACTGGTTTGCCGGCATACTGCAGATTATGGGACAGGAGCGCGGCCTCAAGTATATGCGTGAACTCGCAAAACAACAGCCGGTTACCCGCGAGGGGCACGAGCTTCTGGCCCAGCTGATCGTCGCGGGCGAGGGCCTTCTTGATATCAACATTCCGGCCGCGTCTGTAGAACGATTGAAGGAGAAAGGCGCGCCTATCGATTGGGTGAGTTTAGGAGTGAGTCCGGCCATCATGGTCGGTATCGGTTTGTCCGTGCAAGCTCCCCATTTCAATGCGGCGAAGTTATTCTTGGATTTTGTGCTTTCTCGCGAAGGACAAAAATTAATGCAGGCTCCGGGGCGACTGGTTGCGCGCCACGATCTTGCGCCAGAGCAATCACTCATGAACAAACGGATGAAGATGGTACCGGTCAAGCCGGCTTTAGCGGACAGACTAGACGACTATGCCGGCCAACTCAGAGCGATTTTTGGACACTGAGCCGGTTCTGCTTTTCGGTTCTATAGAATGGCAAATCGGCGCATCCTAAATCAGATAGAAATGAACTTCACGATTGTCCAGCGTCGGCGCGCGTCGCCCAGCAAAGGAGTAGAACATGCGCATTATGTTTTTAAACCATTCGTATAGGCCCCACTCCCGCGAGTTGGAAAAACACATTATCCAGTTGCTCACGAGCTACGCATCACCGGGAACGACCTTTGAATTGGCGTATCCTGAAGATTTGGGCGGCGGCGAGGTGCTGAGTCTTCTCGAACAACGAAAGGCGCTTTCGGGTTTGCACCATATCGTGGAAACGCCGGCACTGGTCAAAAAAGCGGTCGAGGCGGAGCGGTTGGGCTTCGATGCTGTGATTCAGAGCAACACCTTCGACCCCGGCGTTGAAGCAAGCCGGCTGGCGGTGCGCATGCCGGTCATTGGCGTGCTCCGCGCTTCGCTTCACTTCGCCGCATCGATCTGCGACCGTTTCGCCCTGATCGTGCCCTTGGAAACTCACATTCCGCACACCCTTCGATTGGTGCAAACCTACGGGATGACACCGTTTGTCTGCGCGATAAAAGCAGTCGGTCTCTATGACACCGGAGATTTATCCGGATACCATGATATTGTCATTGAGCGGACCGTTGCCATCGGCCGGGAACTCGTCCAGGGCGGAGCCCAGGCGATCATCCCACTGGGCGGCAAAATCTATCCCTATGTGGTGACACCCGATGAACTCGAGCCCGCGATTGGGGTTCCGATCGTCAACACCAAGGCTGTAGGAGTCAGCTACGCCGAACTTATGGTCAGGTCCAGGATCAGCCACAGCATCAAAGCCTATCCGTGGTCTGAGGGTTTGAATCCCGATGACGTTTCTCAGCGCTCGAAGTGAGTCATTATCCCAGCGCGATGCTAAACCGCCCGACGCCGCTGCAAGGCGACCCAAGACGAGAAAAAAGTTAAAATGGCAAAATAGGCAGCGATTTCGAGCCGAGAGATTTAGCTATCAGGTCGTGAAAAAGGTGACATTCTATGATCATTGACGGCGATGGACACTTCTTTGAAACCGAAGAAATGTTTGAGAAGTACATGGATCCCAACCTGCGCAACTACCGCCCGCGGCTCCTCAGCGACGATGAAGGTCACAATTTTTGGGTGGTTGACGGTCAAACGCCCTACAAGCGGCCATCTATAAAAGGTGCGGGCGCTCCCGGCACCGCAGCGCCGCCAGGGAAGAAAATACAAGCCGCGCGCCGCGCATCGGTCGGCAGCCAGACACTGACCAACCTAAAAGAGCGGCTTGACGATCTCGACCGAGAGGGCATCGATGTGCAGTTCCTCTATCCGAGCTTTCTTTTGCACGTTAACGCTTGGTCCGACGGTATTCTCGCGATGGCCGTTTGTCGTGCCTACAATTCCTGGCTCGCCGAGGTTTGTAAGCAAGCACCGGATCGTCTCAAGGGCGTCGGTGTGGTCGCTTTGCCAGATCCTCAAGGCGCGGCTCAAGAGTTGCTCCGCATCAAAGAACTTGGGATGAGCTCCGTCATGATCAACGGAACCGCCGGGGCAAAACGGCTGGACCATCCCGAACACGAGCCGTTTTTTGCTGCCGCGAACCGCTTGGAAGTCCCCATAGCCGTCCACTTCAGCCTGCAATTTCCCGCCGTAGATCAGCTCTTCGAACACCACTTTCCTAACCGCGTATTGGCCGGCATATTCCCAATTATGGCGGGGCTGACCAGCGTGCTCTGCTCCGGATTGCTCGATCGCTACAGGAATCTAAAGTTTGCATTTCTCGAAGGCGGTATTAGCTGGGTCCCGGCCCATCTCGAGCGCATGGACGACCATTTCGAAAACCCGCGTTATGGAGCAAAAGATCTCATCAGCCATCCACCTAGCGATTATTTGAAAACCGGACGAATCTTTTTTGGTTGCGAAGGCAATGAGCCGTCCCTAAGCCGTTTAGTCAAGGAGGTTGGGGAGGAACATTTCATCTATTCTTCCGATTACCCGCACGCCGACAGGACAGAAGGCACCGCCCGCTATTTGAAAAATCGTGATGATCTCAGCGAAAACGTGCGCCAGAAGCTTCTGGAGAATAACGCGCGACACTTCTATGGACTGTGAAGGGCAAACGGAATGAAGCTGCGCCCTGTCGTCATGAATCGCAATAATCTCTAGGTTTTCGGCGAATTTCTCGGCTGTTCTTCCGGTGCTTGGCTCATTTGAAGCAATTACAAATTGCGACGTCTAACCGATAACCAGCGAAAGGAGGTGATATGGTGAAAAACACGATCAAGACTTTAGTTGTCGCTCTCGTCATCCTGGCTTTTAGCGGTATCAGCTTCGCCCAAGCAACACCGGCAACGCCTGCTACTCCAGCGTCCCCGGCGCTGGAGAAAAAGACCGACCAGAAAACGGACCAGAAAGCCGAGACTAAGAGCACAGCAAAGACAAAAGCCAAGACCAAGGTAAAAACCAAGGCCAAAAAGACCGAGGAGAAGAAAGCCGAGGAGAAGAAAGCCGAGGAGAAGAAGACCGACAGCACAACCAAGTAATCTTCTTCCTTTCGACTCCTTACGTGCAAAAAGGGATAGCCAAACGCTATCCCTTTTTGCTTCTGTATCCCGTTCCACCCCTCCAGGTGAGCGCTGATTTTCCTTTTTGTAATCGAAGACGCTAGCTTGATTTGATCCTATCCGATACTATAGAATTTCAATTGCATTGGGCTGGTTTATTGTTTGGTGCGCTGAAAGGAGGAGTGGAGATGGACCTGCCAAAATGTCAAAAATGCAACAACGGGCTTTTGATTCCCCTATCGGATTATGGTCAGGACGGGGCTTCTGTTATGTTCAAAGCCTGGGCCTGTACTAATCCAGACTGCGGTTTTTCAATTCGGGTGGATAAGGGCGAAGTCACTTACGGCAAGAGAATCGAGCCCAAGCGTTGACCTAACTAAAATCGACTGTTAACTCATAGTGTCCTGTCAACGGGTATCATTGCGTGGTATGGCCCGGTTAAAACTTTGAATCGCGCGCCCGAAGAGCTCACATCCTTTTTGTAAAGCCTCCAAACAGCGCTGTTGGCTCTGAGCATCGACTGCATAACGGCTCAAGAGTTCTGGGGCGAGCCATTCATGCCCTTCTTCGTCGGCCAACAACGTATCCCGGTAGATCGACGCGGTGTCGGGATCGATCGCTTGCACGCGCTCAATGAAAGACTTAGAGGTCCGGGGGAAAAATTCCTCGTGGCCGTATTGTACGCTAGCGACCAATTCACAAAACGAGCCTAGCGCCGCATGGTAGTCCCAGAGATCTTTCAGTTCCGGAAGCGGATCTTTCCAGAGCGCATCGGGGTCGCCGTTTAGGTCGATGATTCTTTTGCGCAAAATTGAGGCGTGTTTGAGTTCGTTGGCAACGTATTCGGACAGCGCGCGCTGAAGTTCCACGTCGGGGATCTCACCCACCCACCTGGCCGATACCTCGGCCGCGCGACGCTCCATCACCACCCCAAACTGAAGTCGGCGTAAGATTACGGCCGGCGTTAGCGGTTTTTCGGCGCCATAACTGTTTCGCGCGGCATCCATTTTTTGCCAGAATGCTTCTCTCTGGTCAGCCAATTGCTGCAGAAAGTCATCTGCGTTTAGCGCTCCCATTTTTACCTCGCTCACGAGAGTCCTATGATTGACTTGGATAACCTTTTAGGCTTTAACAATACCGGAATATCCTTTTATAAAGGCTTGCCTGAACGGTTTCAATCCCGAACCTAAGCACCTTTACTAGACGCATGAATCCTCAAGAAGCCAAAGCTCGAGTGGATTATTTGTATCAGGAGCTTTATCGCCACTGGGATCAGAAAATCAATCGTGGTCGGTTCATGACGCGTTTAAGAGAAGGGCGTCTGCCACTATCATCCGTGCGGCGCTTCTTTAAAGACTGGGGCCTTTTTTCAATTGAGGTGGTCGCCCTCAACGCTGTCTCTTATCATGTCCATCTGCCTTTCTTTGTCAGAAATTACGACCTCTTACCTGCATTCTCAGACAAGATCGCGGAGGAGCTCGTATGGCCCAAGCCGCCCGGACACATCCTCATTCTTATCGAGACGGCTAATGCGCTCGGCCTTTCAAAGCAAGAGTTATTCGAGCAGCCGGCATCTCCAGCCGGCCGAGCGATCAGTGATTATTGCCGGCGGATCTTCCAGGACGGATCGATCGTGGAGCTATGGGCGCTTCATACTTTCGAAGAAACCCTTGGCCACTGGTCGAAGCAATGGGCGGAAGCGCTCACGACTCACTATGGATTGAGCACCCGGCAAGCCGTTTATTTTACTGCTCACGCCGAAGCCGATCTCATCGAACACGAAGATCACATGGGCCACGGCCCGCTCAACCGCATGATCTTACAACGCATCATGGAGCAAGACCTTACCGCAACCAAGCTGGGCTACGACCTGAAGTATTGCGCTTTCACCATGGTGGACCTGCATTCACTGATGGAAATGAATGCTATCGAAAACCCTTATCCGTCATAAAGGCTTCAGTCCAAACGAGGAGCGGAATCGCCGTCGTTACGCCACGAAATATTCGCTACCAACAGAATCGGCATTCCTACGCGTAAGAACAGGCGAGCGCAATTTTCCCCGACGCAAGAACAGAAGTTCCTGAAACCAATGTTTTTGTCGGTGGCACGACAGTTGCCCTAGGAGGACATAAATCAGCTTTTCAGTTAACAGCGATACATTCGGGAGGAACGATATGGTGCCATCACATCTCATGACCGCTTACCATTGGAATTATCGGCCGCAGACACCGCGCCGGCCTGAATGGTTCAAGGAATGGCCCGGAGGTAATCGGATTGCCGTAACCGTTAATATCATGCATGAATGGGAGTCGCGGCCCCGTTCAAACACCGCTAGAAAAGGATCTATGACCGACACGAGCTATCTTGACTTCCTCGGGCTCAGCATGCGCCAGTATGGCGCCAATTTTGGTTTTTGGCGGCTGCTCGATGTTCTCGACCGGTGCGGAGTCAAGGCGACAGTTATCACAAGCGGTCTCATGGCCGAGCTGTTTCCTGAGTCGCTCCGAGAAGCCGTAAAACGCGGACACGAAGTGGCTTCCCATCACTGGGACCAAACTAAGCACCCCTACCAGTATCAAAAAGAAGATGAAGAGCGTGACGATATGGTCAAGGCAGTCAAAGCCATCGAGAGCGCCACAGGAGAAACTCCGCTTGGCTATATGTCTCCCGGACCTCGTCCCAGCCCGTTCACTTTGGAAATTTCTGCGGCGCTTGGGTTTAAGTGGAACGGCGACTACGGCGATGCGGATGTTCCGTATATTATCGATGTAAACGGCAGGCGATTGGTCTCTGTCGGCTACGTGCGCCCCGCCCATAGCGACAATGACCTCCTGACTCTCGGACTCGCTGGCGGCCTCCAGCAATTGAAGGATGAGTTCGACGCCCACTACGAAGAATCAGCGCATCATCCTATGAAGTTTCGCTTGGCCGTTCATAACTTCACCGGCGGAAGACCAGGGTTGTCTAAAGTGGTCGAGAATTTTCTCCAATACGTTAAGGGCCATCCAGGCGTGTGGTTTTGCCGGTGCATCGATATGGCGCAGTATTGGTTGGAGCAAGAAAAGATTTAGATCGCCCCGAGCCAGTCGAGCTACAAGGCCGGATCAAGAAAGAAGCCGAGGACGCGGCACGGCAGCCAGTCTAAATCCCCAGGGAACCGCCCCGACACAAAGCCGACGTGACCGCCGCTTTCGGGATAGTCGCGGCGAACCGGCGCGGACACTTCGTTCGCACCCGGTAATGCATCGCCCGGAAAAAATGGATCGTTGCGCGCGTTGATCAGCAGAGTTGGCGCTTTGATCCTTCTAAGCCACGGTTTACTGCTTGATTGCCTCCAGTAATCTTGAGCGTCGCGAAAGCCATGAACCGGAGCCGTGTAAGCGTCGTCGAATTGACGGAATGTCGTCGCGCTATTTACGGCCCGCGAGTCGATGCCCAGACCGTGTGTGGATATTTTTCCCAACGCTTTTCGCCGCAGCGTCATCAGAAAGTGACGGGTATAGAGGAATTTGTTGCAGCCGCGGTCCAGCCGCTGCGCCGCGATTTCAAGATCCAGCGGAGCTGAAACAGCGACGGCTCTCTCAATCATTGTCAACGCCCGATCGCTCTGTTCTCCGAGCCACTTCAGAAGCACGTTTCCACCCAGTGAAATGCCGACCACATAGATCTTGGTGCGCGGGAATCTTTCCTTAAGGCGCCGCAGTATCCAATCCAATTCCATGGAATCGCCGGAATGATAAGCCCGCGGTAGGCGATTAGCGCTGCCGCTGCAGCCGCGAAAGTGAGGCACGACACCGAAATAGCCGTTGCGCTCCAGTTGATTCATCAAACTCACGGCGTAGTGACTGCTTGAGCATCCCTCGAGTCCGTGAAAAAGAACGACGAGTTTGGAATGATTCGGGTCATCGAGCCAGTCCAGATCAATAAAGTCGCCGTCGGGAGTATCCCAGCGCTCGCGTCGGTAAACGAAACCGGACGTTCTCCTTAAGGAGTAAGCGTAGATCGTTTGTAATTGCCCGCCGGGCAGCCACAGCGGCGCGCGATAAGGCGCTCCCCACGCGCTCCCTTGAACATTCCGGGAATTCATCGCTCCCCGAATCGTAACCGCATGGGATTGGGTTGCCCTCAAACTTTCAACTCGTCCGGCGGCACAAATCCGTGGCGCAGGGTGTTTTCACTGATCGTCCGCGGTTCGAGAAACTGCAGCAGATAGTCCGGTCCGCCTGCCTTGGAGCCGATGCCGGAAAGCTTAACACCGCCGAACGGTTGGCGCTCGACCACCGCGCCGGTAATGCCGCGGTTGATATACAAATTGCCGACGCGAAACTCTCGCCGCGCCTTCTCGATATGCGCCGGCGAACGGGAAAAAAGACCGCCGGTCAATGCGTAGGACGAGTGATTCGTTATTTCCAATGCGTGATCAAAATGGCGTGCTTTCATCACGGATAACACGGGACCGAAAATCTCTTCGCTGGCCAACCGATGGTCCGGCTCAATCCCGCTAAAGATAACCGGTGCGACGAAGAAACCGTCCTTCGGCGCATTGCCTTCGATGGCGCAATGGCCTTCCCGCTTACCGATATCAAGGTAAGTTCTAATGTTGGCGTGAGCGGCCGCATCGATCACCGGCCCGATGAAGTTCCTCGGGTCTTCTGGCGGGCCCACTTTGAGGCTGCGAACCGCTTCGACTAAACGCTCGAGCAGGCGATCGTAAATTTCGTCGAGCACGATTAGACGCGACGCCGCGGAACACTTTTGCCCCTGATAACCGAATGCCGACTCGATGACGTACGTTACGGCTTCATCGAGATCGGCGTCTTCATCAACGATAATGGCGTTCTTGCCGCCCATCTCGCAAACGACCCGTTTGACGTGCTGCTGGCCGGGTCGCTGATCGTACGCTGCGCGCAAAATGTCTAAGCCAACGTCGCGCGATCCGGTAAACGCAATCACGTGGACTCCCGAGTGGCGTACAAGAAATGCGCCCAGTTCGCCGCCGCCTTGGAGCAATTGGCCCGCATCCGGCGGCAAGCCGGCTTCGCGCCATATTTCCATCATTAAAAAGCCGATAACCGGCGCTTGCTCCGCGGGTTTAATCAGCGCGCAGTTGCCGGCTACCAAAGCCGCCGCGCTCGTGCCGGTGAGAATGGCCAGGGGAAAATTCCACGGCGCGATGACCGCCGCGAGCCCTCGCGGCTCATAAACATACACGTTGCTTTCACCGGGCAACGCTTGTGTCAGTCGCGGCGCGCTCAAACGCAGCATCTCGCGCCCGTAGTATTCAAGATAATCAATGGCTTCCGCCACGTCGGCATCAGCCTCGCGCCAACTCTTGCCAACTTCAAACACTTCCCATGCCGCCAATTCGAACCGCCTCCGCCGCGTGATCGCTGCGGCGGTGAAAAGAATTTCCGCGCGCTTACGTGCGGGGGTTTGCCTCCATTCGGGTTGAAACTTATTGGCGGCAATGAGCGCTCGCTCCGCTTCCTCCGCGCTGGCGACACTGACTCGACCGACGATTTCGTTCGGCGCGGCGGGATTGACGGAAGCGATCTTGTCGCGGGTATCGACTTCTCTACCGCCAATCCACAGCGGGTAATCACAGCCGAACTTTTGCCGGACCGTTTTCAGCGCCTGAGCAAAATCCGCTCGGTTTTTTTGCCGCGAAAAATCGAGCGTCGGCTCGTTGCGGAACCGATCTACGACTTCGGCTTCGGCACCTTTGCGCGCCGCGGGCCGGATCTTCTTCGCGGGTTTCTTGGGAGCCGGCGACGAAATCAACTTATTGATGTCCGCCTCTTCCGCATAGGTCTGTCGCAGGAAAGACGTATTCGAGGTGTTTTCCATCAGGCGGCGGATCAGATAAGCCATTCCTGGCAGGAGTTTTCCTACCGGCAAATAAATCCGCACACGCTGGCCGTTGTGAATCACCGCGCGGCGGATCGGTTCACCCATGCCGTAGAGCATTTGAATTTCATACCCGACTTTCGGTATGCCCAATTGCTCGGCCGTAACCATGGCGTGCGCCAGGCTGCGGATGTTATGGCTGCCGAAAGCGGCATCGACAATGTCATGGTTTTCCAAGAGGAGCCGTGTCAGCTTCTCGTAATTTGCGTCGGTCTCGCCTTTGTCGAGGAAAACAGGAATCGGCCAGCCTTTCTGCTTGGCCCAGGCAATCTCGCTATCCCAGTAAGCGCCTTTGACCAGACGGACGCCGATCGGCCGCCGCTTCGCCCGCGCCCAGTGAATCAGCTCCAGCAGGTCCTGTTCGGCATCGCGCAGATAAGCTTGCACGGCGATGGCGGCATGGGGTACCGCGGCAAACTCGCTCTCCTCGAGCAGGCTAAGAAAAATTTGCCGAGTTAGATCTTTGAACGCATACTGTTCCATGTCGATCGTTAACGCGGCATTCGATTGCCCGGCCTCACGAAAAATGGGCCGCAGGCGCTCGCGCGCGACTTGCTCGCTATCCGGATCTAAAGGGTCGAAGCGCGGATACAGCGAAGAAACCTTCACCGAGAGATTGACTCTGGGCAAAGGACCGCTCGCGCCGTTGTCGATCTGCGCGATGGCCGGCCAGGCGCCGGCCATCGGAGTCAGATCGCGCAATAGATCGAGATAACGCCGCTGCGTAACCTCAGCTTCCTTTTCGCTCACCGTCGCCTCGCCGACCACGTCGAGAGTGAAGGCGGCGGGTTCTTTTCTGAGCCCCTCCAAGGCGGCCCGCAGCGCGTCTCGTTCTTCGGCTACGATGAATCGCCGCGCCAGCCGCGCCACGTTCCTTTTCGCGACCGGCGCCAACAACCATCCCGCGTGTAATGCTTGCGTGAGGAACACCAATCCGCCGAAGGCGCCATCGGTTTTGGCGAAATATTCTTCCAGATGACGACCGATATCGGCAGCCGAATCCAGGCTTGGCAAAACATCGACGAAACGGAAGAGCGCGACCCGCAAAGATTCATCCTCGAGCGACCACTCGATCATTTTGCCCAGCCAATCCTGGGGCTCGAAAATCGACGGCTTGTGCTGCGCCGCTTCGCGGCAAAGTGAGCGCGCCAGCTTCTGGATCAATTTTTCTTGGCCATCAGTTTTGGAGTGCATGACCGCTCGCTTTCATATCCATCTTATAACGGCGCAGGCAGATGGCGAAGGGCCATGAGCCGGGCAAACGATGGGCCGATGCTGAAAACAAAAGAGCAATGGCAACGATACAGCCGTGGTTAGAACACAAGCTGGCTTTCAGCGTCGCGGTCGATCGTTGCTTTTCAAGTGAAAAGAACCTTGGCCAGCTCCGAGCGGTATTTATCGGTAAGCGGATTGTCCGACCCCAAAACTTCAAAAATCTGGATCATCGCTTTGCGCGCGCCATCGTCCTTAAAGGTGCGATCGCTTCTTACGATGACGAGGAACTCGCTGAGCGCCTCTCCGTACCTTTCCATTGCCGCCAGCGCTTGAGCGAGATCAAACCTTGTCTCTAAATCATCCGGATGCGACTTAAGCTTTGCCCGCAATGCGCTTTCGTCTTGCGCCCCGCCCTCTTGGAGTCTTAAGCGAGCGATGAGACGATCCGCTTCCTTTCGTTCATCGGCCACGATCGGTATCTTATCCAGGTGCTCTAACGCCGCGCCGTGAGCGCCTTCATTCATCAACAGGCGACCCAAGCCCAGAAGCGCTTTGGGATGGTTCGGCTCAGATTTTAGTATCGTGTCATAAAGGCCCTTGGCTTCAGGAATCTTGCCTTCCTGCTCGAGCTTGAGCGCCTCCTGCGCCCGCTTGTCCGAGGCGGACGGCAAGAACTTCGACAAAAACTCCCGCACCATGGGTTCGGGCAATGCGCCGGTGAACTCTGATGCGATTTCGCCGTCTCTAAAGAGTTTCACTGCCGGTATGCCTTGAATTCCCAACGCGCCCGCAAGCGTCGGATTGTCGTCAACATTCACTTTCACGAGAATGAAGTCGCCCGCGTATTCCTCGGCCAGCATTTCTAAAACTGGCCCTAAGACGCGGCACGGTCCGCACCACGGCGCCCAGAAATCGACCAGAACGGGCACCTCATTGGAGCGATCCAAAACCGCCGATTCGAAATCCTCTTCGCCAACGTCAATGGTCGATTGATTCATAGCGCTCAACGCTGCCTCCGAAAGCTAGCTTAGCGAGCAATAATTTCCTTGGCCAAATCACGCACTTTGGCCGCCGCCGGGCGCATGGCATAAACCATGGCTTCCGATATTTCATCTTCACTCGCGCCGCACTCTCGCGCCTTGTCCAGATGACGCTTGGCTCCGCCCGCATGACCGATGGCAATGCAAACCGCAAAGAAAATAAGTTGCGCCGCCTTCGGATCTAACGACCCTTCTTTGTACTTGACCCCAAAAAACTCTTTTTGTTCAGCCACTGGCGTGCCTCCTTTTTTACGGCTTAACAGTTGAGTGCTTTTTTGGAAATGACTCCGGCTCGAAGGACTCACCATTGAGCGAAAAATGCCTATCCACCGGAGTCGGCTGAAGAAGGGTCTGCATGACATAGCACCCCTTCTCGGCGTTTCTGACGACCGCGGCAACTTTTTCCGCCGGCTCGCGCGATTCCAACTCCGTGCTGATTTCGCAGCCGAGACCCACCGCCTGGACCGTTTCACGCAGTACCGAGCCCTCGTTTTTGAACCGCGCTTTGACGAAGACTTTCGCCTTGTCGACTTTTGTCTTTAACATTTCCCCGTACCGGGAAATTTGCGTCAGCAGTCAAAAAGCCAAGGACAACGCAAAATAGGCCAGCGGCGGCGGAGCTGAATTATCGCCGCCGGTGCGCTCGGCTTCGTCGCAGTAGACCGTAAAGCCGCGCGCATGACCTTCCTTGCGAAGTTTATCGAGCGTCTGCGCATCGGCCTCCACGACAATTTCACGTTTGATGGAAATATCCTCAGCCATATCTTCTCCTTCGTCAAGTCACTTTAACGGCCGGACTCTAAGCATTGCCATACTCTTCCATATATAAATCCAACAGGGCTCTGAGCAGCGCAAATAAAACCGGTCCTAAAACGATACCCACCGTGCCGAACAGAGCAACTCCGCCGAGAATACCGAATAAGAGAAATAGCACCGGAAGGCCCAGGCGATTACCGATCAGCAACGGCTTGAGAACACTATCCACCGTACCGACAAATCCCAAACACCAAATCAGCAACAAAATCGCGCGTAGATTTTCACCCTGAAGAAATAGATATACCGACGCCGGAATCGAGACTATTGCAGAGCCGCCGACCGGCAACAGCGATGCAAACGCGGTGACGACGCCCCAGAGCGCCGCAAAAGGTACGCCGGCCGCCCAGTAAGCAAACCCGGCGAGCAACCCTTGCATCATGGCCACGACCAAAGAGCCGCGCACCACGGCAAGAACGGCATCGGTGATGTTTCTAAATAAGCGCTCCTGATGTTCTTGATCCATGGGCAGAAGAATACGCGTCCGGTAAAAAAAATCCGCGCCGTCGCGCAGCAGGAAAAACAGCGTCAGCAACATCACGATGAAATCGAACGTGAAAACGAGAATGTTTTGCGCGATGCCGGTAACATGGGAGACCACAAACGCCGACGACACTTGCGCGCTCTGAGCCAGGAGTGCCCGCCAGTTGATTTCGAAGGGCGCGAGACGAAAGGAAATCGCATTCCACCCATCGAGCAACCGCTGGACCCAGCCCTGTTGCATCCATTCCTCGACACCTTCGCCGCTCAGGAGCGAGCGCACGGATTGCACCACTGCAATCGCCTCTTGTGACAAGAACCAAGCGAGTTCCGCCCCCGGCAGCAGCACCAGAACTGTAACGATCATAACAACGATCGATGCCGCCAGGGTTGCTCGACCCTTTAGCCATCGCAGCAACCACGCGTAAGGCGGATACACCAGAATGGCGAGGATCACCGCCCAAGTGATGGTCGGCAAAAACGGCGCTAGAATAAGAAACGCGCCATAGAGTATCGCCAGCAGGAGAGCAAAAAAGAAAGCCGTCACAAGCCAGTTCTGATTCACCTGGTGTACCCCTTTTGAATTGCACCAACTGTACGCAGAAGGTCACCCCGCTGCAAGCATTATCCGACCGTTGATCCTTAATCTTGCAACGGGACGGATCGGATACAGGGGCGTATCCAATCGGCTACTTGGAGTTTGTGGGCCGGCCTCCTTTTATCACGTCCACTCCCGAAAATTCATTGCGTATCGACAAGTTACTTTGAGTACCGTGGTTACCACCCGCGCTGGAATGGTCTTTGCGCTAGGGATGATTGGGCGCAAAGAAAATCGGCGGAGGTGGCTCATGAAAACGGATAAAGCCTCTCTTTTCGAGACGATCTTGATACTTGTCTATGTGCTTGGAAGCCTGAGCACGTTAGTCTACTTTCTGCATTCGCTCATTATCCTGATCTCTTCACAGCGCCCCGACTTCGCTGCGCAATTGGAACTTTTCCTGTGACCGTCCTTTTTTTGGAGATGGCGGCATCCGCAGCAGCGGTTATCGCGCGTTTTGCCTGGACATAGAGATTAAATCCCAGTAAGGTGCATCATCCCGGAAAAGTTCATTTGTCGTCAGAGGTCATGTTGTCAGCGATAAAGCAGACGCGAAACCTATGACAAAAACCATC
>JBGPIK010000124.1:0-15938 GCA_041484845.1 Binatia bacterium | reverse complement strand
CTCATAACGAATCTCATCTCGGTGGCAACCCACATGAAGGTCAGCCGATTCACTTCCGGGGTTTCGATACCGCACCTCCTGGGCGATCCAAATCTAGGCCCATCCGAAGAAAAGAAATTGCGGCGGCGCATCGTTGAGAACGCTCTCGAATTGCTCGGCGCGTGAGCGGAGGGGATCGCATGAAGAAGCTTGTTTTTGCTACCTTGATCCTGCTGCTCACGGGGAAGTTCGGCCTTTCTCAGGTAAACAAACCCGAACCGTTGAGGGTCATGTATGCCACCATCAATCCCACGGTGTCCCACCTCTGGGTAGCCAAAGACGCCGGAATTTTTAGGAAGAACAATCTCGACGTGGAAATCCTTTACGGTGCGCAGCGGACCATCGAGTCTCTGATAGCGGGGGAGATCGCTCTGGTCGAGATTGCCGGACCTGTCCCGATCGCCGCGCGTCTTGCCGGAGCAGATATTGTGCTCCTCACGGCATCCATCAACGCTTTTCCGTTTTCCTTCATCGTCTCTCCCGACATCGGCAGCTACGAGAACCTTAAGGGAAAGGTTTTGGGTGTTACCAGGTTCGGGGCCTCATCGGACGTGGCGCTGCGAATGTCGCTACAAAAGGTGGGTGTCGATCCGAACCGGGACGTGAACATCATTCAAGCAGGCGGTTTTCAGGAACTCTATGCCGCGATGGAAAAGGGAGCTATTTCGGGCGCGCTTTTTGGCCCGCCCATACTCACACTTCTCAAGAATAAGGGCTTCAAAGAGATTATGGACCTGCGCGCGCTGGGAATCGAGACCCAGCATACCGGTTTGGTCGCGCGCCGCGCCTTTGTGAAAGATCGGACTGATACGGTGAGAAGATTCGTCAAAAGCTACGTCGAGGGAATTCACCGTTTGAAAACCGATAGGGAGTTCAGCCTCAAGGTTATCAGCAAAAATACGAAGGTGACCAACCGAGATGTCCTGGAGGAAGCCTACAATTTCTATGCCCTTAAGTATATTCGAACTGTGCCAACGCCTTCACTGCCAGGAGTAAAGACGATTCTCGAACAGTTGGCCTTGAAAAATCCAAAGGCGGAGGCGGCCAATCCAGAGGATTTTGTGGATTCGCGATTTGTCAACGAGCTGGAGAAGTCCGGATTCGTCGCGAACCTTTACAAACAACCCTAAAATGCGGAGATCACGATGCGTTTGGAAATGGCAAAGTACCACATTGATACGGTCAAGCTGGGTAATACAACTCGGATTACCGATAGAGTCCTTTCAATTAATTCGGGGGAGCTAAAAGAACACCTGCTCAAAGACCAACGGTTAAAAGCCATCGAGATCGCATTGGCCCAACCCGGCGAAGCCACGCGGGTCATTCATATACTGGATGTCATTCAGCCAAGGGCAAAAGGGCAAGATCAGGAGTCGGCTTTCCCCGGCCTGACTGGCCCGGTCAAACTCGCCGGCAGTGGTCGCACCAACGTTATTGACGGCGTGGTGGTTGTCACCACCGGAACGCTTCCCGCTGCTGAAGAGGCGGTGATGGATCTGAACGGCCCGATGAGTTCCCTGTCGAAGTTTTCGACCCTGCATCAAATCGTTCTCGTTCCTACACCGGCAAATGGTATCGACCCAACGGAATACGGACGGGCCATCCTTACCGCCGGGTTCAAAACGGCGGAGTACATCGGGAGATCTGCTCAAGGATTAAAAGCCGACGAGGTCGAGGTTTACGACTTATCTCACGGCCTGTCAGGAAAAGAAGGCGACCTTCCGAAAGTGGCGTACATTTATTACCTGTACTCTCACGGCTTTGGCAAGGAAAGGCTCTATTATGGGAGAAGCACCAAAGATACGCTCCCGACTCTGGTTCATCCTAATGAAGTCCTCGACAGCGCCATCGTCCACAACGGATACACCATGCCCTCCAAAAGCGTCACCTATAATCATCAGAATAACCGGGTGATCAAAGACCTCTACGGGAGGCATGGAATAGATCTCAACTTTAAAGGCGTTATCCTTGTGAACCACAACGCCACGTATAAAGATAAAGAAATGTCAGCTTTGCTGTCGGCAAAGCTGGCGAAGCATATTCTGAATGCGGATGCGGCCATCGTCACGAAGGACGGCGGAGGTCAGGCCGATGTCGATATCATGCTTTGCTGCAAGTCCTGCGAGGATCTGGGCGTCAAGACCGTCCTACTGGTCAAAGAGGAGGCCGGAGAGGACGGATCGGGATTTTGCCTCGTCGATATAGCGGATGAGGCGGACGCCATTGTCACCACGGGAAACGGAACCGAGCGTCTACAAGTGGCAACGCACGTCGATCAGGTCATCGGCGGGGAAAAATTTTATGATGGCACTGACGCTAAATCCCCTGAAATCTACATTCCGTACAACACCATCGTAGGCGCCGTTGATTTCCAGGGTGGAATCAAAATAGCCGCCATGAACTACTAACATGACCGTTCGCCGCCTTGTTGCATCGACTGTCTCAATCCAGAGAATGAGCACAGGGACTAGGGGACACCCATTAGCAGCGGCTTGGCAATGTCGCAAAATCTAGGCCGGAATGGGGTCCGCTGTTGGCTTTTTAAGTTCGAATTAAAGCAATGGTTCGTCACGATGTCACGCCCCGTACGGTTAGAATGCCCCAGCGCTTACTACCATGTGATGAATCAGGGCCTTGCCCGCAGCAAATTTTCTCAACGACAACTATCGCGAAGGAGTTTTGGCATTCAACGGGTACAAGTCGGTGGACGTATCCGGAACGTGGAAGAGTTGCTAAAAGCCAAAAGCAGTCTTGACCCCTTTCGCCGTTTCCGAAATTTATGCAACGTTAAGGTTAACGCTCCTTTTACTGCCCTTCTCCGTTCGTCCTGAGCCCGTCAATGTTCGTATAAGCTAAGAGCGGACCCGACCCCTTCTTTTCGCTCTCGTTTGATGGCTCGATATTCGCGCATCCCCCGCATAATTTCCTCTTAACTTTTACCTTCCCGTTTACGTTCTCCGATGTCTGGATCAAACCCTTGTTCATTCAAATTGTCTCTGATAATCGCGTCCAACGTCCCACCGTCAAGACGACCTAGATCGCCATTTAGTAAGCCGAGCATTGCTTGACCTATTGCCATCCACTCATCGCCGAGTACACGATCGTCGCCAATCTCAGAACCAAACTGATCTTTGTGCGATTGCGCATACTCGCACCAACCCCTTACCATCAACACCATCGCCGACTCATGACTTGCTGCCTTGTCTGGTCGTAATGTTCCGCAGGGTTCCGCCATTGCTTCTAAGTGCCGCCGCTTCCACCCGTTACTATCCGGCACGTTTGGTGTGTAGGTGTGGTCTTTCATCTGTCCAGCTCCTTTTGGATATAATTCACAATCCTTCGGGCGCACATCCCGCATAATTCCACGGTTAGGTACGCGAAAAATTCGCGCTTTCGGAACAGCCGCCGAATTTAATGAGTATTCTGCGTGGCGAGCTATACGACCGAATGCGAACAGCCGCGTTTTCCTGTACATAGGGCAGGTTCGAGCAAGCTACTTCATGCCATTAGTTTATCTCCGCAGCCAAGGTGATTAAAAAACTTGACTCAAATGAGCGACTGGAATGCACAAAAATGAATTGTCTCCCGATTGATGAAAAAGGAGAGTCTCAGCCTGTTTCAGACAGGTGCGGCAACGTGAATATGGCGCATGAAATCCGACGAACCGATTCATGACAAATACGGTATCAATGCGGTTCTTTCTCACCATACAAGGTTTTCGCTGCGGCATATTCCTTCGACAGGTCAAACCCAACGTCCGCCTCCGGGGCAATTGACTTGAACGCGACGTACATCAGGCATACTAAGTTTAGTCCACTAAAGTTTCCCAGAAGGCTGTTCAATTGATATTTTTGTTTCGGATCATTGGTATTCAGGCCGGTTCTGCCCTTCATCGCGATTTCGAAGGCTATCCGTTTTACTTCTTCTTGAGACATTTTCTCGAATTGTTCCATTGCGCTCAGGCAGTACATGATGGCATCGGGACGTAACCCGCCAACGGCACGGTCCTTGAAGGACTGCTCGGCCATTTTCCGCAGTGCTTCCTGCGCAAGCTCCGCAATGTTTCCGTACTCAGTAATTTCGATCACCTTCTTGTAAGCTTCTTCGGCTTCTTTATGGCGGCTCAGGAGCGCAAGGGTTTCGGCAAGCCCAAACATCGCCTGCTGATCTTGAGGATCAAGGACCGTTGCTTGCCGTAAATGCTTTTCCGCTTCTTCGGTCCTTCCCGCTTGTCCGAGAGATGCTCCAAGATTACGATGAGCCAAAGAATTCTTCGAATCTCTCGTTACGGCTTCAGTGAGCGCAACGATAGCGTCGGCGTTTTTGCCTTGCCTTTGAAGGGCAACTCCTAAAGCGATCCTTGCGTTCGTAAAATCGTCAGCTAACGTCACGGCTCGGCGAAGATGGTTCACGGCGTCATCCAATTGACTGGTGTCGCTAAGAGCCATGCCTAGATTGTATAAAAGGTTCACATCGTTCGGTCGGTCGCTCAAAAAAAGCCTTAAAAGCGTGATCGCTCCGGGGTATTCGGCGCGGTTTAGCTTTTCGACTACCTGTGCGAGCGGATCGGCGGGTTGTCGATCCGGCGTCCAGCTAACCTCGATAAGGTGATTATCCACCTCAACGACATTCCAGCCGCCCATTCGATTGAATTCGGTGCTTAGATATTTTTTGACCGCTTCTCGAAACGCCGGTGTGTCGCGCTGCTGGGCTTCAGGCGGTAAAAGCGAAGCATCGAAATCGTCTATAGCTAAGGTGAATTTGAGGACGCTAGGATCGGCCATACGGAGCTTTTATAGCCTCCTTTGGGTGTCAAAGAAAGGTTAAGAATCGCGCGGAGCGTCGTAGGGAACCCAGCGGTACCAACCGGTGAGACTCAAGTGGTTAGCCCAAGCGTCGACGAGTTCTCGGTCGGCGCAAGGAACATCGGGAATTTCGTCCAGGGTAGTGAGAAGTTCCGCGCCGGATTTTAAAAAGCCAGCCGCTTTATATGGTAACGAAAGCGTCGGCTCTGAAAAACGCTTCGCCCAGAATTCGGCGAACGCTGCGCTCATGGAAAGATTAGATTGATAGACCTTTTTTGGGGCTATCTTTTTGATTTCTGGGCTGAGCGCGGCTACGTTATCCTTCATCTGTCTCATCACCATATCGCGTTGCAATTGCGCAAGTTCGGGATATTCGCGCAAAATCCAAGAATCCACGCGAAACCCGATCGGGATCGACCTTAGCTGCAACATGAGCCCATCGAAGAGTTGATCACGCAACGCCGAAATACTGTCCGTAGACAATTTCAGTTTTTGTCCCGGTCCATCAGGAGCACTAAGAAGCCTGTTAACGATCTCTCTACCCTCGAGCGTCCCGGCGAAGTCGACCCGCTCACTTTCGGGAACGCCAAACAGCCGCAAGATAAAACCGCACTGATAGCAGATCAGATAATCCGGCTCGCTAACCGCCGATGGGTTGTAAGAGATCGAGTGAAACGTGTTGCGGCCTCGCGCAGTGCGTGAAGCAGCCAGGGTTTTTAGAGAATGGTCTTCACTCACAATCACCGGACAGCCGCTGACGCTTTCGACGAGTTTGATTACCGTTCGGGTTACTTCGCGAAGTGTCATGGCTTGTTACCATACCATAAACACCGCCCCACATCTGTAAGAGACTATGTGAATAGAACGAATGCAGAAATAGGGGTCAAGTCTGCTGTTAGCTTTTTAGGTTCGAATTATGGTAATGGTTCGTCACGATGTCACGACCCTTACGGATAGAATACCTTGGCGCTTACTACCATGTGATGAATCGGGGCCTCGCCCGCGGCAAAGTCTTTCTCAACGACAATTATCGCGAAGGAGTCTTGGCATCCAACGGGTACATAACTCGGTGGACGTATCCGGAACGCGGGAAAGTTGCTAAAAGCCGAAAGCAGTCTTGACCCCATTTTTCGTCTGACCCCGTTTTTCGTCGTTCTATGCGAGGGCGGTCGGTCAAACTCGCGTTAAAGATAATCTTCGGGAGTTTTGTGGGGAATGAGATCCGAGATGGCTGAAAAATGGCTATCGTATGCAACCAGCGCTTCACATTCGTAGACCGATGCGGCAATCGCATGCGGCACGTCGGTCGCGTCGCGCAAACGAGTGAACCTCCGCGCGTGTCGCATCCGTTCGATGCGAGACACAAAAGGGAGAATCCGGATCGGTAAGGCGAGGATCTTTTCAAGGGCGGCTTTGCCAAAGTCAGATCCCTCGGCGAAATCCGGCGCGTTATCGAGAGCAAACACATACAGCTCGTGCAGCGCGTAGAACGAAGTAGCAGCGGACAAGGACCCGTCCCTGATTTTCGCAAAGAACTTTTCGGTGCTTCGATATCGATCTTGTTCGAGTGCTTGTGTGAGGGTATAGGGAAGGAGAACGGACGTGTCGATATAAAGCAATTATCTGCTTCCGGCTCTCTTCTTTGGTGGCTTTTTGCGCGACGCTTCTATTGTCTCTTCATGGGCCAAGATACGTTTCAGGCTTGCTCTTCGCGCGCGGTGAAGTAGCACGGAAGTCGACGCCCTCTGAATATACTGTGCAAAATCTTTCAGATTCATGGCAGCACTACACTACCAACCTAGGACGCGTCGGTCAAATACCATAGTGGAGAAGTTTTGGGGGTCTCGACAACCAGGTAAAAATGGTTGCTCATCAGTACGTAGGCGTGCATTCGGACGCTGAAGATCTCTAACGCGCTCCTGATCGCTCCAAAAAACGCGTTCGGTCATGATCGTCACGGAAAATCGCGCGCCGGTCGTTGCCTCGGCAGGTAACGTGATAAAAAGCGTTGGGGTACGAGATCCTCAATGGCCGCGCCATAGCCTATTACTTATAGCACGAGCACTTCCCGGAAAAAGAAATGAAAGAAATGGGGTCAAGTCTACTGTTGGCTTTGTAGGTCGAATTATGGTAATGGTCCGTCACGATGTCACGACCCTTACGGATAGAATACCCCGGCGCTTATTACCATGGCATGAATCGGGGCCTTGCCCGCAGCAAAGTCTTTCTCAACGACGATGATCGCGAACGATTCTTGAAATTAATCGGAGAGACATGCAGGCAGTGGGGTATAGAGGTTTACGCGTACTGCCTGATGGACAATCACTACCACCTGCTTTTGCAGACGCCGCAAGGGAATCTTTCCCGGGCCATGCGCCATCTTGACGGAGTCTACACTCAGGGATTTAATCGGGCCCATCGCCGGGACGGGCCGCTGTTTCGCGGAAGATATCGAGCAATACTGATTGACGCTGAGGAATACTTTTTGGCGGTAGCGCGCTACATCCATCGAAATCCTCAAGCTGGAGAGGTTGAAATAGAGCGTTATCGGTGGAGCAGCCACCGGGGATACCTTCACCCTAGGTATTCTCCGTCCTGGCTTAACACCAATGCGATGCTTTCCAGGTTTGGTCGGGGTTCCCGGGGACTTAACGAATACAGAACCTTTATGCGGTCCGGCGTACAAAAAGAGCTTATGGAGTTTTATCGCGAGGGGTACCAGCGGCCCATATTAGGCGGCAAGGAATTTGTGCGATGGGTAAAAGAGACAATCGGAGAGAAAGCCCGGGTCAGGGCTGAAGTTCCGCAATCGCGCAACATTTTTGGGCATGCGCTGGAGGAGATTGTAGAGGCAACGGCCAAGGTATACGGTAAAGCGGTTTCGGAGCTTTTGAAGCGGCGGCGTGGGAGAGAGAACGAGGCGAGAGCGATGGCAATCTATCTGTGTCGGGCAGTCGGCGGGCACAAGCTGGAGGATATCGGGAAGGTTATGGGACTAAAGAATTATTCTTCAGTGAGCTCAGCGTACTTGGCGGTAAAGCAGAGATTGGAGTTAGAGAAAGGGCTGGCTTCGAGTGCCCGGAAGGTGGAACGGTTGCTAAAAAGCCGAAAGCAGCCTTGACCTCGTTCGTCGCTCTCGAACTTTGTCGCTAATAATTCAGACTGGAAAATGTTGGTCAGCTTTGACAGGTTTTTGATTCAGCTCCGGTAATGTTAATATGGTCCCCATGTCGGAAACCAATAAATTAACCGCCGCCCTAAAGCGAGCAAGTGACGAAGAAGGCATCGATCTAAGCCAGCTTTACGAGCGTCTGTCTTTAACGCCAACCGAACGATTGCGGAAAAATTTTCGGATGGCCGTGGCCGTTGAGGAACTGAGAAAGGCCGGTCAAAAACATCGTGACCGAAACCGACGTCGAGAAACTGCTTAAAGCTTTCCATCAAGAAAACGTAGAATTTGTAATTATTGGGGGGCTCGCCGCAGTGCTCCAAGGGTCCGCGTATGTCACCGCTGACCTCGATCTTTGTTATTCCAGAAAAGAGAGAACCTGGAAAAACTAGCTCGCGCGCTAGCGCCCTTTCATCCAGCTTTGCGGGCCGTACCCGACCAAGTGCCATTTCAATCGCTTCGGGTTTGATTCCCCGCAGCTTGCTGCGTAATGAGCTATTCCAGACCTCTAAGAGTCCGTCATTCCCGAATGCTTCTATCGGGAATCCAGGCGAGACCGAACCTGGACCCCCGACCCATTCGACGTGGCTCAGGGTCGTGGTGAGCACAGTCGAACCACGAATGAACTACCCCGCAGCAAGCTGCGGGGTATCGAAGATAGCCGTGTTTCATTAGCCGAATGTAGGGTGGGTAGAGGCGCACAGCGCCGAAACCCACCGCTGAGGACGATGGGTTTCGCTAACGCTCAACCCATCCTACTCTTGATTCGCAACGCAGCAAGCTGCGGGGACTTGACCCGTAGAGATTAAAACATTCGGGGGTGACGCTGTTGGGATAAAATCTCACCGCTTTGTTCTGATACCCCGTCAGCTTGCTGCGGGGTAGTTCATTTAAATAGTGTAAGACTCGCCCATGGCAGCAGCCAGGGAGCGGTTCACATCCGGTCAAATCAGGGCGTCCTCCGGAAGTTCCGCTTGATGTAAGATTCCATCGGTGAACACCTGATAATCAATCTCATAGTATAATCGGTATTGGACCTTGCGCGCGTCCGGTTTCGGCGATACAGATCCCGGCGTCGCTGTATATCCTTGGTAAATTTTGCCGGCAAAACCATATCGGTCAAACGGTCCCCACCCGATATAAACCAGTGTGAGCGTCTCGGCATGGATGAGCGTGTCATTGCCTTCGAACACGTGGAAGTCGATCCATGCGTTGGCGCCCGATACCGAGTGACTAACCCACGCCGTCAGATCCAGTCGCGTCTGGACGTCTTTGCCCACCGTTGGGCCGCTGGTAGGCTGCGGGAAGGCATTTACTTTCGAGACCTCGGCGCTTAATACGTTTACAACGTCGGGCCGCGGCTGCGCCCCGGCGCGGTAGACAACCGACTGGGCCGGAATCCGCGCCGGCGAACCGCCCACGTCGAACCAATAGTTGTCGCCGAAACGGCTGTCCCATGCGTCACAACGCGTGCTGGTCTGAGAGAAATTCTGGAACCACATTTCCGCTTGAGTGGCATCGTCCGGCACGGACAAATCCCATGGCGCAGAGCTGTGCGCGATGACCGCGCCGGGTGGATTGCCTGGGACCCGCACCGGGTCGACCACGCTTCGCTGTATGATTTCACCACGCGGATGAAAACGGAGGTATGCAACAGTGTCGCCGAACTCCGCGCCGCGCCATTGGCTAAAACACCGCGATAGGCGGTTCATGGCATACTCGATCCTGAGCCCTCCTCCGCGCTCGATTTGTCCCTGTTGCGCGAGCCCTCCGTCAGGGAAGAACTGGAGAACGGCAGTCGTCGCCATCGCATCCTCCTTTTCGTGGAAAGACCCACGAACTTTTCACGATCTCAAGCCTAGATCGCTTGGGGCTATTGCTAAGAATGTGAAATCGACTACCCTTACACGGAACACAATAGCCATCTTACGACCCGCTACTGTTCTCGTGGTCGCGCAAATTTTCGGGGGTGAGGTTCAGAGCTGCGCTTTGTGCGTGATTTTCACGCTTACCTATTGCGGTTACCTGTAAATCTCGTTCAGCAGTCCGCTCTTTTCCAATTTGTCGAGAAAGCGCAGATCGACAAATTGCTCCGGCTTGGCATTTTTCGCGGCGGGGATTGTTTTTGCCACTTCATCGAGCGCATTCTGCATACCGGTCATATCGATCGTGGGAGCCTTGTCGATAATTTTTCCGACGTAGAAGTCATAAGCCTTTTGCAAGACGGCGGTGTCCTCGACCATAGTGTACTTCGCGTACGACTTGATCGCGAAGTCCCTGTCGGTTCTGGCCCGGTGCACGCCGCGGACGTAAGCGCGCATGAAGCGGTCGATCAGATCCGGTTTTTTCCTGATGATGTCTCCGAGCACGATCATCGCAGGGTTCGGAAAGGCCAGATCCATATCCGTGACGCTGCCAATTTCCTTAAAGCCGAGCTTTTCCATTAGAAACAGTGTGGGGGGCGACACCATGCCGGCTTCGATCGAACCTGCCCTGAGCGCGGCTGCAACCGAAGAGATCGCGCCCAACTGCAAGAGATTGACATCCTTCTGCGGGTCGACGTTATGTTGCCGTAGAATCTGGCGCGCGGAAATATCCGCGCTGGTCCCGATACGGGTGATGCCGATCTTTTTCCCTTTGAGATCCTCCACCCGTTTGATATCGGGCCTCGCGAACATGGAAAAAATCAATTTGTTCACATTCGCGCCGATCACCTTGAAGTCCGCGCCGCTGAGAGCGGCCGCGCCACCCAAGGACGCAATATCGATTTCCCCCGCAACCGTGACTTGGGCAAGTTGGGTACCGTTGGGGATGAGAACCACTTGGTCGTCGAGGCCTTCTTTAGCAAAGAACCCGGCGTCATGGGCGACCCAGATGCCGACGTAGGCGCCGCTGATCGAGCTATAACCGATCCTCATCCGGTCCGCGGCAAGTGCCGAGAAAGCACATACAAACACCGATATCGTTGCAACGAGGATGGCTTGTTTCATACGTCACTCCCTTCGACAATCCAACATATAAAAATTCCGGTCTCCGACAATCGTTAGGGGGATGAGTTTATGACAACGACCGTTTTAGACGCAAGCTGTTTTTATCAGCGGGGAAGAGATCCATGCGCTGTTTGTCTTTAGTTCGTCATGGCGAGGCGAGCAGTGATTTAATAAACCCGCTTTGATCCAGCTCGCGCACCAGACGGCTATCGGTGAAGTCCTCGGGTTTTGTCCCCTTGGCTTTGGGAAACTGCTTTTCCAAGTCTTGGATCAAACTTCCGATTCCCGCCGGGTAAGGAGGGACGTTGAAGCCCTTGATAACCAGCTCGTAGCTCTCTTCGAGCACTTCACGGTCATCCGTGCGGAAGTATTTTCCCATGGTCTTCATGGCAAAGGCTTTGTCTTTTTGTCCGCGCACCGCGCCTTCGATGTAGGCCTTGAGGAAACGCCGCACCACATCCTCATTCGACTTGATGAATCTGCGCGTCGTGACCAGGCCGTTCACGTGATACTCGACATCGAGCTTTGAGAGGTCCAACAGCTCTCTCAGTTTCAATTTCCTCGCTTGCAGTGTCGCGGGCGGGCTGACGGCCGCCGCATGAATTTTTCCGGCCACGATCGCCGCCAGCGTTTCAGCCGGCCCGCCCGTCTGGACCATGGTTATGTCGTGGTCCGGATCGATGCCGTAGCGGCGCAGCGCGATACGCGAGGCGAGATCCGACTGTGTGCCAAAGCGTGTCGTGCCAAAGATCTTGCCCTTTAAATCCTCCATGCGTTGAATGTTCGGCTGGCTGAAGATCCACCAGGTAAACTTCTTGGCGACCGTTGCAATGATGACGGTATCGGTGCCCGAGAGATTGACCTGGATCGGGCCGGTGCCGCCCGCCTGGATGATCGGTAGCTCTCCCGACAACATCGCCTGAATTGCTAGCGAGCTTCCCGGGATACTGATCACCTCAACGTTAAGTCCGTTTTTCTCGTAGTAGTTTCCTTCTTTGGCCAGCCAGAGCGACATCTGTGTTGCCGACGCCGAGCCGCCCCCGGTGCGAAACTTGTCGAGCTTCTTATCCTGGGCGAGCAAAGCTGAAGAAATACTTATTGCCAACATCAGTGCGCAGCAAATTATCGATCGGTGCGTCATCTTGGTTTTTCCCCTTCTCCGCAGCTGGCGAAAGTTTACTCACGCATCCCTTAACTCAAAACCCCTAGGCTCTCCCATATAGCACAGCCTTAGCCCATTTTGTCGAGGCCTATCTTTGACCAAGCGTGATGGTTCCCAGGCTAGACTCCTAAGCCTGCGACTAGCTTTCGAGTGCATTCCTTGAGATCGTTTGACACAAAGAACGTTAATTAGATACGCTCTGCGAAAAATCTCCCCGGAACAAGAGGTGGTTTATGTATGCCTGGCGCGCAAGAGTAGGTCTGATCAAACCGACGCATCGTGGAAAGTCGTTCGCTTTTTGGTACAAGTATGCCGCCGAGGGAGTCGAGATTGTTCCGACTTTTATAGGATTCAGGAGCGGCCACAAGGACAAGTTCCTCGAAGGCTTCCAGCGTGCGGAGGAGATAGCCGTACAGCTTAAGGAAGTGGGGTGCGATATCATAACAATCAGCGGCACACCTCCCTTTCTTCTCAAGGGGCTGGATTTCGAGCGCCAATGGGCTTCGGATCTCTCTAAAAAGATTGGTTTGCCCGTGGTGACCGCCGTCGAACCTCACGCCATCGCGCTCAAGGCGCTGGGGGCTAAAAGAGTTGCTATTGCAACTTATTTCGGCGATGAACTCAATCAGGGTATCGTTAATCATTTTAGTCGCTTTGGACTTGAATCGGTTATCATGCCCGGCTTCAGCGGCACTGGACAAACTGAAGCTCTTTACACGACGCCGCTCTTGCGCCTTGATGACGTCTCCTACATGGATGTTTACCGCCACTGCAAACGCGGCGTTCAGAAACTCGGCACTCCTGTCGACGCAATCTATATCAATGGGGGTGGCTGGGACGCGGCACCGGCGGTGCAGCTGCTCGAGGACGATTTGAAAGTCAAGGTGGTATGGGCCCTTGCCGCAGAAATGTGGCTTACGTATCACAAGCTAGCGATCAATATTCCTCTGCAGGGCTGTGGAAGTTTGTTCAGCGGCGATTGTCACCCACTGCCTTAACTTTGAGGTGGAATCTACCCTCGGAATTGCAGAGTCGCACAACGGTCGAGGCGGATGGTAGCAGCAAGGCGCCGTTAATCAAACCTTTCGTGAAGAGGACGGCTCACGCGCCACCTATTAATGATCGCCTGAGATACTGACCGAAGGAAGCCTCGGTGACTTTAGCGCGAGGTTCGCCTTCCGGCCACTCCATAACGATGTTGCCGCGGACGAGGGTCATCACCGGCCAGCCCGTTACATCCCAATCTTCATAGATGGACCATGGCGTCACCGTGTGCAGAAGATCCTTCGTGATCTTCGCCCGGCGCTGCAAATCGACGACCACCAGATCCGCATCGGCGCCGGGGATAATCGCTCCTTTTTTCGGATAAAGGCCGAAGATTTTCGCCGGGTTTTCACTGGCAACTTGCGCGAGGCGCTCGATGGAAATCCGTCCCTTGTTCACCCCCTCGCTCAGCATCATGGGAAGCATGCCTTCAACGCGCGACGGAAATCCGCTGATCGTGGTCCAAACGTTTCCGGTTTCCATTGACTCGCGGCTTCTCGTGTGCGCGACGTGATCGCTGCCGATGCAATCGATGGCGCCGGAGGCGAGCGCCCGCCAAAGCGTGTCGTGCGTCGCGCGATCCCGCAGCGGCACGTTGATTTTCCAGGCATCCTTGTGCAGCACCAAGTAGTGAGTGCCGATTTCGCCGTAGACCGTCAGACCTTCGGATTTGGCCTTTTCAATTTCCGCAAGGGTCTCTCTGGTAGTCGCATGGACGACGTAAATCGGACAACCCGCAATCCTGGCATAATAGAGATACGTCCGCGCATGACCGGCTTCAGTAAACGATGGAGAGCGATCATCCCAGGCGCCCAAATCCGTTCGGCCGGCATCCATAAGCTCCTTTTGCAGGACCCGAGCGATTTCCCAGTTCTCACAATGGAGCAGCGCGATTGCCGGCGCGCCGAGCTTGGCGACCGATCGAAATGCCGCGTAAATGCTCCCGTCGTCGAACGAGTAAGCGGGCCAGGAAGACTTCCATGGTCCCTGCATCTGCAAGTGCAATTTGAACGAACTGATGCCGTGTTCTCTGGCCAGATAAGGAATTTCTTCCACATGCTCGTCGGTGCCGAGGATCGGGGTCAGAAAAAAATCTATCGCCGCGTTGCGCGACGCTTCATAGTACAATGGCATTGCTTTAGTGAAGCTCGGAATGTCGGCCGGTCCCTTGACTTTGTCCGTTCCCCCCGTAATCGCGAGGCTCACGAGCTGCATACCCCAGGTCGTAACGCCGCAAGCCGCCGCCGCCCGCGTCTCCGTCCGAAAATCATCGGCAAGAGATCGATGGCTCCCCAAGTGGCATTCGGGGTCGATTACTCCGGGAAGCAGGTATCTCCCGGCGAGATCTATTTCGCGAAGCGCCGCCGGTAAAAACGAATCTCTGCCGACCGCGGCGATTTTCCCGTCGAGAACGGCGACGCCGCCTTCCATGGTGCCGGCGGGAGTAACAATCAACCCGTTTTTGAAAACAATATCCGCCGCCGTATTAGCCATGAGCTCTCCTAATTATTCTCCATTCACTTTCTCGCCTCAGCCAGATAACTCAGATCAATCACGCTGTCCACCGGCGGCGGCATCTTTTGCAGGCCGAATTCTTTCCAGTTCTCGGCGACTTTGCGCGCGCCTTGCACGTCCACACCGCCGTCCCGGGGGATCGTTTTCTTCGTCTGCATGTAAAGAGCGTAGGTTTTCTCCGCTTCCTCTCGCTCCGACCTAGTCTTTTCCGCAAGCGCGCGGACCACGGCCTCCTTATTCCTTGGCTCATAGAAAAATTCGCAGGCTCTCACGTAGGCGCGCAGAAATCGCACTACCAGAGACCTATTTTTTTGCGCCCAGTCGCGGCGAACTCCGGTGATTGTGTACTGAAAATTATCGACATAATCTGTGGACAATCCGAGAGAGCTGAAGCCGGATCCGAGAGCGATAAAGTCCGAGGGCTGATTGATGAGTGACCCGGCGACGCCGCCCTTCTGCACCGCGGCCAACCGCTGCGGGGCTCCGCCGAGACTGATCAATTCATAGTCTGAAGTCTTAAGTCCGTTGGCCGCAAGCATGCGGGCGAGCACATAATTGAGCGGGTCTGTGGGACCCGTGATGGCTAGACGTTTCCCCTTCAAATCGGCATAGCTCTTGATCGAGGGATGCACGATGAGCGTGTAGATAGGAACCGTGGCGTCTCCGGCCACCGCCACGAGATCCGCACCGGCGGCATTGGCGCCGAGCAGATTGACCAGATTCATTTGCGCAAATTCGGTGGATCCGGCAACCAGCGCCTGGGCGGTCGCTGTTGTATTTCCACCGATGACCCTCTTGAAGTCAATGCCTTCCTTTTGGAACATCCCTTCTTGCTCGGCGATGAGAAACGGCCAATGGGTCGCGGTGATGACGATGTTGCCGTAGTTGACCGGCGTGAGCTTAGGATTCGATTGCGCGTGAGCAGGATTGACCGAGATCAGCGGAATCGCAACCAAGAGCCACAATCCGTATTTGGCAGCGAATTGCATAATTGCTCCTCCTCGCGTCGGTTGAAAATCTGACTTCGCAAATGACCGAGACTGAGGCGATATTCTGCCAGCCCGCATCATTCACGGTTAGAGGAAAAACGATGACACTGTGTCGATCGAAAGGTGAGACAAAAATGCAAAGAGCAAAGGGCAAAGCGCTAAGCGTAAATCAGCGAATGCTTCTGAAAGGCTCCTTGCTCCCTGCTCCATGCAAAAAGGCACAGG
>JBGPIK010000123.1:0-15997 GCA_041484845.1 Binatia bacterium | reverse complement strand
TCTTTGGGGTAGAACTCGAAGCGATCGTGGCGGCAACGGCCCGGGAGTACGGGAAAGGGGCCGAGGAGTTAAAGCGGCGAAACCGCGGCGGGGAGAACGAGGCGCGGATGGTAGCGATCTATCTGGGCCGGCATTTGGGAGGCCACAAGCACGAGGAAATCGGCAAGGCGGTAGGAATCGATAAAACGTCTTCGGTGAGCTCGGCTTATTTACTTATGAAGGAGCGAGTGGCCAAAGAGAAACGGCTTGAGCGGAAGGTTCGTAGGGTTGAAGAAGCGTTGCTAAAAAGCAAAAAGCCGATTTGACCCCTTTTTTATTTCCCTACGAGCTGCGTAATACCTTCGCGCACTGCCCAGCGAGGAAAAGACGTCGCTGCACGCGGAGCTCGACGCGATCAAGAGTTGCCACGACGCGAAGACCTGTTGGGCAGCGGATGGTGCGAGTCGCAGTGCGACGCGGAGATGAAACACGCTCGGCGACCGATCCACAAGGCGACTCTGGTGGACGCCGCCGCCTGCCTACACGATCGCCTCCTTGACAAGAGTTAATGCTCGCCTGTAAATGCTTTGCAGTAAATTCGTTCCATCGGGCAGGAACTATGGCTAAGCGACCGGACGATTGGCAAATAGCAAGCTCGTATCAACTCTTTGTAAAACAGGAGGGCGCCCCGCTGTACGAAGGCAGCGCATTGGAGGACCTTACGACGTTGCCGCTTCACGATTGGGATAGACGGGGCGGCAAGGTCGCATACACGCGTCTCGGCGAGCAAGAGAGAATAAATCTCCAAGTGGTGGAAATTCCACCCCGGGGCGAACTGAAGCCGGAGCACCATCTTTACGAGTCGGTCATGTACGTCCTTCAAGGCCGGGGAGCGACCGTGATATGGCAGCAAGGCGAACCCAAGCAAACCATTGAATGGGAGAGGAACGCGCTGCTCGCGATTCCGCTCAACGCGTGGCATCAGGAATTCAACAGTTCCAGCGACGAGCCCTGCCGGATCGTATTCGGGACCAACATGGCGCACGTCTTGAACCTCTACCACAACACTGATTTTGTTTTTAACAACCTCTATGCGTTCAAAGACCGCTACTCCTATTCGTGGCAGCATTATTTCTCCGACGCGGGCAAACAACTCAACCTCCGGCTGTTCGAAACCAATTTCATTCCCGACATCAACCGCTTTGCTTTGGACCCCTACCCCGAGCGCGGCAGACGCACCTCGGTGATGCGGCTGTGCATGGCGAGCGCCTCATTGTCGTTGCACATTGCCGAAACGTCCACGGGCACCTACATGACCGCCCACAAACATGGGCCTGGCGCCCATGTGCTGTGCGTGGGCGGCGAAGGCTACGAGTTGCTGTTTATGCCCGGCGAAAAAAACCGCCGCCGCATTCCGCTCAATCCAACCGCGGTCGTTTCTCCGAAGCTGAACGAATACCATCAACATCTGAACACCGGTATTACGCCGCTCAGGATGTTGGCATTCAAGGAACAAGGCTATTCATCGAAGTACGGCACAGGCAAAAGCTATCAACCCGACCTGTCGGCGCAGGACAAAGATCCCAACGCGGAAATTTATCAGATTAGCTACGAGAACGAGGATCCGCAGATCAGCGCCGAATACTACCGCGAGCTCGAAAGAAAGGGCATCACGCTCCGGCTGCCGCCGCTCAACCAGGGAAGCGGGTAGGCACCCCACCTCTTTCCTCCCCCGCGCGCGGGGGAGGATGAAGGGTAAGGAGGGGGACCTTCGAAGTGCAAGTTTGTTTTTTTGGTTGCGGTAGCGCCGAGGTGAGACAGGTGCTATTTGGCTTTACCTTTGTACAGGCCGTCGATAAAGCCGCTTTCGTCTAATTCCTTCACAAAGCTCATATCCGCGATGTCCTCGGGTTTTAATGACGCGACCTTAGGATCTTTTTCACCCAGCTCCAATAAAACCTCTTTGATGGCATTGACAGGCACATAAGGTTTTGCCGGGACCAGGCGGGAGAAAAACTGATAGCTCTCCTCAATGGCTTCGGCATCGTTGATGCGCATGTACTTGGCAATAACGCGCTTGCTAAAGTCTTTCTGTGTTTTGTAAACATAGATCCCCTCGACCAGCGCTCTCATGAATTTTCGCAACATCTCTTTTCGTTCTCTGATGACCGCGCGGGTCGAGGCAACCGGAGTATTGGTGTACTCACCCCCGAAGTCTTCCGGTTCGGCTAAAATGTTGAGACGAAGCTTACGCGCGAGGTTCGTCACCGGCGGTTGCGCGACGAGGCCGGCGACCTGCCCGCTTTGCACGGTAGCCAAGCGCGTCGGCTGCCCGCCCGGGATCTGGATTATCGCTACATCTTTGTCCGGCCTGAGGCCCCATTTCGCCAAGATTTTCCGCGTCGCATAATCGGAATTCGCGCCGTACCGGCTGACGGCAAGTTTTTTCCCCTTCAAGTCTTCCGGCTTTTTGATGTCGGGATTAACAATGAGGCTGTATGCAAGGGAGTTAACGATACCGGCGATGAGGACCACATCGCCACCCCTAACCCGAGCCGCTACAGCCGAGTTGCCTGCTCCCAACACCACGGGGATTTCTCCGGAAAGCAGCGTTTGAATCGCTTTCGAGCCGCCGTCCAGAAACAGCAGGGTTGTGTCCAGTCCGTGCTTTTCAAACAGGCCGGCGTCTTTCGTTATCCAGGGAACAGCCTGCGCGCCGCTAACGGCGCTCCAGCCGAAAATGATTTTCTCATTCGCGCTCCAAGCCGACGCGGAAAAAAGAAGGCTCAAAGCCATAAACCATGCCCCAAGCAAAACACGAACGGCCCGGAACGGCCTGTGACTTGACATAGGCGCCGATTGGAATAACGCGGGGTCGCCCCGCACGACATACAACATTATATTACTCTCCATTTCTCCTGCACGGCTTAAGGTCATGCGATCTTAGAACGCCTAGTGGAACCCCGTCAACCCGCGGCGCAAGGCCTCAGCGTCCATGTGAGTCCCACGCTATTTTGTCATCCCGAACAAATGTGAGAAATCTTAGAAAGATTTCTCCCTGCGCTCGAAATGACAGAATGGAACAAATCTATATTCAGGGAGCGTTGTTGAGTAGCTACGACATCTTGAGGCCGCTTCTCAGTTAGTGTAACAGTAACAAGATAAGCACCGCCCACCGCAAATCTATTCAGAAACGAGATAGGGAGGACCCCTGAGCATGACTGCAGAGGCCAAGTACGCCGCTGTTTCGATAACCCTGACCGTAAACGGTGTCAAGCACGACGCCATCGTCGAGCCAAGGACGTTGTTGGTCTATTTTTTACGCGACCATTTAAGTCTGACGGGCACGCACGTAGGTTGCGATACCAGCCAGTGTGGCGCCTGTACCGTTCATTTGAACCGACGGGCCGTGAAGTCATGCACGATTTTGGCAGTGCAAGCCAACGGCGCGGAAATCACGACCATTGAAGGCCTCGCGTGCGACGGCGCGTTGCATCCTGTACAGGAAGGCTTTCGTGAGAAGCACGGCGCTCAGTGCGGCTACTGCACGCCAGGAATGATTATGACGGCGATGGATCTGCTCAATGGCAATCCGAATCCCACAGAAAAAGAAATCAAGCACGCGCTAGAGGGCAATCTGTGCCGCTGCACCGGCTACATCAACATCATCGAGGCGGTCAAATGGGCGGCAGAGAAAATGGGAGGCAACAATGTTTCCCGCTAGCTTCGGTTACTTCGCGGCACGCTCAGTTGAGGAAGCCCTCGACCTTCTGAGCCAGCATGGCGAAGACGCGAAATTGTTGGCCGGTGGACACAGTCTGATCCCGGCCATGAAATTACGCTTGGCATCGCCGCGCTGTTTGATTGATCTTGGCCCAGTGCCCGGTCTCCGTGGCATACGGGTCGAAGGCAATGCGCTTGTGATCGGTGCGCTAACGGTGCACGCGGAGGTTCTTTCTTCGGATCTCGTGCATCAGCAGTTGCCCGGCTTGGCAGACGCCGCATCCGTCATCGGCGATTTACAAGTGCGC
This sequence comes from Binatia bacterium, assembly GCA_041484845.1. GTDB lineage: Bacteria > Desulfobacterota > Binatia > UBA9968 > UBA9968 > JBGPIK01. The sequence goes on along the minus strand of JBGPIK010000123.1, from coordinate 11,987 downwards.
AATCGCGGCACGATCGGCGGCAGCGTCGCTCATAACGATCCCGGCGCCGACTTCCCCGTTATCTTGACTGCGCTCGATGCCTCTTTCACCTTAGTGTCGCGGTCCGGAAGACGCGCGGTCACCGCGGAAAATTTCTTCATGGATTTTTTCACCACGGCTCTGGCGCCCAACGAAGTGCTGACTGAAATTCGCATCCCGCTGCCATCAGCCGGCACGGCCAGCGCGTATCACAAAATGGGTCATCCCGCTTCCGGTTATGTCGTCGTAAGCGCTGGCGCTCTGATCAGTCGGAGCTCATCCGGCCGATGCGCATCGGCTCGCGTCGCCATCGGCGGGTTAGGCGGCGGTGCACGCCGCGCCGCGGCAGTGGAAGCCGCGCTACGGGGGCAACCGCTCACTGCGGAAGCGATCACCGCTGCCGCAGCGAAGGCCGCCGAAGGCGCGGATCCGGACGATGATTTTTATGCCACCGCGGATTACAAACGCCACATGGCAACGGTGTTGGCACGGCGCGCCCTTGAAGGCGCGGTGGAGCGAAGTAAATCAAAGGATAACGGATAAAGGATGAACCTTACCCGTAAATCGTTCTTCTTTATCCTTTATCCCTTATCCTTTCGATTTTGAGGTACCCCCATGACCACTGAACACACGATAGACGGACTTATCGGCGCGCCGATTCGGCGCGTGGAAGATCGGCTGCTGATCACCGGCAAAGGGTGCTATACGGACGATATTCAGTTACCCGGAATGCTTTATCTGGCGCTCCTGCGCAGCCCCTACCCGCATGCAAAAATAATTTCCATCAACACGAATGCGGCGCGCGCGATGGCCGGCGTCGAAGCCGTCGTGACCGGCGCCGATATCGGCGAGCACCTGAACGTCCCCGCACCCGCCATGGTGCCCAACCAGAAGATGCCGCCCCATCCCGCGCTCGCGCGCGGTGCCGTGCATGCGGTAGGGGTCCCCGTCGCGGCGGTCGTGGCGCGCACACGCGCGGCGGCTCAAGATGCAGCCAACGCGATCGAGGTTGAATACGAAGCGCTTCCTGCCGTTGTCGATGCCGAAAAAGCCCTGCTGCCGGGTGCGCCGATCGCCCGGGAAGAGCTGGACAGCAACATTTGCTATACCGCAACGAAAAAGGGCGGCGACGTCGACAAAGCCTTTGCCGAAGCCGATCATGTTGTGCGCATGCATATCGCCAGCCCGCGCCAAGTTGCCATGGCGATCGAGCCTCGAGGCACCGTGGCCAAGCCGGAGGCGAACGGCGAACTCACCGTGTGGCTCACCACTCAGACCCCGCACCGCGCGCGCGCCGATCTGTCTATCGCGCTCGGTTTTCCCGAGCATAAGATTCGCGTCATCGCGCCTGATGTCGGCGGTGGGTTCGGCAGCAAGGGACCGCTCTATCGAGAATACGTCCTGACCGCTTATATGGCGCTTAAGCTCGGCCGGGCCGTCAAGTGGACCGCAACCCGCAGCGATGACTTCGTCACCGTGATTCAGGGGCGCGACCAAGCGATGACGTCAGAGCTGGCGCTTAAGAAGGACGGCACCATGCTCGGACTAAAGGTCCGGGTGGTCGCGAATCTCGGCGCGTATTTGTGCGCCAATACGGCGGGCCCGCCCCAGCGCATGATGGCTATGGCCCCGGGCTGTTATCAGATCCAAAACATTCACGTTGAAGTCGTGGCGGTATTCACCAACACGGTCTCAACCGGTCCGTACCGCGGCGCCGGCCGGCCGGAGTCGGTGCTGAACATCGAACGATTGGTCGACAAAGCAGCGAAGGATTTGGGCATCGATCGTCTGGAGATACGCCGCAAGAACTTTATCCGGCCGGAGCAGTTTCCGTACCGGACCGGCGTGAACGTCGAATATGATTCGGGCGATTACGAAAAATCGCTGAACGAAGCGCTGCGCCTGTCCAATTACGAAGACCTGATACGCTATCGTAACGAGGCGCGAAAACACGGCGAATTGGTCGGGGTCGGTCTGTCAACCTTCGTGGAGCCGAGCGGCGGGGCGGGATTCGAAAGCGCCACCGTTCGCGTGGAGCGCACGGGCGAGATTACGGTTCTCACCGGTTCGAGTTCTCATGGCCAGGGGCACGAAACTGTCTTCGCTCAGATCGCCGCCGAAAAAATGCGCGTTTCCATGGATCACGTCGCCATTCGGCATGGTGACACGTTGGCGATTCAACAGGGCGTTGGGACTTTCGGCAGCCGCAGTGCCGTCATGGGCGGCGGCGCGCTGTGTATGGCGATTGATCGCGTTATCGAAAAGGCGCGCCGCATTGCCGCGCATCTGGTTGAGGCGGCGCCCGAGGACATGGTGCAGACTGACGGCGGATTCGCCGTCACCGGCGTCCCGGACAAAAAGGTCACCTGGCGCCAGATCGCTGCCGCCGCTCATGGTCGATTACCGCGCGGTATGGAACCCGGACTGCAAGAAACGGTCTTCTTCGATCCTAAGCGCGAAGCGTGGGGCTTTGGCGCTCATGTGGCAGTGGTGAGGATCAATCACGAAACCGGCGAGCCGAAAATTGAAAAGCTCGTGCTGGTCGACGACTGCGGCACAATCATCAACCCGATGATCGTCGAAGGGCAAATCCACGGCGGTGTGGCCCAGGGGCTCGGCGAAGCGTTCCGGGAACAAATGATCTACGGCGAGAATGGCGAGGCGCTCACCGGTTCGTTGATAGGCTACGCGGTGATGCGCGCGGAAAACATGCCTCCGCTGACCATCGGAGAAACCGTGACGCCGAACCCGTTTCATCCCCTGGGCGTCAAAGGCGTGGGCGAGGCCGGCACCAACGGCGCGCCGCCCGCGGTAGCAAACGCAATCATGGATGCGCTCGCGCCGCTGGGTATCGACCACATCGACATGCCCTACACCGCGCCTAAACTCTGGACCGCGATTCGCCAAGCGGAGACAAGAAAGCATAAGACGGAGCCGTGCTCCTAGCCCGGATAATTCACGCGTGACGGCCATCGAGGAGGGCGGAGCCCTCCGGAGCGAAGACAATGAGCCTGTGCGTTTTTGCGTAGCGCAGGGAGCAAGGAGCCTTTCAGAAGCATTCGCTGATTTACGCTTAGCGCTTCGCCCTTTGCTCTTTGCATTTCGGCTCCCCCCTCGATCGACACAATGTCATAGTGTTTTCCCTGACAATGAATAACGGGGGCTAGATTTGCCGCGCACGAGCGGAGCCCCTTGGGTGTTTTTCCTTATACCCTGTGCTCCTGGAATCCGAGTTACCCCGCCCTGATCTTGCTTGACAGCCGCGACTCTCTCGCGCTAATTCACACCCACTCTATCTGCCGTTGCCGGAATGCTTTACGCGCTTGATGAACACCTGTTGCTGAAAGTTAAAGGCCGCCGAAGCGTCATGGAACCAAAGTTTGTTTAATAAATCTGGCACCGTTTCATGAGTTATTCTCAAGTTTCAAGAGGGGTCATCCTGAACAGAGTGAAGGATCTAACAGCATTTAAAGATTCTTCGCCTCCGGCTCAGAATGACATGACTTATTCAACGGATTGAGGAAACACCACACTAGCGTTAACTTGAATGGGAGACAGCCATCATGAGTGACAACCCATTGCCGGAAGTCCGGGCCGTGGTCCAAGAAGCCGAGGCGATACTGGGGCCGCGGGTTTTTCAGGCGGACGAAATTTTCTTCTCCACGCGAGCGCGTACCACTCGCGCCAGGATTAAAGCCGTTCGAGCTCTGATTCCGGTCTTGAAGCAAGCGCTCGAACCGGAGGAAAAAGTCCGTTTTATATCCGCCGGTGGTTACACCTACGAGATCTGGGAGCATGTGTTTGGAGCCGGCGCCTGGGCCGTTTACGTCAACGGGACGAGCCTTGTGCTTACGGATCGCCGATTGCTCTTGTTCAACGTAACCCATCGCAGCCGCTCGCCCAAAGACATCAAGAACGTCGTCGCTCTTTCAGACATTAAATCCGTTCGTCGTTTCGCCGCTAATTTGACTTTCCGGCTGCGCGACAATGAGAAGATACGGATAGCCGCTTTGACTTACGCCGACGCAAGGGAATTGCGCTCCCGCGTCCGGCGAGCGATCGAAACTCCAATGCGATCGCCGACAGCGATTGTTTCCGGCATGCGATTGCTGCAACATCTCTGCCCCGCATGCTGCAAACCGGTCGCGAAAGCGGGTTTCCTACGGTGTGCCTCGTGCCAAACGGAATTCCGTTCCGGTCGCACAGCGGCGCTCCGTTCACTGCTGCTGCCGGGACTGGGGGACATTTATCTCAAGCACACGGTTTTGGGAGTGTTTGAGCTCATCGGTTCCGCCGTGCTGTGGCTGATGTTCCTAAATGTTCTCTTTTTTGGGGACAGCAGCGCAATGATTCCTATGTTGTTGCTTCTTGCGACAGCGAACGGGACCGATTATTTCGTCACCAAGGCAATGGCAAGAAAAGGGATCGTCGCCAAGTAGACGAGAACGGGATCCAATGGCGCGTCAGCCCGGAGGTTTGATCGCGAAGATTCAATCTCAAATCGCTTTGATTCGGTCTAATGCTCCTCGTATTCTTGCAGCGCGTCCCAGCGCGGTTCCAAACCTAAGCCTGCGCTTTCCGGCAGCGTCACCCAGCCGCGCTCCGGCGCGGGCGGCTCTTTATAGATCGCGTCGCCGACGCCCCACATTTCGAAATGAAATTCCACGCGCCAGCCGTTGGCCATCGCCGCCTGCAGGTGCATGTTGTGATGCGGCCAGCCGCCGCCGTTGGCAATCGGCAGGTTAAAGGCCTGTGCCAGTGCCGCGACCTTGACCGCCTCGGTATAGCCGCCGACCGAGCAAACGTTGGGCTGCGCGATATCGACGGCGCGATTGACGATCAGCTCGCGGTGGCGAAAGCGGTGCCCTTCATTTTGTCCGGCGGCGATGGGAATGCACGTGTGACGTCGCAGTTCCGCCAAAAGCGCGGCGTCGTTTTGATACACCGGCTCCTCGAACCAGGTGATGCGATACGGCTCGACCAGCTTGCAAAGTTCCAGAGCGCGGTTGAAAGAGAATAGGTAATTGGCGTCGATCATGAGTTCGACATCGTCACCCACCGATTCCCGAACCGCGCGCACGCGCGCCGCGTCCACGCTCGGACTCTCCGGATCGATGGCGACAACCATCTTGAGTCTATGCTCGCCTTGCGTGATTAACTGTTTCGCCACTTCCACCAATTGCTCTTTCGTGTATTGCTTCAGGCCGAAGGTGACGTAAGACGGGACCGGGTTCTGCGCTCCGCCGAGCAGGCGCCACACGGGTTCTTTGTAGTGTTTGCCTTTGATGTCCCAGAGCGCGATGTCGATGGCGCTCACGGCCGAGCTCCACATGCCGGTCTGCGCCCGCGGGTTAAACGTTTTGTAAAGCTGATTCCAGATGCGTTCGGTTTCCAATGGATTCTTGCCGCGCAGGAACGGCGCGACCTCGCGGTTAATGAACTCTTTAAGGCCGAATCGCAGCGAACCGCGCGTCAATCCGTAACCGGTTACCCCCTGGTCGGTCTCGACGACGGCGAACAATATCGACGTCCAGATTTTTTCGTCGAGCAACGGCACTTTTACCGGAACTCGATGTAACGTTGCCTTGATATCAGTGATCTGCAAATTGACCTCCGCGCCTTCTCGCGCACACCGTTAGCGCAAATGACGCGCGCAAGTCAATCCCCCTATCACCTCCGGTAGTGGTTTACTTTGGACACTCCGTCTTGTTGGCATCAAGAAAGATTCCTCGCTCCGCTCGGAATGACAATTTACTCGATCTGTCATCCCGAACGAATGTGAGGGATCTTGTTCAAACTGACACTACCTCACTTCCGCGTCATCGCGGTCATGGTTGCCGCACGTGGCCGTCAAGAGTATATTGAAGCCCGTGCGCAAATTTGGGCCCGGAATATTTCTGCGTCAGCCGAACGTTCAAGTTTATTCCCGGCATGACAATCTTGAACTAAGCTCAGACAATGGTGACGTGGCCCACTCGACCACTATCTTTTTGTCCGCGCAGGAAAGGCTAAGCCACGATGACGAAATTACAGGGAAATCTTTGTGCGTCCATTATCGAATCCGATCGCTAAACGTCTGATCCGATATGGCTCTAGGACGCATGGCCCCTCCGCATCCCTGGCATCCGCTTTGCGTCTTTGGGCAAAACGTTCGCTCATTTTCTAATGAACAGAGTCATCCTTAATCCAGCCCTTACGGAGGTTCCCATGGCGCTTTGGAAAGAAACAACGGAAAACGAACAGGGCACCGCCCCGGCGCAAGAGCAATCAGCACCGCCGAGTCCTGTCCCACCAAGGAAGGAGATTTCAGCGCAAGGGCGCCACGAGTCATTTTTCGGCCCCGGCGTCACGATAGAGGGGAAAATCGAAGGCGACGCGGATGTGCGGATTGGCGGGAAATTCACTGGTAATATTGAGATTAATGGAAACTTAGAAATCGATAAGGGCGCCCGCGTTGCGGCAACCATAAATGCCGCTACCGTAACTATCGAAGGCGAAGTAGAGGGAAATGTTTCGGCAAGCGCTCAGGTGAAGCTCTTGGAATCGGGACAAGTCATCGGTGATGTCAAGGCGGCGACATTAACGGTGGCGGCCGGCTCGCGTATGCGCGGCATGGTCGAGTTTGGTTGGACCGCTTCGGAGAGCGCAAAACTTGCAAGCATTCGAGTCCATGAGAAAGCCAAAACCGGATCTGCTGGATAACGACGCCGGCTCGCTGCTTTGCGCGAATCCGAAATCTGCTGCGCAATGCGACGATTTCACCCCGATATTCCGTTTAATCGAGCCGTTGCCTGAGATATTTTTGCAAAATCGAGAATAGTCTGAAAGACGAACCGCAGAATTGAGTCACCGGCCAGAGAGGATCTTGGCCTACTGTGCTTTTTCCTCTTAAGCTCCTCTCCATTCTTTTCGGTTGACCGCTGGGTTGGCTACGGGCTAAATTCGAAGTAGCCGCTAAAGCCGTGTGGCTAGCGCCGTACATACGACAAGAGCATCATCCCCTGCCGGTAGCAAACTCGGCTGAATTAGTGGTCCGGTCACCTCTATGATCCTTATCACGTTCCGGAAAAAATTTCGTCCCGTCAAATTTGAGCGCCGGCGTCGCCCGGCCGAGGAAGGGAGCCTGAGATGAATTGCCGGAGAGTAGCGCGCCTCTTTATTGTTTGCTTCATAGTTTGTTTTTGTGCCGCGGATACCGCTTTTCCCATCGAAACCGTCCGCGTCGCCTACCCGTCGATGAACACTTCCGTATTCTGCCTCATGATCGCGCAGAAAGAAGGTTACCTAAGAGAAGAAGGCCTGGACGTGCAGCTCCTCAGCATCCGCGGCGAGATCGCTATCAGAACGGTGCTTGCCGGTGAAGTCGATTTTTTCACCAATGCCGGCAGCGCTCTGGCGGCGGCGGTCCGGGCTGTGCCGGTTAAAATCGTCACAATTTTTCAAGATAAGCCTGGCTGGGATCTCATCGCCCAACCTGATATCAAGTCGATCAGCCAGTTGCGCGGAAAAAATATCGCCATCATGTCGCCGGAAGGCTCGCTGGCGATTGTCGCCAGAGAAATCTTGAAACGTAACGGCATCGACCCGGCGAAGGATGTCAATCTTGTAGTTATGGGTGGAGATTCTGTTCGTTACCCGGCACTACAAGCCAAGGCGATCCAGGCGACCCTGTTCAACACCGGAATGAGCATTCAGGCGCAAAAGGAAGGATTTACGAAATTGGCGGCGGCCAGCGACTATGCCAACCTCATCGACGGGGGGTTGGCAACGGCGAATGACAAGATCAAACAAAATCCCGAAACAATTTTCCGCTTTATCCGCGCGGCCCTCAAGGGAATAAATTATTTCGCCAGCAAACGCGAACCGGCAACTAAATATATGATGGACGCTCTAAGAACGCAGGACCGCGCGCTGGCCAGCGCGATCTATGACCTCTACTCCAAATTAATCTTGCGCGAGGGATACAGCGACGACAAGGTTTTGCAAGCAATGATCGAGGAAATGAAGAAGACAACCAAAGTGCAGCGCGAAATCAAAATCGGCGACATCTTCGATTTAAGCTTCGTCAAAAAAGCAAACAATGAACTCACTGCCGCCGGCTGGAAACCGTGAGACGCTTGCCAGCGGGGCCCATGGCACTGCGTGCCTCACATTATTTCAGACGCCGAGTTCGACGCCAGCAGAATGGCCGCGCAAACAATGCGGCTCCTCCTCATGTTGCGGCACCGTTTGACAGCACGGCAGGCAGACATTACTATTCAATCGCGCAGAGCGAATTCCCTTGTAGCGCTCCCGCGATAACTTTTATGAGACAAAAGAAAGCAGAACCGCATCATGACGCGCAAAATTTCTCTTCTTGGTTTTCTAGCCTGTGTTGAACTTCTTGCCGTAACGCCATTTTGTTTCGCCGCGGGCGAGCCGCTGAAGCTCAAAATCATTTATTCTTCGTTCACCGGCGCCTATGCGCCGCTGTGGCTTGCGGTCGAAGAACACCTCGGGCGAAAATACGGCCTTGAGATTGAATCGGTCTATGCCGGCAGGACGAGGCCCCATCAGTTCCTGATCAGCGGCGACGCACAATATGTCGTCTCGACGGGAACCGGAGTGGTGTCGAGCTATGCCGTGGGAAGCAAGGATCTGGTCATCATCGCGTCATTCGTCAATAGCACCGGTGCGTCAATTTTTTCCAATCCCAAGCTTAGGACTGCTAAAGAACTGCGCGGCAAAGTTATCGGCTCCGGGCGTCCGGGAGCGATCAATGATATCTTGCTCGTCTACATTCTCAAGCGGAAACTGGGCCTCGACCCCAACCGTGACGTAAAACTCGTCAACCTGGGGGAAACTCCGGCAATTCTGCCGGCGCTGGAGCGCGGCGTGGTCGATGCTGCCATGCTGACAACACCGGCAAGGCTGTTCGCAAAAAAGATGGGCTTTCGCGAACTGGTCGATTTCGACGCGCTGGGTGTCCAATATCCCTACGTGGGAATTTCAACGCTCAAGGTCAATGTCAAAAAGAATCCCGACGTAACACTTCGGCTGGTAAGAACGCTGACCGACGGCGTTCAGGTTTTTAAAACCAGCAAGGAACGGGGTCTGGCGGCGATGAAACGCTATTTGCGCGGCGCAAGCGATGAGATGCTGGAGGAAACCTATAATTATTTTAGCAGCCGCATGCCGAAATTTCCCTATCCGTCGGTGGAAGCCATCAAGACCGCTCTCGACATGATGACCGATCAATTCCCGCAAGCCGCCAAAGTGGACCCTCTGGAGGTTGTTGATTTATCGTTTGTGAAACAAGTCGAAACAGCCGGCACCGGGCGTTAATCCTTATAACCGTGAAGGTGTAGGCATGGGCGCCCGACGCAAAGTCATCGACGGCGACGCTTCCCGCGAGTGCCGCGGAACCGCAACCAGCGCCTTCGGTCATGACTCTACGCACTTACCGCCTTCAAAGATGCGCGGCCGATCAGTTGCCCGCCTTCCGTTTCGAGGTCCAAGCGTAGCTCGGTGCCGGGTGCAATTTTATCGAAGCTGCAGGCCGTCCAGACGCGATAACCTTCCTCGCGCCCACCGGTCATATTGTAAAATGGAGAAGCCCAGATCAGCTTCCCGTTCTGGTACCACCGATGTTGCACCCTTTCGTTTAAACCCAAAGGCGCTTTGATCGCCGTCAGTCCGTAGAGTCGCACCGTTGGGCGCGGAGTAAGCTCAGTCACAGTGGATTCCAGGCGCAACGACTCCGGTTGAAAGCCCATGCCGAATTCCGCGTTGGCCAAACGCAATGGCGCCGGCGGGATAAAAGCGCGACCCGACTCGACCAGGGCTACCGACAAGACGGCGATGAAAACCCCAAGCGCCATCCGGCGGCGTTTCGAGTGCGAGAGCGGATAAAAAAGCGTCAAGAACCCCGTTGCGGCGAGCAGCGCGCTCAGCCGCGTGGTCCAAGTGTTGCTCACACTCCACAGCACGGGCAGCATGACATTGATCAGAGCGAAAAGATTGAAGGCAAAGAAACCAGCCGTCAGTGTCCGGCTGACTGAAAGATGCCGGTCATAGATAACGTCGAGGGTGGATACAATCGCGGATAATCCTACCAACAGCACGAAGAGAATATTGCGCGAGGAAAGCGTAGCGCTGGCATAATAAATCGGCAGCACGAAAAATAGCATCTGTTGATAAAAGTTTTTGTTGAAATAATTGACAACCAGCCGAACCCTCGGCGCCCAGCGCGCCGGCAGACGAGGATGGTTGAGCAGTCTCGGCAAGAACAAGCTCGACAGCCATATGAAACTGATATGAAAAACGGTGACGCGCAGATAAGCAAATCTCTGCGTTCCCAGCCACATAATCCCAATGCCGAGGATCAGGGCATACAAGCTGTGCAGCCACCAGAGTTTTTCCTTATGACGTTGAAACCACCGGACCAGCGAACGAGTGGAGCTCGGAGCGGATTTATCGATTGTGGCGTTAGAATTCGGCATAAGTGCCAGCAGCAAAATGCAATTTAGGTTTGAAATGCTCTAAATCAGGCCGGGATGAAGCCCGTTATAAGCCGCGCAAGTATCGGATGACCCGTGCTCGCGCACTAGACGAGCACAGAAAGGGAGCACGGTCAACTCTTTAGAGATGCTGGGGTTCGTAGCGGAGCAAAGCGTTGGCTTTATTATATAACTGCCCCTCACCGATTCATTGTAGAGATTTCACAATAGAGAAATCGAACACCTTGTCCCTCGATATTTTCTTATCCGATCCGATCGCCTTAAGTTGAAAATCAAGGACCTTGTCTTGAAAGTCCTCCGAGAGGACTCCGTCAGAAATAAAGGCGGGAATACTCACGTCGTAAGTTCTTAAAGCCGTATCGAGAGGTAAGTTCATAAATTTAGCCATGATCTTCGCCGACCCGTCTCTACTGTTTTTTAGAAACTTCAACCCCTTTAATGTGGCTCGTAAGAACCGCGTCAATACATCTCGCTTTTTGGAAAAAAAGGGCTCGCCAGTAGCCACGCCGCCGGTGAGCGCGCCGGCCTCGCCCGCGAACGAGGCAAGCTCCACAAACCCGGCGTCCTTGGCGATTAGATTACCTGGAAAACTCAAAACGGCGGCATCGACAGAATCAGAAAGCAATGACTTGATCAGCACATCCGAGGTGCCAATATAGATGATCTGCAAATCCTTTTTCCAGTTGACACCGTTTTTTTCCAGCACGATCTTGAGAAGTCGATCACCCGTGCTGCCGGGCGTGATACTGGCAACCTTTGCGCCTTTGAGTTCGGCGAAATTGCGAATGCTTTTTTTTGCATAGAGGGCATACGCCGGTTTATCATTGAAGATCATCACGACCTTTAGCGGCGCTCCCTGGAGAATCGCCGCCAAAGTAGTCGTGCCCACGGTCTGACTCACTTCCACGCTACCGCCAACCAACATCTGAATGCTCGGCGCGGTTTTGACTCCTCCGAGGATTCTGACATCAAGCCCTTCGTCTCGATAAAAGCCTTGTTCCTGGGCAATCTGAAACGGCATCGTGTACATGCTCCCCAGGCCCGGGCTGCTCACTCTGACAATCGGGCGCGAATCCTGGGCTGCCGCGACACACGAAATAAAGGATAAGGCTAAAGTGAACCCAGCGATGTTGATCCATAACCTTAAAGTGTTCGATGGCATAACCTAACTTTCCTCTGCGATGCCGGCGTACTTCGAGAGACTCCGCACGAACGGAAAATATCCAATGATTTCATCCGTCCTCCGTTCGCCCTGAGGCTCTCGAAGGGTGAACGGAGGGTTTTTCATCAGCACCTTGCTAGGCCGCCGCCGCTTTTTGCGGCGGATAATTTTCGCAGAGTTTCTTCCACGCCGCCGCTTGTTGTTTGGCATGCTCCACAATTTCGCCGGGCACGTGGCGAAATGGCGGGCGCAATGGGCCTGCTTTACAATATCCCGACTCGTTGATCGCCAGCTTGTGAGTATTTTCC
>JBGPIK010000122.1:0-16082 GCA_041484845.1 Binatia bacterium | reverse complement strand
GCGAGCTGGGGGTCTTTGACGGCGAGTTTTTTCTGGATGTAGGGCAGCATGACTTCGGGGTGGTCTTGGTAGAACTTGAGCGCTCGGTTCCAGGCGCGCAGGAAACGCACCAGCCGTTCACGCTTCTGCTTAATGTAGGTGTCGGTGGCGACGACGCCGGTTTGCAGGTAACGCATGGAGTCCCGGCCGCGGCCGAAAACCTTGAATCCTTGATCTTGCGCCAAATAGGTCGAGGGCGGCGTTATCATGGCGCCCGCCACTTTACCGGTCACCAGCGCTTGCAGCCGGGCATAGGCCTCCATGGTCAACAGCATCACATCCTTTTGCGGATCGATTCCCTTCGCTTCGAGCAAGCGGCGGGTTATGACGGCGGCGGTTCCCTCCAGAGAGCCGACGGCGATCGTTTTTCCTTTGAGATCAGCGGAAGTGCCGATGGAAGGTGCGACAAGCAGCTCGTGCAGCGGTCGATCACGGGTCACCGAAATGATTTTGACCGGAATGCCCCTGAGAATCGCCGAAAAACCGCTGCCTGCGTGGCAGGTGACGTCAATCTCGCCCGACATCAAGCTGCTGACGCCGATGATGCCGCGCACCACCAGAACCTGCACGTCCAATCCCTCCTGCGTAAAGAAGCCTTTCTCCTCGGCGTAATAAAGCGGAACGTAGCTCAACGCCGGTCCGGGGATGCTGATATAAAACCGCTCCGCCCCCGCTGCTCGGGGTGTGAAGATGGGTGAGAACAGGAGAAAAAAAAGGGGCGCTATCACGGAGATTAGACTAAAGTGATTGCAGCCAAAATGACGGGATGAGCGCAGAGAGAAACCGACGACGTGTGGAGACATACCAACCACCCTCCTTGGTTTCTGAACTGGAGACGGCAAACCTTACCACGAAAAACTCCCATTGCGAACGATTTATGCAGGGGCAGCAGCGCACTTTAGAGCGTTTGAAGGTCAGAACCGGATTAGTGTATGCTTTGTCTACCTTGAAAGAGAGTGGACACCATAAGAAGCAGGATCTGCGCGAAATGCCTGCGTACGGGATTTCCGAGGCGGCTCATTACCTTGGCATCCCCCAAGCTACGCTCAGGTCTTGGGTCATGGGTCGTCACTATCCCACGGAGACGGAAAAGCGATTCTTTAAGCCCATTATCGATCTGCCGGACAAGGAGCAGCGCCTCCTGTCCTTTGTAAATCTCGTCGAGGTTTACGTACTGGATGCTCTCAGACGAGCTCACGGTGTTCCACTTAGCCAGGTGAGGAAGTCGGTCGAGTACCTAAAGAGTCGCCTCGACTCTAAGCACCCCTTGGCGGAACAAAAATTCGCTACCGACGGTGTCGATCTGTTTGTGGAGATCTTCGGCCGGTTGGTGAATATCAGCCGCGAGGGACAACTGGTTATCAAAGAGTTTATCGAGGCATACCTCCAACGCGTAGAGCGGGATCCAATTGGAATTCCCATACGGCTCTACCCATTCACGCGGGAGCGGAAAGCCGAAGAGCCTAAGTCCATAGTCATTGATCCTTACATATCTTTCGGCCGCCCTGTTTTAGCGGGTACCGGTATAGCGACCACCATTATCGCCCAGCGTTATAAGGCCGGCGAATCGGTAGAAGAGTTGGCGGAGGACTATGGCCGCTCCAGATCGGACATCGAAGAAGCAATCCGCTGCGAACTCTGGCTCGACGCCGCCTAAGCCAGCCATCGTTTTCTTTATCGACCGCTCACTGGGTCAAAAAGTAATCGCAGAGAAACTTCGCCAAAACCACGTTGATGTCGAGATCCACGACGACCACTTTCCTCAGAACGCGTTAGATGAAGATTGGCTATCCGAGGTCGGCCAGCGCGGTTGGGTTGTTCTCACGAAGGACGACCGAATTCGCTATCGACCGACGGAATTGGAGGCTTATCGGCGGAACAAGGTCCGGTTATTCATCTTCGGCAGTGGTGAAATGAAGGCCCAAGAGATGGCCGACGCCTTTGTGACGGCGCTGCCAAAAATCTTTCGGTTTACCCGTAAAAATCCCGCGCCATTCTTTGCGAGGATATCGCGCAATGGCCGGTCTCGTTGCTATAATTTGGAGGGAGTGGGCTGACCTTCGGGTGTCCACCCCGTATCCCTTCGGGTCATTGTACGCTTGCCGCGATTGCCGCATGGGCGACCAACGGGTAGACTGCGAGCTGTGAGCGCCAAAAGCAAAAACAAACCGGCAGTAAAGTCCAACAGTCGCGGTTCAACCAGCGCGAAAAGCGATGCGCGCAAGGTGATTTTAGTCGATGGCCATTCGCTCGCGTTCCGGGCTTTTTTCGCTTTGCCGGACACGCTCGTGACTTCATCGGGGCAGATCACCAACGCCGTTTACGGCTTCACCGCTATGCTCATCAAGCTATTGGCGGATGAGCGGCCGCAGGCCGTCATTGTCTGCTTCGACAAAGGCGCGCCGCAGTTTCGGCTCGATCGTTACCCGGAATATAAAGCCAACCGACCTGAAACACCGGACGCGTTCCGCCAGCAGCTGCCGTTGATTCGCGAGGTGCTTACGACGTTGCGCATACCGATGGTCGATCTCGAAGGGTATGAAGCCGACGATCTGCTCGCGACCCTGACCAAACACTGCAGAGAAGAAGGGAGCGAAGTCGTAATCGTCACCGGCGACCGGGACATCCTCCAGCTGGTCCGCGATGGCGTCTTGGTGATCATGACGCGCCGGGGGATTTCCGACGTGATCCGCTACGATGGCCCCACCGTGGTCGAGCGGTACGGGGTCACGCCGGAAAAGTGGATCGATTTCGTGGCCCTGAAAGGCGAAACCTCGGACAATCTTCCCGGCATACCCGGTGTCGGCGACAAAACCGCCGCCCAGCTTATCAACAAGTATGGCGACATCGACCAGGTCATCGCTCATGCCGACGAGCTGACTCCGAAACTGCGCGACGCCGTCAAAGCGAGCGCACACCAGGTGCGCACTAACAAAGAGCTCGGCCAATTGCTTGATAATGTGCCGCTCGATATCGACCCGGACGCTCTTCGCCTTGAGCCCTGGGACGATGACGAGGTGCGCAAGCTCTTCACCTCACTTGAATTCCGCACACTGCACGAGCGCCTGAAAGATCTCAAACTTCACGCGGCGAGCGCTCCGCCCGCGCTCGAGCTCATAGCGATCTCAGAACTCAAGTCAGAAGAGCTTCTGCGCAGAGGGGAGGCCGTGGCGTTGGCTTGGGATGACCAATGGCTTGCCGTATCCGACGGCCCCGGCGAAGCGCGCGTGCTTCCCTGGTCCGCGGCGATGCAGCGGCTCGCCGGCTGTCTTAACGATCACGAGCGAAAAAAAATCGCTCACGACGCCAAATCGCTTTACCGCTCGGCCCTCACGGCTGACGTTCAAATCCATGGCTTTTATTGCGACACTAAAATCGCCGCCTATCTGCTCGAGCCGGGGACCGCCTCCGGGTACACGGCACGAGATACGATCGGCCGTTATCTCGGCGTTTCTATCGACGAGGATGAACCGGAAGTGCAAGCGGGTGAACAAGCTACTCTCGGTTTCAGCGCGGATCAGAGACGTCCTGTGGCGCGCGAAGCCGTGGCGCTACGGGCGGTTGCTCCGGTTCTCGAGGAGCAACTACGCGCTCAAGGTATCTGGGAGCTGGCGACCGTCCTTGAGTTTCCCCTGATCGACGTGCTCGCGCTCATGGAGCACAACGGTATTCTCGTTGACCGCGGATATCTCGAAAAGCTTGACGCCGAGTTCGGCGAAAAAATGAAGAAGCTGGAGCGCACCGTACAGCAGCTCGCGGGGGAAGAGTTCAACGTGAACTCGAACCCTCAGCTGCAACGCATTCTCTTCGATAAGCTGGGCTTGGCGAAAACGAAAAGGATCAAAACCGGCTATTCGACCGATGCCGCAGAGTTGGAAAAGCTCGCCGGCGCTCATCCGATCATCGAATCGCTGCTCGAATGCCGGCAGGTTTCGAAGCTCAAGACCGGCTTTACGGAATTGCTGCTTGCGCTCATCGATCCAAAAACCCAGCGGATCCACACCACTTACGAGCAGACGACTGCCGCCACCGGGCGCCTTTCGTCCACCGCGCCCAATCTGCAGAACATTCCGATTCGCGGCGAGCAGGGGCGCCAGATCCGGCGCGCCTTTATCGCGCCTCCCGATCATGTGATCCTCTCCGCCGATTACTCGCAGATCGAGCTCCGAGTGCTCGCTCATCTCTCGCAGGACGAGACTTTTCTCGAAGCGTTTGCCCAGGGGCGCGATTTTCACGCCACCATCGCCGCCAAAGTCTACGGCGTCCCGTTGGGCAGCATAACGCCGGCGATGCGCAGCCAGGTCAAGCAGTTCTCTTATGGAATCGCCTACGGCATGTCGACCTACGGAGTCTCACAACGGCTTGGCGTCGAAATGGACGAGGCGGCGAGTTTCATCGAAGCTTATTATGCGCAGTTCCCGAAAGTGAAAGAGTTCCTCGCGGCACAGGTCGAGAAGGCAAGAGTCGATGGTTTCACCACGACGATGTTCGGCCGGCGCCGTTATTTGCCGGAACTCCGTTCGTCCAACTTCCGCCTGCGGGCGTTGGGAGAACGCATGGCGCTCAACACGCCGATCCAGGGAAGCGCCGCCGACATTATAAAAAAAGCCATGATCGGCGTCGATGCCGCCCTGCGCCAGGAACCGGTTGCCAAGATGCTCCTCACCGTTCACGACGAGCTCGTGTTCGAAGTGCCCAGTAAAAATTTAGCTCAGGCGCAGTCGATGATTGAACAAGAGATGACCCATGCCGCGCAACTGCGATGCGGCCTCTCGGTGGACGTGCACACGGGAGCGAATTGGGCCGAAGCGCATGCATGAGCGGCTTCGCACCGTCGAATTGATCTTGAAATCGAGAAGCGAACGAGAACGTCTTGTCGCGTACACCTCGGCATGTCGATTTCTTGCGGCGTGGCACGATCCTATTTGGTTTTCTCTCGTCGCAAAACCCAACTATAAATCACGAGATTGATCGCGATTACAAAAATCCCTAACGCGATCTGTACTTTGCGGGTCAGACCCTCGGGGTAAAGCACAGGCAGAAGATATTGCGCAACGAAGTCGGAGCGATAGCCAGATGCTCCCCCTTCTTGTCTCAGCCAGTTTTCCAGCGGTGTTAACGGGCAGATCCAGCCGGAAAATTCTATCATCGCACCCCACACGGCGGCTATGAGGTGCAGCCACACGATGCGGTGCCATTTCACCGCCAAAAGGCCGCCGAAGACCACGAATAAAACAAAGAGGAAGTGCATCCAGACGACGAAATCGGCGAGCAGACGGTAAATATATTGTGCGCTCATCGTCATGAATCATGATGAGGTAACTTAGGGCTCGATCCCCGCCTTCTTAAGCAACTCGCGCAAATAGTTGATCGGGATCGCGTAGAGCTTTATGAAATTCATATACCATCTCTTTTGGGTCCAGGTTTTGGCTTAACTTATCGTTTTCGCCCGTTACCCGACAACGCCAGGCCGATGGGCACTGAGCTAAGTCCCTTGACCCGGGCCAAGCGACCCCATAAACTTTAGCAAATGTTTAGGCTCGTGGCACAAGAAAAACACGGTAAACGCTTCAAGCACATAGTCTTAAGCACTTGTATATTTGTGCTACCGCTTTCCGCAAGCTCCTTGAGCGCAGAGGAAAAGCCGAACCCAGCGCTTAACCGCTCATCTCTCTCCAACAGAGTTACCGCCGGCGATAGGGAACTGGCCAGATTGCGCGCCGACCTCCTAGAAAAGATGAAAGAGTCCCGTGCCAGTTCGGAAAAGCTGCTCGCCCTTCACGCAGAGGAGAAGACAAAAGTCAACGAGGAATATGAGAAGCGGCGCGTGCTGTATTATCAGGGTCTCATTTCACGCGCGGAGTTGAATCAGGCGGAACGAGCCTTAGCCGCGATGATTATTCGCGTGGACGAGGACAAGCGCTGGCTCACCGAGTCCGACATTGCGATTACCGAGGCCTCCTTGCGGGATGAGTTGTTGCGATTGCCCGGCTTGGCGACAGGTGGCTACAGCGAGACCGCGACTCTGGTGCGCTTTAACGGTGGCGCACGATGGTCATTGGCGGATGCCCCCAAAATCGAAAAATTCTTTTCGCAGGCCTTTGGTCACACGCTGCCCATCAGCGCCTTTGGGCAGACAGCGACCCATGATCGCTTAAGATTCGATCATCGAAATGCCATGGATGTCGCGCTCCAACCGGATAGTAACGAGGGAAAAGCGCTATTGTCGTATTTGCGTCAAGCGGGCATTCCATTCATCGCCTTTAGACATGCAGTACCAGGGGCCGCCACTGGAGCCCACATCCATATTGGCAACCCCTCGATGAGAAACTGAACGGCTCACCTAGCATGCACGTTATGACATCAGGACGGTAAAGCAAGAGTATGAATTCTTATGACTGAACCCGCTACGCCAAATCCGGCGTCGACCGTTGTGCTGGTACGGCCGGATCAGCATGGCGATATAGAAATTTTCATGAACCGCCGCCCGGAAGAAATGGAAACCTACGCCGGCGTATACGTCTTTCCCGGAGGCAGGGTGGAAGCGGATGACGGCTCGGAAAAAATGCTCGCTCTCATTCGCGGGCTGTCATCGGCTCAAGCGCAGCACCTTCTCGGCACAGAGTTAACGCCCGAACTGTGCCTCGCCCACTGGGTGGCCGCTGTCAGAGAGCTGTTTGAAGAAGCGGGCGTTCATTTTTTTGTGAATGGCAACGGAGAACCTCTGTTTGCGGGCCACGAGCAGGTTTTTGCGCGGTTGTCTCAAAAGCGCACGGCACTCCAGCGCGGCGAACTGGATTTTTCTAGTTTGCTTGAGTCGGAGCAGCTACACTGTGACATTAGCCGCCTGACTTACTTTTTTCACCGCATTACGCCTGAGCATTATCCGATTCGGTTTGACACCCGCTTTTATCTCGCGGCCTTGCCGGCTGGGCAGGACCCGCTGCATTACTCGGAAGAAGTGGCGGAAAGTTTGTGGATCACGGCCAATGATGCTCTTGATCGATCAAAGAGCGGCAAGTTTCCCATGATGCCGCCAACGCTTGCGGTACTGCGCATTCTCGCGCAACATTGCTCTTGGGCCGATTTGACCACAGCGTTTCAGCTGGTCTAATGTTCGCCCCACGTCAGGCCTTCGTGCTTTCCGTTACATGAAGAGGCCGAGTGCGTTGGAGATGCTCAGTCCTTAGCTGCCGGTGCTTGGGCAATCATAGAATTGATGAGCGGCGGGAGCTGTGTTAAAGTCTTCGTTTAGAGGGATCAAAAGTGGTGCTGAAACGGGACAAAAACTGTCTTAAGCCACCTACCGATAAGCTAAACCAATAATTCCCCGGTTATTTACACATCGTTATGACCCAACTAATTGCCTCTTCAGAGCCAAGGACTATTGCGTATTTTTCGATGGACGTAGCCATTGATTCCGCTATACCAACTTACAGTGGGGGTTTGGGAATTCTGGCGGGGGATATGCTGCATTCGGCGGCAGACCTTGGGCTACCTATGGTTGCCGTCAGTTTGTTACATCGCAAGGGCTATTTCGACCAGCGGCTCGATGCCCAGGGAAATCAACTGGAAAGCCCGTCCATATGGTGCCCGGAGACTTATCTGGAGCTTTTGTCGACGCGAGTGACGATTGCTATCGAAGGAAGAACAGTCCGAATCCAGGCGTGGCGACATCTTTTCCGCGGGATTACGGGCCATGCTGTGCCCCTCTTGTTTCTGGATACGGCTTTGGAAGAAAACGACGCGCGCGATCGAGTGCTCACGGATCATCTTTACGGCGGCGATGAGCATTACCGCTTGTGCCAGGAAGTGGTGTTGGGCTTTGGGGGGGTGGCGATACTGCGCGCGCTCGGCCATTCGCAAATCCGTGTTTTTCACATGAACGAAGGGCACTCGGCGTTGATTGCGTTGGCGCTACTGGAAGAGCGCGGAAACGCGCGGCCGGATCACGGTTACGCGGAGGCCGAGGTCGAAGCGGTGCGGCGGCAATGCGCGTTTACGACACATACCCCTGTACCCGCTGGGCATGACCGTTTTCCAAAGGGCTTGGTTAAAGAGATCTTGGGAGAAGCGCGCTCTACAGCGCTCGATCAATTGAAGGTCATGAATGGCGAGCTGAATATGACCGAACTTGCCCTGCGCTTCTCCGGCTTCGTGAACGGCGTGTCCATGCGTCACGGACAAGTATCTCGCGGTATGTTCCCCGGCTACGACGTTGAAGCCATTACCAACGGCGTCCACGCGGTCGCCTGGACCTCGCCTCCGTTTTGCCGGCTTTTCGACCGTACGATTCCGGAATGGCGCGGGGACAACTGTTATTTGCGCTATGCCGTCGGCATTCCCTTGGCCGAAATTCGCCAAGCCCACACGCAGGCCAAAAAAGATTTGCTGCAACAGGTGCGTTGGTTGACCGGGACTCAACTCGATGACAAGGTTTTCACCTTAGGTTTTGCACGTCGCGCCACGGGCTATAAACGCGCGGATTTGCTATTCACCGACCTCGAACGACTGAAAAGTCTTTCGCGTCAAGTCGGACCGTTACAGCTGATTTACGCCGGTAAGGCGCATCCTCGTGATGAGGGCGGCAAGGCGATTATTCGCAGGATTTTTGAGGCAGCGGCAGCGCTGGCCAATGATGTTCGCGTCGTTTACCTGGAAAATTATGATATGGCACTCGGAAAACTGGTTTGTTCCGGCGTGGATGTTTGGCTCAACACACCGCTCCGACCCCAGGAGGCGTCGGGTACCAGCGGCATGAAAGCCGCGCTCAACGGCGTGCCGAGCCTCAGCATCCTCGATGGTTGGTGGGTTGAAGGACATATCGAAGGGGTAACCGGCTGGTCCATCGGCGACTCGATCGGGTTAGAAAATGACTCAAAAGCGGAGGCGAACTCGCTCTACGAGAAGCTCGAAAATTCGGTTCTGCCGGTCTTCTATAATGAGCCGGAAAAATTTGCCCAAATCATGCGCTCGTCTATTGCTTTGAACGGCTCATTCTTTAATACCCAGCGAATGATATTTCAGTATGTACGAAACGCTTATCGCCCCGCCTCTTCACCCATGGCGGAGCCGCTAGCGTAACGTTCTTTCGCATTTGGGAACAGGGTGAAGGCAAGAGGGGGCGGGCTGATGTCAAAGTTTGCGCTCGCCGCGGAGCTTCCACTGTAATCCGTCGATGATGCACGCGACGCTCGCCTGAAGTATATCGGCCGCGACTCCCACCGTTCCCCAGTGCTCCTGGCCGTCGGAAAAAAGCGCGAGCACCCGTACCGGCGCGCCGGCGCTTTTCTCTTCCTCGTCGCGCCAGATGCCGTGGTGCAACAAACGGACATCAAACTCTTCCAACCGCACCTCTGAAAGTTGAGGGTAGTGCTTTTCAAGGACCTTGCGCATAGCATTGTCGAAGGCATGAACGGGGCCCTGGCCGCTGGCTGTGACCCGTTCTTCCTCTCCAAAAATCTCGATCGAGACCGTGGCTTCGGTGGCGCTTCTTACGGTTTCCAGAGACTGAAAGTCTACCTGATCATCAATTTTGCATCGTACGAGGCGGAAAGGTTTTAGGTAGTCCTCACGCCTACGAATGGACATCAACTCAAATGACGCCCAGGCGCCGTCAAGTCGGAAGAAATCTTCTTTGAAGTCCCTTGCCATAGGTATTCCTGAAAATTTACCATCACCTTTCGAAGGTGTCACATTATAGCGGCGATGGCAGAAATGAGCCGGCGCGGTCTTTCGCACCAACACCAAGGATCCGGTCCCGAGAGAAAAAGTTTTCAAGCCCGGATAACTTTGATATAATGTTTTCATGGAAGAGAAAGTTTCGGACCATAAATTGCGCGCGTTCTTTCTCAACGTCGTCCGCCAAAGCTTTTGGCAGCTTGGCCTCTGCGACGCCACAGTTGTCCGTTATGTCGCAGACGTCTTGGTAGAATTTGCTCGGGCCGACAAACTGTATCCGATCCGATCCGCAAACGGTAAAAAGGTCGGAAGCATCGTGGAAATGCTTGCGCCCAAAGGAGCCGCAGCCGCCGATGAAAGGGATTTACTAAGAGAACGTTCGTTGCGTAAGTACGTTGGAGACTACGCTTTGTTTATGAGCGGCATGTTTCGGAGCCATGTGGCGGGCAGAGGTTTCCTTGACTATTACATTGCGGAAGGAAGTCGGTCGTATTGGACTGTTTCCGAGCTCGATCTGTCCCTTTACCGCACCGGCTTCAGTTTGTACCAAGAGCTGTCAAGAAAATTTGAATACTACTCCGGCGCTCTCGATTTCACTCGTAAGGCCTATTTCGCGGCGGAACCGGGAGAAGCTCCCTTCGCGGGGTTTCTCAGGCAGATCGAGGGCTGGATAAAAATCAACACTACGGAAAACTAGCTCAAACGGTAGTAACAGCGTTTCAGCATTTTCCCTCCAACAGCGGTTTTCATTCGTGAAATTCCTTCTTGCAACCCTGTTCACGGTTCTGACCTCAGTCGCGCTCATGGCCGGCTTTTTGCTCTCGCATATTTTTCTCCCGGCTTTGCAAAAGAATCAGGAGCCGGTGGATGTCAGAATCGAGCAAGGAGATTCTGTCGCTACGGTTGTGCGAAAGCTGCATGAACAAAAGGTCATCTCGAACGAGCGCCTATTTGCCCTGTGGGCTCGTCTAACAGGAGTGGAGAAAAAGATTCACTGGGGGCTCTATCGATTCGATGCATCTCTGTCGCCCCGAGAAGTCCTTGCGCGTATGGTGCTCGGCAAGGGAGTTTTCCAAAGCGTCACCATTCCGGAGGGGTTAACCGTCAAAGAAATCGCCGATTTGTTGGGCAAAATGGAGATCGCCGACGGCGAGAAATTTCTCGCGGCTGCGAAGAACCCGGAAACTCTTGGAATGTTTGGCATCCAAGAAAAAGGCATCGAAGGCTATCTATTCCCGGATACCTACCATTTCACTCCCGGAACCCCGGAAAAAGATGTTGTGACTGCGATGGCGGAACGTTTTCGCAAAATCACTGAACCGCTGCTGGACCAATACAGTCAAGCCCTTGGCATGACGCCCCATGAAATTTTGACCCTGGCTTCCATTATCGAGAAAGAAACTGGCGTGGAAGCCGAGCGGCCGTTGGTTTCGGCGGTGTTCCACAATCGACTCAGGCTCCATATGCCGCTGCAGAGCGATCCGACCGTCATTTACGGGCTGGAAGATTTCAACGGTAACCTGACGCGCAAAGACTTACAGCAGCCGACTCCTTACAATACCTATCGCATTACCGCGCTTCCGCCGGGCCCGATCTGCAATCCTAGTCTTTCCTCGATCAAGGCGGCCCTTCATCCCGCCGAAGTTCCCTACCTGTATTTTGTTTCAAAGAACGACGGGACCCATTTGTTTTCCGAAAGTCTTGAGGCTCATAGGCAAGCGGTCAAAACTTATCAGCCGGCTGCCGAGCCTGCTTCCGCACGCCGCAAGACTGTCGTGCGGCGCGGTTAAATGCGTTTATGCCGCGGTGGCAAAATGTTATAGTTCGAAAATATGGAAATTCTCGCCGGAAGATACGAGCCCGAGACACCGGAAGGATTGGTCGCCCATTTGGTGCACCGGCTACGACACCATGTGCTCTGGGACTTCTTGCTCATTTATTTGCCTCCTTTGATCGCAGGAATTCACTGTGTCACTGATCTCTACCGCCGAGCGTGGATCACACAAACGGCTTTTGTCGTCGCGGTGGTCGCGGCGGCTGCGCTGACACTAGTTGTTATCATGTATTGTTATCGTCTCGCGCTACCGTCAGTGCGCCTGGCCGCTCACCTGATTGACGAACACGCCGGTGCGACAGATCGATTTATCACCCTGTCTACCCTTGAACCCTTGTCTTGTCCGCCATCGCTTCTCCGGCGCTTACGGGCGGAGGCGACGGGATTTTTGCGCCGCGTCAAACTCAAGCACGATTTTCCTTACAAATTGAAGCGTTCTTTTTACCGTTCCCTGCTCGGCTCACTGGTCTTTGCCTCTTTGTTCCATTTACTTTTGCCCATTGCGGAATCTCGATTTGATCCCGGCGCAGTTCCCGCGCGACTTCGCGAAGTTGCGGTAAAGATGGAGCAGCGGCCTCAAATGGCAGCGCTGGCGCGGGCATTACAGAGGCTCGCGGCTAGAATTGAAGATCCCGATACCTCGCGGGAGGAAAAGCAAAGTGCCGTCCAGGAGATGCAAAGGAAAATCGAGCAGGAGCAGAACAAAGAAGAACAGAAGGATAACCATGATCTTTTAAGCCAAGCGGCAAGCACATTGAAAGGCGTAGAGCAGCAGTCGGGGAACGGACAAGAGCAACAAAAGAATCAGGATAAAGGGGGTGGAGGGATCCAGAGCAACCTGCCCCAAGAGGGGCAAGGAGAAGGGAAGTCCAGTGCAGGAAGCGGCGGTGACAGTAAGGGTGAAGTCACGGCTCAATTAAGCAAAGACATGCAGGAAGGAAAGACGGCTCAAGGAGATCCCAAAGATCAGGGCAAAGAAAAAAACCAACAAAAAGCTGGGGAAGGAAAGGGCGATCATCCCGATCCGAGTCAGGCGGACCGAGATAAGAGTCAAGATATGTCCGGCAAAACCCAGGGAGATCGCGAAGACAAACTCGGCAAAAGCAAACAATCGGAAGATATCCCCCGAGGCGCGCCGCCCGCCGAACGGTTTAACCGGCCGGGAGAGCAAGGCAACGAAGGCATCAAAGGCGCGCGTTACGTCACCGTCCAGTTGCCTGAGGACGTGGCGGCGGATTCCAAAGGCGAGGCCACTGGAGCAAAAAATTCAAAAAGTAACAGGGTCGGTCCAAAATTACCGGTGAGCAATGTTCCCTTGCCCGCCCACGTAGCCGATGCGCCGACAGAAAAGCAGCAGGTTCCTTTAGAGTACCGAGAACTCATTCGATGAGCGAGGAAAAAACAGGCATGGAGCCGGAACAGTTTCAAGCAACTTTTAATCGCCTCGAAGCCGAGGTCAGTAAGGTCATCGTCGGCCACGGTGACGTGATTCGAAAGGTGTTGATCGCTTTCTTTGCCGGTGGCCATGTCTTATTGGAGGGCGTGCCGGGATTGGGGAAAACGTTATTGGTTAAGTCCTTGAGTCACGCGCTGGGCATCTCTTTCAAGCGCATTCAGTTCACGCCGGATCTGATGCCTTCGGACATTGTCGGCACGCAAGTGCTCACGGAAGACAGTGGCCGTCGCGAGTTTCAATTTAAGCAGGGTCCGATATTCGCCCATGTGGTTCTTGCGGATGAGATTAATCGCGCTACGCCAAAGACTCAGTCTGCAGTCCTCGAGGCGATGGAGGAAAAGCAGGTCACTGTTTTCGGCGAGTCCCATACGCTGGAATCCCCCTTTATGGTTCTGGCAACCCAGAATCCTATCGAGCTTGAAGGCACTTACCCGTTGCCCGAAGCACAGCTCGATCGGTTCTTTTTTAAATTGCTGGTATCGCTGCCGTCGCCGGCGGAACTGAGGGAGATTCTTAAACGGACTACCGGCACGGAGACCGCCGGTATTTCAAAAGTATTGCCGGACGATGGCGGTCAACTTATCCGCGCAATGAAACAATTGCTGCGCCAGGTGCTGATCGCGCCGCCGATTGAAGATTACGTTGTGCGGCTTGTGCATGCGACCCAGCCCTCTTCCAGCAATGGTGGCACCGCCGCTTCGCCCGTCAAGCAGTATCTACGCTTCGGTTCCAGTCCCCGTGGCGCCCAATCGGCAATCTTGGGCGCGAAAGGCAATGCGCTTGCCGAGGGTCGAGTGCACGTCAGTTACGCTGACGTCGAAAAAGTGATTTATCCGGCGCTGCGTCACCGCATTATTCTTAATTTTCAAGCCGAGGCCGAAAATGTGAATTCTGATCAAATCCTTGCCGAGGTCATCAAACAGTTGCCGCGAAGTTAAAATCTTTGCGACGGGTTGCAGCGGCTATTTCACTTTATTTTTGATGGCCGGGATCGATTTGAGATAGTCCGCAAGGGCGAGCGTGTCTTCCTTGGTCATGCTTTTAAATCCGTGTTCAATGACCTCGGCCATGAGGCCCTCAACATTATCCGCATCCGGCTTATTTCCGGTCAAGAGCAACTCGGCAATATCTTCTCGCTTCCATTCGCCGATGCCGGTTTCTTTATCCGGGGTAATGTTAGGCACGTCCTCGCCCAAGGGGCCGTTCTTTTCGTTTGCTCCGGCCAGGTAGAGGGCGCGGTTCAAAACTCCGATAACATTTCTTGGCGTGTGGCAGTCGCCGCAAAGCGAGACATGTTCGACCAAGTAGCGCCCGCGCTCAACTCCATTTTTGGGCACGGTGGAGATCGGTTGTGAGGACCGCCTGAACAATCGAAGCCAGAGCGGGACGACCAGGCTGCGCAAAAAGGGCGTCCAAGTTTTCAATTGTGGCGTGGCCTTTTTTACCGCTTTTAACGTTCTCAAGTACGCGATCAGTGCCGTTAGATCGTCTGCCGCCATTCCGGAGTAAGCTTCATAGGGCATGACCGGCACTATTCTACTGCCATCGGGGCGGAGGCCCTTCAGAATAGCGTCACGGATCTGTTGATCGGTCCAGTTGCCCAAGCCGGTTTCCTTGTCCGGGGTTATATTCGTGCTGTAAACCGTACCCAAGGGGATCGGAAAAGCGCGCCCGCCGGCATTGGGAGTGCCTTTCGGTTGCGTGTGGCACGCGCAGCCGCCCGCCAGCGCGAAAATATATTGTCCTTTAGCGACCCGCTCGGTGTCGCCGGTTTCGGCATGCGCGTTAGACAAGAAGGCTAGAAAAAACCCCCCCGCCCATAGCAGCGGAAAAAGGCTCAGCGGATAGAGTCGTATTCCCATGTATTCATCCTAGTGTGCCGTCGCACCGCGGAGCTTTTTGTCGAGATAGGCTAAGGCCCCGTAAAATATTTGATTGGTCGGTGCTTCCCTACCGGACTGTCGTAAAAGATTCACCACGAGTCCATTGAAAGCCTCAATTTCCAGCGGTTTGCCCGCTTCCAAATCCTGCAGCATCGACGGTTTAAAGTCACCAAGGCTTTGTGAGAATTTCAGGGTTTCATCAATCCAACCGGGATCCAAATCGACGCCCTGCGTTTTGGCTGCAGCGGACACTTCCGCCATGCAGTCGATGGCCAATTTGCGCAGTGACTCGGACTCAAGGATATCTTTCACCGTCGCGCGAGTAAGGCAGCTGATGGCGCAAAAAGGAGCATTCCAAAGCAGTTTGCGCCACTGCGCTTTGTTGATGTCCGCGCTCATTTCACACGGTATCTTGGCTGCTGAAATTACCCGTTGTATGGCCCTCGTTGATTCATGAACGCCGCCGTCCAGTTCTCCGAAAACGATCTTGCCCCCAGAGGAATGATTGATGGTGCCTGGCCGCACAAGCTGGGCGCCGAGATAGACGACGCCGGCCAGAGTTCGCTCCGCACCCCACGTCTGCGCGATCCGAGACGGATTGTCCACACCGTTTTGCAGTGACAGGATACGCGTTGTCGGGGCCATGAGCGGTGCTAATGCTATGGATGCGATCTCGGTATCATAGGATTTAACACAAAATAGGACGAGATCGACTGTAGCTCCCTCAGCTGGGTCGTCGGTGAAGAGCGCGCTGCGGATGTGCAGGTTGCCCTGCAAGCTCTCGACGTACAGACCGGATTGTTTCAGTGCGGCCAGATGGGCGCCGCGGGCGATAAAGATCACTTCATGGCCGGCGGCCGCAAACTTAGCTCCGAAATAGCCACCGACGGCCCCTGTGCCCATAACCGCAATACGCATGACGCCATCCTATCTGCGATGATTCGATAAATAGATCAGCACTTGGACGATTGCAATTTCGCTTGACGCGGAAACTTGAGCCCGCAAAAAATTTTATGTGGGGGTTACGGCAATGTCAATTGCCGATCCTGCTCCAGACCTAAGGGTAACGGCCGGGATACGTCGATCCCATGGGGCTCCAGTTGCCGGATTTAAGCTTTGCTTTGCGATGTGCTATGAAGCGGATCATGGAAAAGATCGATCCACAGCAGGATCACGAACGGCTTAGACG
>JBGPIK010000121.1:0-16175 GCA_041484845.1 Binatia bacterium | reverse complement strand
TCATCAATAAAATCACCGCGCCGAGATATGCGTAGAATTGCGGAATCATCGACTCAGGTTTCTGACGTCCCTACGACCTCTTTAAGCACTGCCGCAAGATCCAAGATTACTTTGCATTGCTACCTTCCTCTATCTTTCTAGCAATTTGAGACCGCCGCGGCATCGGAGGACAAGCCCAATCTCTTTCTCTTGCCGTCATTTTTCATCATTTGGACTGCTGCTCGAGCTCTGCCACGCGGCGGCGCAACTCCCGCTCTTCGTTCCAACGCTTCGTTTCGTCCCTAACGATGGCGACGATGGTGTAGCCCCGCGCAGAAGGAATGAGCGCAACCGTGAATGCAATGGAGAGTGGCGTGCCGTTCTTGTGCAGGGCGGGGACGCGCAGCACCTCGCTGGCGTAGCGAGTCTGTCCGGTGCGCATGACTTCGCGATATCCCGCCCAGTGTCGGGGGCGAAACCGCTCGGGGATAATGAGATCGAGAGAGCGCCCAAGCGCCTCTTCTGCCATAAAGCCGAATATCCGCTCAGCCGCCGGGTTCCAGAAAATGATCCTGCCGTCCGCGCCGGCGGCGACTAACCCGTCGCCGGCGGCTTGCACAAACATTTCCAGATCGAGTTGCGAATTCATCGCGGCATTCCTCTTTTTCAACGATCCCCGTCGTTCGTCATACGCATTGTTCGCATCCGCGTGTGTAACCGCAACTGACGTGATGTTACCAAACTATTCTTAATCGACAGGGCTATCAACTAGCAGGCCGCTGAAAAAGACTCATATGCTTCGTTGCGCTCAATCGCCTCGCTTCAACGTACTCGCTATGTACGCCTCCGCTCGTCGAATTTTCGCGCGCCTCGCCTCTGAGATCTTTTTGAGCAGCCTGCAATCAGAGTTTTTCAGCACACTGCTACGGCACTGCCGGTGTAAACGCGCGCTTGGGCCGGGCGCACCCCATGAACGGCAACGGCCGGATAAGGCACGAACTTGAAATCCGCTTGAAACTGCATGCCGGCGTTAACCGCTGCCTGCGTTTCAGCGCCGTCGTCTGCCGTAGCCGAACGAGCGTTTACCCGGAGAACGGCCGCCGCCAAAAATAGGTTTTGGATTCGGATCGAGCAGACGCGTGTACGAATAATTGAATCCGTCCAGCTTTACGCGCGGAATCTTTTGACCGATAAATCGTTCGATGGCGGCAACCTCCTGAACATCCTCACCGGTCATGATTGTAAACGCATCGCCGACACTTTGCGCGCGTCCCGTCCGACCGATGCGGTGGACGTAGTCTTCAGGATGGTGCGGCACATCAAAATTGATTACGTGGCTGATCTGTTCGACATCGATGCCGCGCGCGGCAATGTCGGTCGCGACCATCACTTCATAGCGCCCGTCGCGAAACCCCTTTAATGCGCGCTCGCGCTCGGGCTGCGTGCGGCTGGAATGCAGCACGGCAACCGCGTGGCCTTGCTGCTGCAGTTTGCGCGCGACACGGTCCGCGCCGTTCTTGGTCCGACAGAAAATGAGCACCTGATCGTAGTCGGTGCGCCGCAGCAACTCCTCCAAGAGATCCTGCTTCTGGCCTATATCCACAGGGTATAAAGCATGCGTCACGGTATCGGCGGGAGAACGGCGCTGGCCGATTTCGACGGTCTCCGGATTGCGCAGAGCCCACTTGCAAAGCTGCTCGATTTCCGGAGGTAGAGTGGCGGAGAAGAGCATGGTCTGGCGCGTGCGCGGGCAGCGTTCAATGATGCGGCGCACATCGGGAAGAAAGCCCATGTCCAACATGCGGTCCGCTTCGTCCAAAACCAGAATCTCAATCTGGTTAAGCCGCAGCATGCCGCGTTGAATCTGATCCAACAGGCGGCCCGGAGTCGCAACGACAATGTCGGCGCCTTGACGCAGCGCCTGATCTTGACGTCCGTAGCCGGTGCCGCCAAATATCACGACCGTGCGCAGCGAGGTAAACCGCGCGTAGTCGTGAATCGCGGTTTCAACTTGAGCCGCGAGCTCCCGTGTGGGCTCAAGAATGAGCGCGCGCAACGCGCCGCGCTGACCCAGTCGCGAGATCAAGGGCAATGCAAACGCCGCGGTCTTACCGGTTCCGGTTTGCGCCGCGCCGATGAGGTCGCGCCCCTGCAAGACGAGGGGAATGGCGCGCAGTTGGATCGGCGTGGGATCGGTGTACCCTGCGGCAAGCACACCGTCCAAAACTTTAGGCGAAAGTCCGAGTTTAGAAAATGGCATGATCTCTTATAAACACGAGTCGGCTAGCTTCTCAAACGAAAACAGAGCACGCGTGTACGGATGGTATCACCTTTGTTTGTCAGGGTCACGGGAGACGTGAACCCGTTAATGTATCATTAGTCCGAACACGGCAGGTCGGACTCATTGACCTCAACCCAGCTGACACGGCTGCTCCATTGGCGATGAGCCGAAGGTCTGGTCGATGGTTGATCGTCGAGCGTTCCTGCAGGTATGATAACCTGTTCGCGATTGCGCGACAGATGGGGCACGGGGCAATGGCAACGGCGACAAACTTGCCGCGCAAAACTTCTTGCCTCGGGCAGATCGTAGCGCAAGATCCGTTCCTCCCCCTCCGTCCAACGAAACTGAGCGGGAACCACCGCGATATTCGTCGCGCGTACGCCTCCAGTGGCTTTTCGACAACGCGAGCAATAACAGTGAATAAATTTTAGAAACGGCGGCCGAATTTCATAACGAACCGACCGGCAAAGGCAACTTCCTCGCAGCGCTTGTTCCGACATGATACCTCCCTCCCGATTATCCCGCCAATGCGGCTTTCAGCACGGCTAGTCTCTTCGACATCGAGCGTCCCCATGCAAACTTGCCCTACGCTATTAAGCTCGGCTCAAGGCTGGAGTG
Organism: Binatia bacterium; assembly: GCA_041484845.1. Lineage (GTDB taxonomy): Bacteria > Desulfobacterota > Binatia > UBA9968 > UBA9968 > JBGPIK01. The sequence goes on along the minus strand of JBGPIK010000121.1, from coordinate 13,297 downwards.
TCCGCTGCCGATACACAGCTTTCTGCCCTTAAACGCATGCCAGCAGCGCATGTATTGGTATATTGGTAGAAATTCTATTGTCGCGCTTAAGGTTAAGCAAGGGCGCCCATGGGTTTCATTCTCGGTCAAGGCACGCGCGTTTGACACGCCACTCGTGATCGCCGGTGTTGAAAAGATCTTCGCCAAAAATACAATCCGCTTCGGCTGAAAAGAGTATAAGTGCTATAGTGCAGTTTCGGGAGCAGCGCCGTGACCCAAGAAGAGCAAAGACTCGAGGAAGACCGGGAGCGCAAGGCAAACTGGAAACGTTGGGGGCCCTACCTATCCGAACGGCAGTGGGGTACCGTGCGCGAGGATTATAGCCCCTTCGGCACCCCCTGGGAATATTTCACCCATGATCATGCGCGCAGCCGCGCGTACCGTTGGGGCGAGGACGGCATCGGCGGGATATCGGACCGCCATCAGTACATTTGCTTTGCGCTGTCACTCTGGAACGGCAAGGATCCGGTGCTCAAAGAGCGACTGTTCGGTCTCACCGGCCATGAGGGCAATCACGCTGAAGACGTGAAGGAGTATTATTTTTATCTCGACTCCACGCCGACCCACTCGTACATGAAATTTCTTTACAAGTACCCTCAGGGAGAATTTCCGTACGCCCGCTTAGTGCAAGAGAACCTCCGGCGCAGCCAACAGGACCTTGAATTTGAGCTGATCGATACCGGCGTCTTCGACGATAACCGTTATTTCGACGTGTTTATCGAATACGCCAAGGCCGGGCCGGATGATATTTTGATTCGCGTTGACGCGATCAATCGGGGTTCCGAGGCGGCGGAATTGCATCTAGTACCGACTCTCTGGTTTCGCAATACGTGGTCCTGGGGGTCTGACGAGAGGCGGCCGCGGCTGCGGCGCGACACCTCCAGTTCCATTCCCAACATTCAAATTTACCATCACTATTACGGCGACCGCTGGTTCTACTGGAGCGGATCGCCGGAAGTATTGTTGACCGACAATGAGACCAACGGCCGCCGGGTCTTCGGCAGCGAGAATGTCGAGTTATACGTCAAGGACGGCATCAATGACTTCATCGTCGCGGGAAAGCATGACGCCGTCAAGCCGGCGGGGTCGGGCACTAAATCAGCGCTTCACTACAAAAGCACGGTAGCGCCCGGCCAGACTTTTTCAATTCGCATGCGCCTGAGCGACAGAGAGATCTTGCAGCGCAACCCCACCGAGGACGACTTTGAGATCAAATTCGCCGAACGGAAAAAGGAAGCGGAAGAATTTTACGCTTCAATTATCCCGGAGACAGTCAGCGCAGACCGCAAGAACGTCATGCGTCAAGCTCTGGCCGGTCTGCTCTGGAGCAAGCAATATTATCGCTATGAAGTGGGGCGGTGGTTGAAAGGAGATCCGGCGAGCCCTGAACCGCCCCAGGAGCGTTGGCAAGGACGCAATAAGGATTGGCTGCATTTGTACAATGCCGACGTGATTTCGATGCCCGACAAATGGGAATATCCCTGGTACGCTTCCTGGGATCTGGCCTTTCATTGCATCGCCATGGCGCTGGTCGATGCGGATTTTGCCAAAGAGCAGCTCCTTCTGCTGTTGCGCGAATGGTACATGCACCCGAACGGGCAATTGCCGGCCTATGAATGGGCTTTCAGCGATGTTAATCCACCGGTCCACGCCTGGGCTGCTTGGCGTGTCTACAAACTCGAGAAGCGGCGGCGCGGCGTGGGCGACCGAAACTTTCTCGAACGCGTCTTTCATAAGCTTTTGATTAATTTTACCTGGTGGATCAATCGCAAGGACACCGAAGGGCGCAATGTTTTCCAGGGAGGCTTTCTCGGTTTGGACAACATCGGCGTCTTCGACCGAAGCAAGCCCCTGCCGACCGGCGGCTACATCGAGCAATCCGACGCCACCAGCTGGATGGGCATGTACTGTTTGAATATGCTCGCCATCGCCGGGGAACTGGCGCGGGACAACACCGCCTATGAAGATGTCGCCAGCAAATTTTTTGAGCACTTCGTCTACATTTGCGAGGCCATGAACGACATCGGCGGAGAAGGGATTGAGCTTTGGGAGCCAAAGGACGGTTTTTACTACGATGTGTTGCATCTTCCCAACGGCAAGCGCGTCCCCATGAAGGTACGATCGATGGTGGGCCTCATCCCGCTGTTCGCCGTCGAGACTTTAGATCCGGTTATCGTCGATGCATTGCCCGGATTCAAACGCCGCATGCAGTGGTTTATCGAAAATCGACCGGAATTGGGCGAACACATCGAAACCGTGGAGAGCGACGACGGCCCGCGCCGGTTTTTATCCCTGGTCAACCGGCACCGGCTAAAACGGGTGCTCCGCTACATGCTGAGTGAAGACGAGTTCTTGTCCCCTTACGGCATCCGCGCTCTTTCACGCTATCACAGAGAGCACCCCTACACCTTATCGATGAACGGCATGGAATACCGAGTCGACTACGAACCGGCGGAAGCGAACAGCGGTCTCTTCGGCGGCAATTCAAACTGGCGCGGCCCGGTGTGGTTGCCGGTAAATTTTCTGCTCATTGAATCGCTCCAGAAATTTCACTATTTTCTCGGCGACGGTTACCAGGTCGAATGCCCCACGGGCTCGGGCAAACTGGCGAATCTCTGGCAAGTGGCCGGCGAAATCTCGCAGCGGTTAATGCGCATCTTCACCCGCGATTCTGCTGGGCGTCGGCCAGTCTACGGCGGCACGGAAAAGTTTCACAGCGATCCCTACTGGCGCGATCTGATACTTTTTTATGAATATTTTCACGGCGACAATGGCGCCGGCATCGGCGCCAGCCATCAGACGGGATGGACCGCATTGGTGGCCAAATTGATCCAGCAGTACGGCGGCGAAATCTAAAACCGAAACTTTTTCACGCCCGCGGGTATCTAAGTCTTAAGCATGGCGCCCCAAGACCAACAGCGGCTCTCAATAGCTCTCCCCGCATTTACCCTTGGATTGACCACGGCGGCATTCATTATCGCCAAGACCGGCCGCGATGCGCTTTTTTTTCAGGGTAGCGGCGGCTTGTTGCAACTGCCGCTAGTCTATATAAACATCGGCGCCGCATCCCTGCCGCTCGCGCTGATTTTTGTCAAGGCGATGAGAATCTGGGGCGCCCGGCGAGCGCGCCTAGGTATCTTCCTGCTTGCAGCCGGCATCATCGGCGCGGCTGCGCCTCTTTTACGACCCGGAGATAACCCGCTACTGCTGGCGATTTTCATGTTCATCCCTGCCGTCTTCGCGCTGCTCTTCGCCAGCCTCTGGCTTCTGGCGAGCGACATTTTCAATAACACCGAAAGGCGCGAAGCCGCGCGCGCCTTTAGTAGAATCGGCGCAGGCACCTTGTCCGGCGGCCTGGCCGGCGGCCTGATCGCCAAGGCGCTCGCCCCCTATCTGGAAGCGCAATGGCTAATTTTTTTGGCTGCGCTTCTGCTCGTAGGAGTGATCGCGCTGGTGCACGATATGCATCAGCGTTTTCCTTCGAACATCGCCGCCAAGAAAGATGACAAAAAAAAACGACGCGGATTTATGGCGCCTCTGGCCGACCGCTATGCACTGACCTTGCTGTTCATAGCGATGACCGGGGCGCTTGCCGGCTTGTTGATCGATTTTCAATTTTACGCGGCCGCTGTCAGCGCCAAAATGGGAATGAAAGGCAGCACGGGTTTTTTTGCTAATTTTTACATTCTGCTCAACTTTAGTTCCTTACTCCTGCAGCTCTTTGCCACGCCGAGGATCCAGGACCACGTCGGACTGCGTGGCGGCTTGATGGTGCTGCCGCTCGCGCTCATCGGCGGCGCGACTTTTGCAACCGCCGCGGCAACCGCCCTCAGCCGTTCCGTTTTGCGCGTTACCGAGGGCGGGCTACGTTCATCCGTGCACCGTTCGATTTGGGAACAGGCTTTCATTCCCGTCGATCCGAGCCAGCGATCCTCGGTTAAAATCGTCATCGACGGCGTAGCCGCAAGAATCGCCGAAGCGACGGGCGCTATCGCCTTGCTGCTCTGGCTCAGACGACCGGCGCAACAGAGCGCCGTTTCCATGCCTCTGGACACGAGCTGGATAACCTGGATAATCTTGATAGTAGCCGCTGTGTGGCTGTCCATCACGCAAAGACTCAGAGAGCAAGTCAGACAAGAACCGGGAGCGGATCGTGCGGCACCCGTAGAGATCGACTGTGAGCGTTTCCCCGACCAATGTCCGTGCACCACCGAGTTGGGCAAAGGAATCGCTTGATGCCTGAAAGCAGCCCAATGGCAAATCTCGTTTACCGTCATAACCGCATCACTCGCCTCACCCACTGGGTCAATGCCGTCGCCCTGGCCGTTCTGCTCATGAGCGGCTTGCAGATTTTTAACGCCTTTCCGCGGCTTCACTGGGGAGACAAGACCGATCCCGAGGATGCTTTTCTGTCGATCACGGCAAAGGAAGACGACGGCGATCTGCGCGGGTATACCGATCTTTTCGGATACCGCATCGACACGACCGGCCTGCTCGGTCTTCAGGACACGGACGCCGGGCCTACGGCGCGCGCTTTTCCCAGCTGGATAACCATTCCGGGCTTTTTCTGGCTTGCCGGCGGACGCCGCTGGCATTTCTTTTTTGCTTGGCTGTTCGCACTTAATGGGTTGCTTTATATTATCTTTAATATGCTTAACGGTCACCTGCGGAAATTTTTCTTAACGCCACGTGACGCTGCGAAGATTCCCGCGATGATTTTCTATTACCTGAGGCTACGGCGGCAGTCGCCTCAAGAGGGAGAGTATAACCCGCTGCAAAAAATGGCCTACACCGCTATTTTTCTCATTGTGACGCCGGCGGTCTTGTTATCGGGAATGGCGATGTCGCCACAACTGGATGTGGCTTTCAATTGGCTTCCAGCAGCTTTTGGTGGTAGACAAGCGGCCCGCACGGTTCATTTTATTTTGGCTTTCGCATTTCTCTTATTTACCGTCGGTCATGTTCTCATGGTTTCGACGACCGGCGTGCTGAACAACATGCGCTCGATGCTCACCGGCTGGTACAGAGAAAAAGCTCCGCTGCGCCAGGCGCCGTCGCAAGCCGAACCGGAGGTCGTAGCAACTGTCGAAGAAGAGCGCCCGTCACAGGAGACCCGGCAAGCAGCCGCCGAGACTCAAGCTTCACCGGAACCGGCTTCGACGGACAAACCGACCGGACATCCGCAAGAGCCGGCGCCCGCGGGCGAAGCCTTGGCGCAAGAAGGAAAGGAGGCAAAGAAAGATGGCGAAGCATAGCGTGAGTCAGCCCAGGCGAAAGCTGCTCATCGGCGCGGCTCAGGGCGCGGGGCTATTGTTGTTGTACGGATGCGAAAAGTTTTTCAATGGCCTGCAGCAGAACAAAAAATTCGTTTCATTGCTCGAATCCGCGGAAGGCGCCAATCAACGGGTGCAACGCTTTCTCACCGGCAGAAATAAACTCGCCCGGGAATTTAACGAGCGGGACATCTCCCGCTATTTCAAAGCCAACGGCAACCCGCCACCCATCACCATGGACTATACCGCGGATGCGGCCAATCAGTGGAGTCAATGGCGTCTCAAAATCTCCGGACTAATTCAGGAACCGGCCGATCTGACACTGACGGAGCTTAAGTCCATGCCGAGCCACACACAGATCACGCGGCACGATTGCGTGGAAGGCTGGAGCGCCATTGCTAAATGGCGCGGCGTTCCGCTGGCGGAAATCATGAAGCGGGTGCAGCCAAAGCCGGACGCGCGATACGTTGTTTTTCATTGCATGGACACAGATGAGAACGGCCAAAATTATTACGAGAGCATCGATCTGGAAGATGCCGTCCATCCGCAAACCCTTCTTGCCTACGAAATGAACGACCGCCCTCTCCCAATCGAGCATGGCGCTCCGCTCCGCCTGCGCCTGGAGAATCAGTTGGGATACAAGATGGCCAAGTACATTCGCGCCCTCGAGTTCGTCGCAAGCTTCCAAAAGATGGCGCAAGGAAAAGGCGGATATTGGGAAGATCAAGGCTATGAGTGGTATGCGGGGATGTGATCAAGTCCAACTCCAATTAATTGATTCATGCGCATCTGCTCATTCCTTCCCGCCGCCACCGAGATCCTGTTCAGTTTAAATCTCGGTGAGCAGATCGCCGGCGTCACTCACGAATGTGATTACCCTCCCGAGGCGAGGCACAAACCGGTCGTCGTGCGCAGCGCAATCGACGCCAAGCGCTCGACGAGCTCTGACATCGACAGCGCGGTGCGTGAAGCTGTGGCGAGCGGCAAAGGGCTCTACGCCATCGACGCCGCAGCACTGGCTACAGCCGCCCCGGACATCATTGTGACACAAGCTCTGTCGCCCCGGTCCGCGGCTCGTGGAAGGTGTGGAACTTCTCGCCCAAATCATTCATCTGGAACTGTTTTCCTGGCAAGCGCCTGCCGCTGCAGTTGAAAGGATCAGTTTAAAAAATCTGCGCTCCGAGGCTTATTGACCGTCAACAGGCGCGGTGATAGCGTCCGGCGCAAGAGACTTCGGAAAGGAGATAATTCGTGAACCAAGTAATAGTCGTGACAGGGGGCGCGGGAGGCATCGGGTCCGAAATATGCCGTGGTCTAGCTACGGACGGACTTAAAGTGGTGGTGGCGGACTACGCCAAAGAAGCCGCTGAAAAAGTTGCCGCAGATATTCGCCAGGCCAAAGGGGACGCCATAGCCGTTCAGGTAGACGTCGGCAGCAAAGACAGTGTCTCAGAAATGATGAAACAAGTTCTCGCCCAATATGGAAAGCTTGATATTCTTTTCAACGGCGCGGGAGTGATGACGCGCATGCCCGTTGTTGAATTGCCGGAAGCAGAGTGGGACCGCGTATTGAGAATTAATTTAAAAGGAACGTTTTTGTGCTCTCAAGCCGCTGCCAAGCACATGATTCCCAAAAAGCAGGGCCGCATCATCAATATTGCCTCCGGTCGCGGCGTCGCGGGACAGGCAGGATCGGCACATTATGCGGCATCGAAAGCCGGCGTGATTGCCTTTACAAAATCTCTCGCCGTCGAATTGGCGCCTTACGATATAACGGTCAACGCCATTTGCCCGGGCGCAACCGACACACCCATGTCCAGAGCAGGGTCGACTCCCGAAGAATTCAAAAAACGCGAAGCCGTACCGCCGCTTATGGACGGACTTACCCGAAAGGATGAGATCGTCGGTCTGATTCGTTATCTGCTCTCTGACGCAACGAAGTACGTTACCGGTCAGACAATTTTTCTTCGCACGCCCAAATAGCTCCGCCGGCACCATCGGGAGACATACAATTCGCGAGGTCGTCGGTTAAAAATAGGACCTCCCCGGCTGCGGGCCGACCTGCCAGCCGGGGAGCGGCTGACTTGAATCGCGATTAAGTGGAAGCTCGAAGCGCTCGGTACACGCTCGCCGCCCACTAGTTGCAGTCTACGGTAAAACACCGCTACTTAATTAATCAAACCGGTTACGCTGTCAAACGAGAAACTCGCCTGCGTGCCGGAGGGCTTGCTGGCTATGAGAGTGAATGTCGTACCCGAGGTGACGTTGATGGTCAGTGCAACGCCGCTGGTCGCGCGATACCCGACTGCGGTAATGCCGGTGACCGAGGTCGCATAACTTTGAAAATCCGCAAAGTAACTTTCCATCGCGACGGCGGCGCTCTTGAGAGCAAAGCGCATCTGCGTGTCAATGACTCGGCTTCGGTAGATCATAAACTGTTGAATGGCAATTGCAGCAAGCGTTCCCAGGACGGCCAGGACCACCATCAACTCCAGCAGCGTGAGTCCTCCGCTTTGCTGCAATTTTCGTCGTACAAAATGGCAAATGAACTACCCCGCAGCAAGCTGACGGGGTATCAGAACATAGCGGTGAGATGTTATCCCAACCGCGTCACCCCCGAATGTTTTAATCGGGGGTCCAGGTTCGGTCTCGCCTGGATTCCCGCTAGAAGCATTCGGGAATGACGGACTCTAAGGAGGTGTGGAACAGCTCATTACGCAGCAAGCTGCGGGGAATCAAACCCGCAGCGATTGAACATTTAGCAGGGCGCCGGATGCATCACTCAACAGACCTTTTTTTACCATGAACGCGCTGAGAAGGTTAGCCAAATATCTTTGAAATTTCGGTTGCTTTTTGAATTGCTGAGTCGGAGAGGAGATGGCGCGCGCAAAGACGCAAAAGATTCATGTCGTCATTTCGACCGAAGGGATAAATCTTTCTCAGACCCCTCGCATTGGCGCGGGATGACGAGCCGTGGCGCGATTTAATTTCTTGAAGTCGTTTTGTTCAAGATTGCAAAAGCAAGAATCTAGTTTTTTCCGTGTACGGCGCGGAGCGAAGGTAGAACTGACGATCAGCGCACAGAATAAACGGATTCGAAAAACTTTTTTACGTCCCGAACATCGGCATACTGGGTTCCGCGCCGCGTGCTTTGCATTCTTTAAGAAAAATCTCATGGACTTCCGGGCTCTGATCTTCGTATTCGATCTGCGCCCCGCCCTTTTTGACATCTTCACCCGTGTCTTTAAGATCTTCGACCTGAAACTTGAAACCCCAAGGCTTCAGTGCAAGGTAACGAGCCGGCTCGGCGCCCGGGTTGAAATGTTGGTGCCACCATTGCCTGGGCGGAACGAACATGCTCATGTGGCCCCACTCCACCCGCTTTTTGCTATGATCCTGCCCTTGCTCCCATAAAAACGAATAACCGGCGCCCGTGAGCATAATGATATGCGCGCCCGCTCCATGGCGATGCGCTTTCTTGTATTTTCCGACCGGGAATTCCGAGAGATGAGCGCTCATGGTGTTATCGACAAATTCAAACAGCGTCGTCCGGTTGTCCCCGCCCCGCTCTTTGTAGTCCTTTGGCTGAAATCCCCACAGGTCAGCGATGAAGTTGGACTCCCAAGCGCGTCCTCGTTTGATCTCCGGCAGATACCGGCCGCCCTTGCCCCACTCGTCGGCGCCGCCGTTATAGCGATCGTCGAAGACGAAATTGTTATTGAAGATATAATCCAAATTTCGGTAGCGATTGATGACTACGGGCGCATCGGTAAGGGAAATCATCCGTACCGGCTCCTTGCCTTGAGCATTGAAGTGTTGGTGCCAGACGTTGAGTGGCGTTGAAAATAGGCTGCCCTTTTGCCATTCGAGCGTGTGTTTTTTGCCGCCGTCGTTCCAAATCGTCGAAGCGCCCTGACCTTGGAGTATGAAAATCGCCTTCTCGTACAGGTGACGGACCGGCTTGAGTTGAGCGCCGGGAGGAATTTCTTCGACGATCGTGTCACACGTGCCGCCGGAACCATCCATGTTTACGAATGCCGCGTTGCCGCCGGTCCGTTCCCAATGGCCGAGCGCGAGTTTCAAAAGATCCGAAATGATAAAATCTTTATAAACGGGGATGCCCTCCCACTCCTGGTAGATTTCGTACGGACTCTTTTTTACAAACGCCGAAGCTTCATTTAACTTCTTCATTGCAAATTTCCTTTCTAAAGGTTAACCGCTCAGAATGCAGTGTTGGCAAACCTGCTCATGCGCCGCGGCGGCCATCTCCTGTAGCAGCCCGGATCCCCACGCCCGATGTTCCCTGCGCTGACCCTGTGGCTACTTGATGTCGTTCATGTAATAGGCAAGAGCGCCGCGGTAGGCGCGGTCAATCGCCATCGATTCGTGCGCACCTTTAAGAACCAAGTCGCGATCCTCCGCCGTTTTAACATAGACGTCGAACATCCCCGCCATATCGTCGGAATGAACTGTGTCGGCAACGGCATGAAGATCCAAAGAAGCCATTTTTTTTAGGCTGATCCCTAATTCCTTTTCAAATTTCATACCCATGCGAAAAGACATGCCGCCGCCTTTAACAATTTCTCCGTTGTTGCGCCGTTCCAACATGTGCGATGACGTGTACGCGGTAAGCCAATGGCTGCGAATGGCGATATAGCACCAAGCGTAAAAGCAAGCGCGCACCATCGGCGGGAGATCGACCGTCTCAAAATCCTCTGGTTTCAGGCCCAGATGCTCTCCCTGTCTTACGGTCAGAGTATAGTGATCGGTGTTGGCGCGCGGATCATTCACTAATTCATCGCTTTCATGCTTCCAGATCATTCTCTTTACCGCGAGTGGAGCCGCGCCTTGAACATAGCCCCAGCAGTCACGCCGATTGGCGGTATAAAGCGCGCTTTGAATGACATAAAAGCGGCCGCGCTCAAGGGTCATCGGCACGGAAAACAACCGTTTGAATTCTGCAGATTCAAATTGCTCGTTCACCCATTGATCCAGAGTCTTCGTTAGATCATCGACGATACTCATGTTGCCTCCATGAGCGCCTTGGCCTTTGGTATTGGATCAGGGCAGCGCATCCAGCATGTCGGCGAGATGGCCGCGATAGACGCGATCGATTGACAAACTTTCCGTCGCGCCCTTGATCACGGCCTTTTCCGCCGTCTCCGTGATCGCGTATTTGCGCGCCACTTCTTCGTCAACGGTACCGCACGGGCGGCTCAATTTCTTAAATAAAAAATCGCTCGGGAGAGAACGCTGCCGATTTTTTGCTGGGTCCGGCGGCGATAAGATCCGCGGCCAGAGCGCCAGACGCGGAGCTGGTCGTAACGCCGTGTCCGCCAAGCCCGGCCACCCAGAAAAATCCCTGAAGCCCCGCATCCCAGCCAATGACGAAGCGACCGTCGCTGCTAAGGGTTCTGAGTCCAGCCCATCGTTTGTTGATCGAGACCCGTGAAAGCGCGGGCATGGTGCGCTGGATCTTTTCCGCAAGCGATTCCTCCATGGCGGGATCCACCGGAGGATCACATGCGGACATTTCCTGTTGATCGCAAGCGCAGAGCAGCAGCCCTTGTCCTTCGGGACGGAAATAAATATCGTGGCTCACATCCCATACAAAGGGCCAGCTCGGTTCCACCCAATCCATGGGCGGCGAAACGAAAAGATGGCGGCGGCACGCAGAGAGAGGCAGCTCGGCGGCACCGGCCATTTTTGCAACCGGATTGGCCCACGCCCCGCTGGCATTGATCAAGATTTTGGTCTTGATGGTCTCGCGGGTGGTCATAACTTCGAAACCATCGCTACCTTGCTGAACGATAGCTTTAACCGCAGTGCCGCAGCGCATGCGCGCGCCGGCAACAGTCGCGGCCTTGAGGTAACCGGAAAGGAGCGCGTGAATGTCGATCACTCCGTCGCTGGCACACCACACCGCGCCGTCAAATTCCGCATCGCGAAGCACAGCCACAAAATTCCTTGCTTGCTCGGGAGTCCACAACCGCACGTCAACACCCAAACTGGCACCGATTTCAGCATCGTGACGCAGTTTTTCCCAACCTATTCCGGAACCGAGGAGCAGCGAACCGTGCTGTTTATATTGGACCGCCACCGGAAAGTCGGCGGGCAGATTGCGCAAGAAGGCCGCGCCGTCGCGCGCCAGACAGGTGAGAGCGGGGTCGGATACACACTGGCGAATCATTGCAGCATTGCGGCCCGAAGAATGGAAACCCGGAACCGCTTCCTGTTCCAGAAGCAAGATATCCGTTCGCCCGCGCTGTGTCAGATGGTACGCGGTGGCGGCGCCGGCAAAGCCCGCGCCTATGATAACGTATTCGACTGAAATCATTACAACTCGTCTTCATTCATAACCTATTCAAAACGTTTGAGCCATAGCCTCGCAGCATCGGCTAGCCGCAGATCTGAGTCACAAGGATCGGAGAAACGACTCGACATGGATTAGGGTTTTAATCGCAACAGATCTGCGTTATAGTTTGGGTAATGAGAATCCATCGCTATACCCAATGGGATGGCAAGCAGCAGGTTCTCTTTCCCACTACAGACGATCTCCTCAGGCACCTTTCGGATAACTTGTTAGAAGAAGAAGGCGTGCGTCACGCTTTACGCGACCTGATGCGCCGCGGCTTGACCTCGGAAGACGGCTTGCGTTCGGTGAAAGGAATGCGCGAGTTTTTGCGCGAGGCGGAACAGAAACGACGCGAGCTGCTCAATCAATACTCCCCCGATTCCTTCAAGCTCACGCCTGAAGAAACGCAAGCGCTCAGCGACAAGCTCGGCAGCCTGGCGGAAAAACTGGAAGCCTATCACGACAAGATGCGCAATTTTATGGAGCGCCTGTCGGGCAAGTACGCCGGCAACATGAACGAAATGTCACGGCGAATGCAGGAGGCTTATCAGCGCTACCAGGAGCTGCAAAAACGGCTGCAAAACCAAATCTCTGAACGCAGCATGCCGCAACCCCAGAATCTCTCGGGCCAGGATTATCAAGGTCTGATGGACATGCTGGACCGGATAAACAAACTTTTGGAAGACGAGAATTTTCTCAAGAATTTGCCTCAGATGCTGGACACCGCAGTGGATGATCTCGACAATCTTCTCGAAAATCTCGATTCCCTGACGCAACAGCAGCTGCAACAGCTTAGCGATATGATGAATCAGATGCAGCAATTGGAACAGCTCATGAGCCAATACCCGTTTCAGGGCTCCCAGCGTATGGGTATGGGCGAGGCGGGCCAGATCCTGGGGCAGTTGCGTGGCCTGGAGCGTTTCCTGCGCTGGGGCCAACGCGGCATGGGCGATCCGTCGGAGCTCAATCTCGAAGAAATCCGTAGTCTGCTGGGCGAAGAGGCTTATGAGCACCTGAAGTATTTAAAAGACGTCGAGCAGACGCTTGAAGAACAGGGTTACATCGTTCGCACCAGCCACGGTCTTAAGCTGACGCCGCGAGGCATGCGCAAAATCGGCGACAAGGCGCTGCGTGAAATTTTTCAAATCCTCAACAAGAGCCGCTGGGGCAATCACAATACCGCGGCGCGCGGATCCCAGGGCGAGCGATTGGAAGAAACGAAAAAATACGAATTTGGCGATGCCATGCATGTCAACATTGGCGAGACGCTCTTCAACGCGCTGGAGAAACACAAAACCGGGACGCCGCTCAGGATCGCCCCTGATGACTTCTCCGTTCATCGCGTGGAGTTTTCCACTACCAGTGAGACCGTCCTGCTCATCGATGTGAGCTATTCCATGCTGATGAATGACGCGCTGCATGCAGGTAAAAAGGTGGCCCTGGCGCTGCACCGGCTCATTGAAACCAAATATCCGCAGGACAGGCTGCACCTGGTTGCCTTTCGTTCCAATGCGAAGCTGATCAAAGCGGAAGACCTGCCGTCGATCATCTCGCTTACCTATTTCATGGAGCACGGCACCGACATTAAAGAAGCACTGCGTTTCGCACGCCAGTTGCTGGGCTCCAACAG
>JBGPIK010000120.1:0-16224 GCA_041484845.1 Binatia bacterium | reverse complement strand
TCGAGGCGACTTCACGCGATGGTTGTATCGTGGGCAGCGACCCAATTGGGTTGCGAGGATTCTGAACAGGGCGTGGGCTGCTGTGGCCTCGTCGGGCGTGGCGTCCAATTACCTCGTGACGTTAGAAGTGACCGGACGAAAATCGGGGCGGACCGTCTCACTGCCGGTGGTCATAGCGGTCGTCGATGGACGGCGGTACTTGGTGTCGATGCTCGGAGATAACGTGCAATGGGTCCACAACGTACGTGTAGCCGGTGGAAGAGCAGTTCTCCGGAGCGGCACTCGTGAGGAGATCCAACTCGAAGAGGTGCCCGTCGACCAGCGCGCGCCCATCTTGAGAGTTTACTTGCAGCGAGCACCGGGAGCGCGGCCTCACGTGCCCGTGAACAAGGATGCAGCGCTCACGGAATTCCAAAAGGTCGCCGTGGCATTTCCGGTCTTCCGTATTAGTCCTGCCAAGCCGGGACGGCCGACAGGTCACTGATCGGAGGAGAGATGCGCTCGACACCGACGCTGCTCTGGCTCTATCTAATGAACGCTGCGGTTCTGATTACGCACGAAATCGACTCTGCCTATTGGCACGAATGGGAGCTATTCGGCCTTCCGGGCGGAGTCCAAGTTTTTCTCGGCCTCAACCTTCTCTTGGTGATCGTGGTTCTGTACGGTCATCAGGCCTTGGCCTTAGGTCGCGTCTCAGGCTTTGTTCTGTCCTGGGCGCTGGCGGCAGGCGGGCTTTTCGCGGTCATCATCCACACCTGCTTTCTGCTCCGGGGCGGCGGGGCTTTCCGACTCCCGGCGTCTCTCGCGCTTCTCGTCACCACGTTCGTTCTTTCACTGGCGCAGGCAGCGACGCTCTTGAAGGCGCGGAGAGTAGCGCTTTAGAGGTCAGAATATGAAATGGGCTCTCATTTTTCTTGGTCTCGTGTGCATCGCGCCACTCGGGAATGCCGCAGAGAGGAATGCTGCGGCGGGGCTACCTGCAGATGTTGTGAAATTCAAAGACCGCCGCGATCTCTGCGACCATTTTCGCGGAGAGGATCCCTACGATAAAGAAAGAAGGAAGTTTCTTGAGGAAAACTTGAAAAAATACTGCACTGGAACGGATAGAGAGCTGGCTTCTCTGAAAATGAAATATAAAAACAATGAGGCCGTGTTAAAGGCATTGGCAGACTACGAAGTAAAAATCGAGTGGAGCGACTGACTTCTAACATTGAGTTCGAGGCAGATGCGCTGCAATAGCGCACTGTTTCCTGGCTTGGTCGTGGCCCGCGCCGCTCTGCGCGGCCGTTAGACCCGACTTCCAGCCCGATCAAGGGTGCTGAGTTTCACGAGCCGAAAGGGGGGATTGTCAATGGAGATCAACGGCATGGCGCACGTTGTCCTCACTGTGAGTAGCTTTGAAAACGTAGTTCCGTTTTACGAAAAGTTGCTAGCGTTTCTTGGCATGAAGAGAGTGTTCAAGGGAGAGGAGTTTCTGTACTACGTCGGCGGAAGAACGGCGCTGGGGATCTCCAAATGCGATGAACGTTATCGTCAAGAGCAGTTTGTCCAGCGCCGGGTGGGTCTGCATCATCTCTGTTTCCGCGCACGAGAACGCGGCGACGTCGACAGCTTCTATGGTTTCCTGCAGGAGCTGGGCGCCAAGATCGTTCACCCCCCCGAGGACGGCACGTGGGCTCCGGGCTATTATTCAGTTCTGTTCGAGGATCCCGACGGCATCCGTCTGGAGATGAATCACGTTCCCGGACAAGGTCTGCTCGCGGAAGGGGTCTCGATGAAACCTGGTGAATACCGCTAAATTAGTGGGCCCACGTCTAAGCGCTCTCAGGGGACACGCTTCAGCGGTAAAGAAATTGGGGTCACTCTTAAATCGCCCCTTCCACAGCCCGAATCACTTTAATTGGTAAAGTTTAAGATCCGGGATATCCTCATAGTCCTCGATATTGCGGGTGACCAGGGTAAGTTCATGTTCGATAGCGGTGGAAGCGATTATGAGATCTAGCGCCCTTGAATTTACTCGTTTTCCCTGTTGCTTTAAGGTTTCTCTCAAACGCGCGCACCGCTCCGCTATAGCAGATTCGAAAACAATTACGGGTACGGTGTCGAGAAACGCGGTGAGTTTCGCTCTTGCAACTTCAGGATTGGGGCTTCTTTCAACGCCTTGGTAAACCTCCATGTAGGTAATAACGCTGATCGCCAGCCCTTCTTGCGCGAGACCATCAAGCAGTTCTATTGCTGGGGGAATACCCGCGAGATGATCGATGAGCCAGTCGCTATCGATCAGATAAGGCATGAGCTAGTCTAATCTGCCGTGACTAGCCTGCTTGCGCGCGTCATGGATGTCGCGAAGAAGCTTTTCGCTGTCTACTCCGACCATGGCACCCGCGCTCTCTCGCAGTCGTTGTCGAACTAGCTTCGGATCGTAGCCCTTCCAGATATCGTCCACCACGGGCTCAAGATCGAGCCTGTATACTTGTCCTTTCACGGCTATCAGTACGGGACGCTTTTGAGTTGCCATATCGTCGAAGACCCTACCTGGATTTACTTTAAAATCATCAAAATCGATCCGCTTTGGTTCTTTGCCCATCGCTCTCGCTCCTAAGTGTCCAAGACCACCATTCGATAAGTCTAAAGCCTCCGATATTGGAGTTTACTTGAAGAGCGCATATCCAGCAACAGCGAAATTTTTGCCCGTTAACTGTGAGTTGCTTCCGACTCCGAAAGTTCGCGCTTAACGTGATTTGAGCAACAAATGCTCGTCGAACACAACGCCTCGTTGCCGACGATTACGGCTGGTGCGGTCCACGGTATCCTAGCGGGGCATGTGCGATCAGGATCAGGCTCGTTGCAATTCTGCGGGACGCTGCTTCCCTACGTCACTTCCAAATCCGTGCTGCCGTTTCCACGATGCGATCGAATTTCCGCCACATCTCGTCCTCACTCAGCACTTTGGAATCGATGCCGCCGAAGCCGCATTGCGGGCTGAGGGCGAGCTGATCGAGAGGCAGGAATTTGCTCGCTTGGTCGATACGGCATTTCAGGTCGTCCACCGTTTCCATGTCGGAACTTTTGGTCGACACGAGGCCGAGTACGACGATCTTGTCCTTTGGAACAAGACGTAATGGCTCGAAGCCCCCGGCGCGGTCGCTGTCGTATTCGAGCAGGATGCGCTGGTGTTTCAAGGTGTTAAAAAGCTTTTCGGCAATGGCATTGTAAGAGCCTTCGCGGTGCCACTGCGGCACGAGCTTGCCGGTTTGGGGATCGACGGTCCGGGCGTTGCCGCGGCAGATGTGGATGCCGAACGTGACCCCGGAAAAGCCTTCGATGAGCGCATTGTCGGCGTCGATCGAGCGTTGGAAGTTTCTCTCCGGGTCTTCGCCGCGAGAGCGCATGCGCTCCCGTGAGACCTTGTCGACGTACGCCGTGTAACCGGGCGCATCGATCTGAATGTATTGGCAGCCCGCCTTTACCAGTTCAGCGATCATTCGCCGCTCGATCTCGACAACGTGATCAACGAATTCATCTAAACCTTTGTAGACGTGCTGTGAGGCTTCCCACTTAAAGCGTTGGGCGATTCGATCCGGGCCGAGTACCGTCACCTTGGCTGGAACTTTGGCGACGCTGTGGGCAAAGCGAAATTCTTCCAAGGGTAAATTGCGTACTAACTTCAATCGTTCCACGGCGCCTCGCCGCGTAATGATGGCTGGGCCGGCTTCGTCGAAGTTCTGCTCCGCGCGCTCGAGGGGCGTAAGATTCAGATCTCGTTTCTCGTAATACAGGGACACCTGCTTCGGGACATCGAATCCGGTAACGCACTCGGAAAAACTTTCCTGGAAACTGTGGCGGCGAAATTCGCCGTCGGTGACAATCGGCAAGCCGTGAGCTTCCTGTTCGTGAACAACCTGTCTGATCGCTTCGTCCTGGGCGGTAACCCATTCTTCGCGCGACGCTTGGCCGCGGTCGTAGCGCGCGAACACGTCCTTCAGTTGTGCAGGGCGAACTAAACTGCCGATATGATCGACGCGCATTTTGTTCAAATCGTTGGATGGCAATGCCATAAAGGTCTCCAAGATTTCTCGGCTTCGCCTCGAAATGACAACAATACTATCGGACGCCTAGGCAGATAACGACCACCCCCCAGCGTTACATAAACTCGACGAAAATTGAGTTAGCAAGCAATAAGCCCTTCTGGGTGAGTCGAAGATAGCCATTTGTCTCTTCCATGAGTTTGCCTTCTATCCAATGTGCAATCCGGGGATAGAATTCCACTGGAGTTTGCTCAAACCTGGAGCGGAACGACTCGGAGGAGACACCCTCGATCATTCTTAAGCCCATAAACATAAACTCCCCGGCGGCTTGGGTTCGATCGATCTCTTCTTGGTCTACAATCGACTTGCCGGTGTCGCGAATGAGCGCCATGTAACGTCCAGGAATTTTTTCATTGCTCCAGCGCTTGCCGAACACCGGCTTGCCGCCGGCCCGCTTGTAGCTGTGCGCGCCGGCGCCGAGCCCCAGATAGTCGCCGCCGCGCCAATAATTGACGTTGTGGCGCGAGTGAGCGCCCGAGCGCGCGTAGTTGGAAATCTCGTAACGGTGCAATCCCGCGGCGCGCAGTTTCTCTTCGATCAGCTCCGCCATGGCGATCTCTTCTTCTTCGCTGAGCGAGTGCATCCTGCCAGCGCGGAACTCATGGTGAAACGGAGTGCCCTCTTCGAAAGTCAGGTTGTACGCGGACAGGTGCGGCGGCTCAAATGTCAGCGCCTCGTCGAGATCGGCTTCCAAATCGCGCAACCTCTGTCCGGGGTTGGCGTAGATCAAGTCGAAGCTAAAGTTTTCAAAACCGGCGTGGCGAACCATCTGCAAAGCCTGACGCGCTTCCTCTACCGAATGCGCGCGCCCAAGGAACCTAAGTAAGGCCGGCTGGAAAGACTGGACGCCAACGCTGATCCGATTGACGCCGGCGTCGTGGTAGCCATGAAAATTGTCTCGGTCCATGGTTCCCGGGTTCGCCTCAAGCGTGATTTCGCAGTCGGCTTCGATGGGAAATGTCGCGGCGACCGAGGTCAGGAGCTTGCCGATGCTCGCGGGTTTGAAGGTTGATGGCGTACCGCCGCCGAAAAAGATAGTCTGCACCGACCGGGCGCGCCAGTCCTTCGATGAGCCGTAGACTTCTAGTTCCCGAAGGAGGGCATCGACATATCGTGTCTCGGGGATTTCCGCCACGACGTGCGAGTTGAAGTCGCAATAGGGACATTTGCTGATGCAAAAGGGGATGTGGAGGTAAAGGGAGAAAGGACTGTTACTCCGGTCCATAGAGGTATAATCTTATGAGTCTCGCAAGGTCGCTGCAATAGCTCGATTGGCGCGACCGAAGGGGCCGCTGATACTATAACCATCAATCCATAAAATTGATGCCGACCATGTCCCGTCCAGAGTTGACCAAAACGTTATCGTTGCTTACCCTAGGGCGCACGGGTGATGAGGTAAATCTAATATGAAATTGGCTTTGGGATCATTTATTGTTTTCTTAACCGCTCTAATCTTTTTAAGTGTTTCTTTTTCCGCCGATGCGCCTAATCCGGAGCAGGTCAAGAAGCTACGAGCAAGTCTTGATGCGCCGCCACCGGACCCGAAGGAAAACTCAAAAGCCGCTTTGGCCAAAATTTATCTCGAACGCGGACGGGCGGCGGGCACACTGGGCGATTTCGACAGAGAGTTGAAGGAACTCACGGCAGGCATTGAAGTGGTCGGGGCTAAAGACCCCAACTCCTACGACCTGCACCACCGGCTAGCCCAACTCAATTTGGATCGTGGCGACTTCGTGGCTGCGAGAGCAGGGCGTGAGCTTGCGCTCCAGGTTGCTGGAACAGCGGCGAGAAAATTTTTTCAGCTCAACTATCTTTCGTCGATCAGCGCTGTCCTGCGCGACCGTGATAGCGCCCAAGCCTACTTGGCGCAGGCCGATGGCCTGATGTCGTCGGTCCGACGCGGAAGCATGGAATGGGGCCGTTTCGGCGATCTGTGGCAAGCGGCGCTCAATGAAACCAAGGGCAACTATAGCTATTCCTTCGGTTACATTACCGAAGCGGAGACGAGTTACCGCGCCTGTGCTACGGCGATCCGCACCTATCTCGGTAAGACTCCGGACGCGTCCGAGGAGGTTTATTTCTACTTGCCGGAGTGCCTCTCCCGATTGGTCGAGTTGGCGGCCCGGGTAGGCCACCTTCGCGAGGCGGGCGCTTATGTGAATGATGTTCGCGACACAGCTAGAGCCTACGCGCAAAAGCAGCACCGCGTTCTATTTGAAACTCGGATGACCCGTCCAATTGCGCGGGTGTATCTAGAGCAGGGGCTGCTTAATGAAGCCAGAGCATTACTTGAATCGACGATTAGCCAATCCCAGAAAGTCGAAAGAGGCGAAGCGGCGTTGCAAGTCGAAGATGCGCGCTGGTTGCTGGCACAGATGGAAATGGCGCAGGGAAACTGGCTAAAAGCGGACGGGTACTTCCGCGCACGCCGCGACGGCTTACGTGCCAATAAACAGCAATCCGAGGAGCGCGACACAGAGAATGCTCCCGAGTGGGGATATGCGCTGCTACGCCTGGGCAAACCGCAAGAAGCGTTGGAGATTCTTAACGCCAATCTAAGCTCAAGAGAAAAGCGCTACGACGAACAAGCGCTTTATTTGTGGGAAACTCGCGCTTTTCACGCGCTTGGTGTGGGCGCGATGGGCGAGAAAGAAAGTGCGGTCAAGACGCTCGCCGTTGCCGTGCCGAAAATTCTCGAGTTGGGACACGGCCAAGGTTCCACAGAAAGTGGCTGGCTAACCTCGATCCGCATGGGTTGGATTCTCGACGGATATGTCGGTTTATTGGCTGACCTCTACCGTGCGGGGGTTCGTCCTTCCGGCATCGAGCCTTACGCGGAAGCGTTCAGGATAGCCGACCTCGCGCGCGCCAGCCGGGTGCAGAAGGCTCTATCGGCGGCGATCATTCGTGGCAGCATCAACGATCCTGAATTGGCTGCCGTCCTGCGCAGAGCTCAAGATCTCGATTACCAGGTCAAGGCAACATCAGAAGCGCTGACGGCGCTTCAAGGAGCCAAGGCCAATCCCGAAAGAGAAAAGCTGATAGAGAAACTGATAGAAAAAACTCGCACTGACCTCGAGCGCTTACGACAGGACAACGAAAAAGCCCAAGCGGAACTCAAACGCAAGATGCCGGACTATTCAGACTTGTTGGATGCGAAGCCTTTGACGATTACAGACGCACAGAAGTTGCTTAAGCCGCAGGAAGCGCTGCTCTCGTTCTATTCGACCCAAAAGCAAACGCTCATCTGGGCGGTGCCCGCTCAGGGTCAAGTTTCGTTCGCTGTAGCAGACCTGTCACTTTCCGCGATCGCCGATGTGGTCACGAAACTGCGCAAATCGCTCGACCCCAGCGAAGCCGTTGTCGGTCAAGTCCCGACCTTTGACTTCAACGCAGCGCACGAGCTCTATCAGAAACTTTTGGCACCTGTGGCAGTGAGTTGGAATAATGCTAAAGAGTTGATCATCGTGCCCCATGGAGCGCTCAGTGAAATCCCATTTTCCGTGCTCGTCACCGGTGCCTATCAACCCAACCGCAAGGGCATCCCCTTCGCCGATCATGCGGCGGCGCCGTGGTTGATAAGAAAAGCTTCGATTTCTTACCTCCCATCGCTCGGCGCATTGGCCACCTTGCGGCGCACCGCAACCCAACGCCCCCCCAAGAGTTTTGTCGGTTTCGGTGATCCAGTCTTCGGTAAGTCTGTAGCCGCTAGCGGCACGGTCGTTCTCGCCGCTCGCGGGCTCAAGAGACGCAACGCGTTAACGGGGGCCAGTAACAATAATAACGCCAGTTCAACTAACGGATTGGAACTTCTGCAACCGTTGCCTGATACCGCCGAGGAGATCCGTGAAATAGCCAAAATTTTGCGCGCCGACGAAACGCGTGACGTAAATTTGGGCGCGCGCGCTTCGGAACAAAACGTCAAAGCGTCCGATCTCTCGCAATACCGCGTCGTGATGTTTGCTACTCACGGGCTGATTCCAGACGAGTTACCAGGTTTGTCCCAGCCGGCGCTGGCCTTAAGTAATCCAGCGGTCACGGGCGAGAAGGAAGATGGTCTTTTGACATTAGCCGAGATTCTAGGCTTAAAACTTCGCGCTGACTGGGTGGTGCTTTCTGCCTGTAACACGGCATCCCCCGATGGCCAGGCGTCAGAGGCGGTTTCAGGGTTAGGGCGAGCGTTTTTCTTTGCCGGAGCAAAGGCATTGCTGGTCTCGCATTGGCCGGTAGAAACCGTGTCTGCGAAGTTGCTGACTACGGAACTCTTTCGGCGCCAGGCAGCGAACACAAGCCTTGGTAGAGCTCAAGCGCTGCGCGAAGCCTCCCTTGCGGTGATGCAACAGTCTGCAAAAGGTTCACGCGGCGCTTCCTATAGCTATGCCCACCCGATGTTTTGGGCGCCGTTCGTCGTCGTCGGAGACGGCGGATGACGGCATCCGCTCGCCAACAGAAGAGTTAGCCCTAATTCGACATTCTTTCGGACCAGCGAGGGCCATGAGCCCTACAGCCGTGAGCAATGGGACAGTGCCTTGATGGCCCTCCCGCAAGCCACCCGGGGTGACATTCCAGAAATCTGGGGCCTTCACGCGACCTCTACGCTCATATGCCCACGGCTTCCGGTCTCACGGCCCTCGCTGATTGGTAATGCGCTGTGAATTTTGTCGGATTAGGGTTAGAAATCGATCGAACGCGGATTAATTACGCCCTCGCCGTTCGCACGGCAGACGATCAGTCGGGATGCAATGGGCTATGAGGAAGCTTTGAAATGGGCGAATACCGTTGTTATAGTTTGCCGGGCGATCATGGTAGAGGTCATCATGTCTGTAGAAGAACATAAAGCCAAAGTTAAGCGCAGTATCCGCTGTTTTGTTCTGACCGTGAGCGACACGCGCGATGAATCCACAGATACGAGCGGCCAGCTCATAAAGTCGCTGCTTGATCAGGAGAATCACGAGCTAACCGGATATCGAATCGTCAAAGACGAACCGGTAGAAATCGAAAAGCAGCTTTGCGGCACGTTGTCGGAAGAGAAGGTAGAGGCGATCATTGTCAACGGCGGCACGGGCATTGCGCCGCGGGACGGCACCTATGAAGTGGTGAGCCGGTTTTTGGAGAAGCGGCTCGACGGTTTCGGCGAGATCTTCCGCTACTTGAGTTATCTGGACATTGGCTCAGCGGCCATCATGAGCCGGGCGGCGGCCGGGACCGCGCGCGGTAAAGTGCTGATTTCGCTCCCCGGCTCGAACGGCGCGGTTAAGCTCGCTATGGAAAAACTGATATTGCCGGAAATTCGACATATGGTTTCCCAGCTTCAGGGAAAATGAAAGTTAAGGTGAAATTTTTCGCGATTCTACGCGAGCGTGCCGGAGCTGCCGAGATCACAAGAGAACTGCCGCAAGGAGCAACGGTAGCTGAATTGTGGCATGCGCTGCAAAAGGACTATCCTAAGTTGAATGTGCCGGGCATTCGTCTCTTATACGCGGTCAACCAAAGTTACGTCACTTCGGATCATCAGTTAGCTGAACTGGACGAAGTCGTTTTTATTCCTCCCGTAAGCGGCGGCTAGGCAAAAATGTTTCGTGTGACCGACAAGGCTATCGATCTTCAGGAGCTGGTGAATTTTGTCAGCGATCCCGAGGCCGGCGCCATTGTGACTTTTATCGGCACGACGCGGAACAATAATGAAGGACGCAAGGTCATTGCGCTCGACTATGAAGCCTACCCGGAAATGGCGGAAAAAGAGTTGGCGCGCATCGGCGCAGAGGCGCGCGCGAAGTGGCCGATTGGCCGGATGGCGATCGTGCACCGGCTCGGGCCGGTTCAGATCACTGAAGCGAGCGTGATCATCGCCGTCTCGTCGGCCCATCGCGAGGCGGCATTTGCCGCGTGCCGATT
The DNA here is from genome assembly GCA_041484845.1 of Binatia bacterium. Lineage (GTDB taxonomy): Bacteria > Desulfobacterota > Binatia > UBA9968 > UBA9968 > JBGPIK01. The sequence continues at coordinate 6,241 of JBGPIK010000120.1, read as the reverse complement.
CGCCATTGAAGAAATCAAGAAAACCGTTCCGATTTGGAAAAAGGAAGTCTATGAGGGCGGAGAGGTCTGGATCGGGACCCAGACGGGCCAACCGCTATCTTTGAAACAGGATTAAGGCACGCGCACCATCATGGAAACTTCTCTTGACCTCGGATTCCGCAGTTGAAAGTAGCGTAGAGCGCCCGGCGTAAGCCCTACACAACGAAGACAATGGATCTCTACCCCTTAGCGGCCACTCGGCTTCGGTGCATAAGGTAATCTCCGGAGACAAAGCGCAGCGGCGGGCCAAGCGCCAAAGAAGACCTTGAAACTATTCGCTCCCTTCGACTCCGCTCAGGGCAGGTCTGTGTCTTTGCCGCTCCGGGCTTACACCGATGGCTAAGTTTTATTCGACGCGGTGCACGGCCCCGTCAGGGAGAGAAGCGAGAAAGCTTTGCAGGGCGCGCTGCAGGTATTCGGGATCTTTCGATTCGAAAGTCACTTTCACTTTGTACTCGGGAATGTCCAACACGGGATAGGAGCCGAGAAGGAGCTCGGGAAACTTCGCCAGGACATCATTGAGCATTTTGGCGATGACCCCTTCACCTGATTTGACGTAGACGTTCTTAAGAAAGTAGGGCGCCTCGCGAAAATTCTCCTTAATGGCGTGAAATCGCTCCTGCAAAATCCGGGGTATCCCCGGAAAAATAAACACATTGTGGATCTTCACAATCGGCGCAAACAAAGCTTCCGTCGCCAGAAGCTCGGCTCCTTCAGGCACATTGGCCATTCGGAGTCTGGCTTCATTGACATCACTGCCGAGCCGTTGACGCATGCGGCGCTCGATGTCCGGGTGACGAACGACCTTTAGACCGAAACCGTGCGCTATGCCATCGATGGTGACATCGTCATGGGTTGGACCCACGCCGCCGGTAGTAAAGACAAAATCGAATCGCTTGGAGAACTCCGCGACTTCCCTGCCGATCAATTCGATGACGTCGGGAATAGTGGAGATCTTTTGCACCTCGACGCCCAGCTGACGCAACTCGGTGCAGAGGAAATAGGAATTGGTGTCCTGGGTCTTGCCCGAGAGGACTTCGTTCCCAATAATAACGATGCCGGCGCTCTTGGACATGATTCTTATTATCTCAAGCGCAGCATCGCTCGCAAGACAGTCGCGCCGTTTTCCTTGGCGAGATTACAAATCGAATTCACTGCAGCTCATGAAAAACTGACACTCCGGATTGGAACAAACAAAGCGGCATTTTCGATTGATTAATTTGGAGCTGCACATGGGGCAGAATTCCCACCAGTTTTCCTGACGCTCCTGATGGCTTGCCAAGGGTTCGACTTGGCTGATCAGAGCATCGCGGAGCGTCAAATGGGCTCTAGGCATACACTGTTTTTACTCGAAAACGGTTGCAGTGACAAGAATTTTCTCAGCGCCGGCAAATTGCACTTCGGCCTACGCTCATATTATAGTTCTCGCGTACAGGGCTCGGGATCTTTGGAAAGGTAAAGCGGCGGACGGCGCCTACTGATGGACGAGCGAATTGACGAAGAAGCCATTGAGCAAATCAAAAGAAAGCGCCGCCGCGAGCGTTGGAGCGCGTTCTTAACCCCGCTTATCACCCTGGCTTCCATCGTGCTGTCGATCGGTCTTTTGATGTTTTTCATGAAAGCTTGCCAGGAGCGCTTTCCCCAAAGTCGGTTCCTGAAGCAAGGCTCGCAGAGTCGCCCGGCCAATTTGCCACACGCGCCGTCGCCGTAACGCCATCAGAGATTTCGTCACACGTATTTTCCCCTCTCGACGTGCCGCGACAAAGTTAACCTTTGCGCCCCCTTGAAGGTTAACTTTGCTTTGACTGGGCGTCCACTTCCGCTATAATCTAATACTTTAGCGCTTTCGCTCATACTTATGAACCGAATGGGTGTCATTTTATTGGCGGCCGGACAGGGCAAGCGAATGAGATCCGGCTTGCCCAAAGTCCTTCATTCGCTGTGTGGAAAACCGCTATTTTTCCACCCGCTTGCGATCGCGCAGAAGCTCCAACCCGCGAAAATAGTCATCGTCATCGGCCATGGCGCCGAGTCGGTTCAACGGTCTTACGCGGGACCTGAGGTGAGTTGGGTAATCCAGGAACAACAACTCGGCACCGGGCACGCCGCGCTCTGCGCGAGAAAAGCGTTTAACGATTTTCCCGGCGACATTTTGATTCTTAGCGGCGACGTTCCTTTGATTATGCAGAGGTCGCTGGACGCCATGATCGATATGCATCGAGATCAACAGGCTGCGCTGACGTTGATGACCGCCTATCTGGATGATCCCAAAGGATACGGCAGGATATTGCGCGATGGTTACGGTGCGATTAGCGGAACCGTCGAAGAACGAGATGCGACGGCGACCGAGAAGCAGATCAAGGAAGTGAACGCGGGAGTGTACGTCGCTTCGGCTGAGTTTCTTTTCGCTGCTTTGGAACGAGTGAAAAATCATAATCAACAACGGGAATACTACTTGCCCGACATTGTTACGATCGGCCTGGCGCAGAAAAGAAAAATCGCAACTCTTAGGATCGACGATCCGCATGAAATGATGGGGATCAATACCAGGGGGGAGCTTGCCGCGATGGAAAAAATCTTACAGGAGCGGATCAACCGAAGGTGGATGGATGCCGGCGTGACGTTAAAGGATCCCCAAACGATATACATTGATGAGGGCGTGACTGTGGGCAGGGACACGGTCATTGGTCCCAACACTCATCTCCGGGGGCGCACGACTATCGGCGAACGCTGTCAGATCGACGGCAGCGCGTATCTTACCGATGCCGCGCTTGAGGACGAAGTGCATCTCTTATTCTCAGTGGTGATAACAAACTCCCAGATCGCCAGCGGAGCGATCGTCGGCCCTTTTGCCCATCTCAGACCGGGGACCGCGCTGGGCCGCAATGTTCATATCGGCAATTTCGTCGAGGCGAAGCAAGCAACTCTAGGGGACGGAACAAAAGCCAACCACCTGACCTATCTCGGCGACTGCACCATTGGGCGCGAGACCAACATCGGCGCCGGAACCATCACCTGTAACTATGACGGCTTCAAAAAATACCGGACAACCATCGGTGACCGCGTGCAGGTGGGCAGCGATTCGACGTTGATTGCGCCGGTTTCCTTAGGCAACGATGTCTATGTGGCGACGGCAACGACCATCCGTCACGATGTTCCTGCAGGAGCGTTGGTCTTTAACGAGCGGGAGGAACGGGTGCGGGAAGGTTGGACCGAACGGAAACGCGACAAAATGAAGGGATTCAAAAAATAATGTGTGGCATCGTCGGTTATATCGGCAAGAGGGACGCGGCACCGCTGATTCTGGAAAGCCTCAGAAAGCTCGAATACCGGGGTTACGACTCCGCCGGGATTGCAGTCTTGACCAATGGTCATATTGCGGTGCGGCGCTGCGAAGGTAAACTCAAAAATCTCGAACTCATCCTCGACCGCGACCCGATGATGGGCACCGTCGGGATCGGTCATACTCGGTGGGCGACGCATGGCCGGCCTTCGGAAACCAATGCCCATCCCCATCGCGCCGGCGACGTGGTCGTTGTACACAACGGCATCATCGAGAACTATTTAGAACTCAAAGAGCAATTGACCCAGAGGGGCACAAAATTTTCCTCCGAGACAGATACCGAAATTGTCGCACACCTGGTCGCGGAAAAAATCGAGAAAGGGATGGATTTTCTCGAAGCCGTGAGGAAGAGCCTTAAGGAAATTCGTGGCTCGTATGCTTTGCTTTTCCTCAACCAGAGAGATCCCACTCGGCTTATTGTCGCAAAAAACTCAACGCCCATTGTCGTCGGCTGGGGCGAAGGTGAAACCTTTATCGCGTCCGATATTCCGGCATTGCTCGATTACACCCGCAAGGTGGCGTTCCTGGAAGACGGCGAAGTGGGGGAAGTGAAGGCCGAATCATTTCGCCTTTACGACGGCAAGGGAAAATCGGTGGACCGCCCTTTCAAAGAAATCACCTGGGATGCGGTGGCGGCGCAGAAAGGGGGATATCGGCATTACATGCTCAAGGAGATTCATGAGCAACCACGGGCCGTGGCCGATACCTTTCGCGGTCGTATTGCCTTGAAAACCGGCGAAGTTTCGCTCGAAGGGATGGATATCACCGCAACCCAGGCACGGCAGATCAAGCGAATCCATCTGGTCGCCTGCGGCACTGCATGGCATGCCTGCCTGGTCGGCAAATTCATGCTCGAAGAGATCGCGCAAATTCCCGCGGAAGTCGATTACGGCTCGGAGTTCAGATACCGATCTCCGCTGATGGACCCGCGCTCCATGCTTCTCATGGTGAGCCAATCGGGAGAGACGGCGGACACGCTCGCGGCGGTCGAAATAGCGCGGCAGAAAAAAGCCAAAGTTCTATGCATCTGTAACGTCGTGGATTCTTCGATCCCGAGAAAATCAGATGGAGTTCTTTATACCCATGCGGGGCCGGAGATCAGCGTGGCGAGCACCAAAGCCTTCACCACGCAATTGACGGCACTGTACTTGCTGGCCGTCGCACTGGGACGCCTGAGAGGAACGTTGAGTGGCGCCGGGGCGAAGAAATTACTCGCCGATTTGATGCACTTGCCTAACTGGCTGGATGAGACTTTGAAGCAGGAGGAAGAAGTTGAGGCGTTGGCGCGCGAATTGGCTGATAGCACCGATTTTCTTTATCTGGGCCGCGGCATCAATTATCCCATCGCCCTTGAAGGGGCGCTTAAACTGAAAGAAATTTCCTATATCCACGCCGAAGGTTATCCGGCGGGCGAGATGAAACACGGCCCCATCGCGCTCATTGACGAATCGCTGCCGGTGCTCGTGCTCTTGCCGCGCGACCGCTATTTCCAAAAGACGCTCGGGAATCTCAAGGAAGTCGAGTCGCGCGGAGGTAAGATCATTATCCTTACCGATGAAAAAAAGATTCCCCCAGAGATCTCCTCGTTCGGCGTGATCACGGTTGCGAAAGCTTCCCATTTTCTTACACCGGTGGTGATGAGCGTGCCGTTGCAGCTGCTCGCCTATCACATCGCGGTGCATCGCGGCACCGATGTCGATCAACCGCGAAACCTCGCCAAAAGCGTAACGGTCGAGTAAGAGCTGTCTCACCGAGGCTTCTGTCGACGCTGGTTCGCGGCTCCGTCATAAGTGAACATGGCGGAGTCGGGCAAGCGCTTAAACGGGTTAGCCCGGATTCCGCGGTTGGAAGTAGTGTAGAGCGCTCGGCCTAAGCCCTACACAGCGAAGACAATAAGCCTTAGCCCCTTAGCGTCACTCGGCTTCGGTGCATAGGGTCATCTCTGGGACAAAGCGCAGCGGCGGGCCAAGCGCCAAAGAAGACCTTGAAGCTATTCGTTTATGTGTCTTCGCCGCTCCGGGCTTACACCCAGCGCGGAGGTTGCTCTCAATCTCAACTGCGGAATCCAGGTTTAGGGAACAACCTCGCGCAGGAGGCGAGCCGCGTCTTCAGGCGCGACGGGGTTGATGAATGAACCGGATCCCCACTCGAATCCTGCAACTTGCGTAAGTTTGGGCAATATCTCGAAATGCCAGTCATAATAATCGCCAGCGCAACCATCGAGGGGAGTCGAGTGAATTATGTGATTCAATGGCGGATTATCGAGCCGGCGGTTAAGCCGGATCAAAGTCTCTCTTAGACAGCGCGCCAGCTCACCATATTCATCGCTGCAAGTCCACTCAAAAGAGGGCGAATGAAACTTCGGCAAAATCCAAGTCTCATAGGGAAAACGCGAAGCATACGGACACAGGACAATAAAACGCTCGCTCTCGGCAACCCATCGCTTTCGATCCGACAGTTCCTGTTGAACGATATCGCAGTAGGGGCAGCGCCCCATGGATTCAAAATAGGCGCGCGCGCCGGTGATTTCCTCAACCGCTTGTTTCGGAACCGCGGGAAGCGCGATCAGCTGCGAATGACAGTGCTCGAGGGTTGCACCGGCCGGACCTCCCTGATTTTTGTAAATCAAGATGTAGCGCCAGCGCTGATCCTTCTTAAGCTCCAAGATGCGATCGCGATAAGCGCATAGAACAGCGGCGAGCTGCGCTTCGTTGAGCCAGGCGATGTTGAGTATATGATCGGACGCTTCGATAATTACCTCGTGCGCACCCAGAGCGTCGCTCGATTCATAGAGCCCGTCGGAGCGAGCGGTCCAAGGCGTGTCCGGCACGACGGCCGGATACTTGTTCGAAACCACCC
>JBGPIK010000119.1:0-16263 GCA_041484845.1 Binatia bacterium | reverse complement strand
GAGGCTCCCTCGGGGGCGACCGGCAATTCGGTTTGCATCGGCAACGATTGCACGGCGGCGCCCTGGCCGCCGGACAGCAATTATGGCCGCTACTCCGTATTGCATTCGCAAGTAACAATTGCGGATGCGATGCAGAGCACGGCAACCAAGGGCGGACTCTCGAGCTCGATGGGGGACGCGGTGCCATCGGCATTTGTCGATGATGTCCGCGCCGGTCAGGAATACGATTTCAACGCTGACGACGGCCGTCATCCGTTATATCTCTACGAACTACACAATTATGCTGTCGGCCCTCCCGGTTTGGATTTTCCACCATTGCCGAACGGCCAGAATTCCGACCTGATGATTGCCCGCGCCCAACTCAACGGCGGGACGGCTCAGCTCAATTTCAAGAAGTGGTATCACGGGTCTTTCTCGGAGGCTGGTCTCGGCGGCTTCGAAAATCCAATTTTCCCGACCGGTGCCTTCGAGAACTGCGAGGCACCCGGTCGGCTCAAAACCATGGGTTCGATCAGTTATGTCGAAGCGACGCAGCAATATTTGCTCACTTTCGTCTGCATATCCCCGCACGGCGATCCAGGTAGCCAATTGCCGGGTCCAGGGGCTGCCTGGTTTTTTTCCACCAACACCGATCTTTCGCGCCAGGACCAGTGGAGCACGCCGCAGGAAATCGTCGGCTCCTGGAGCCCGTTTGATCCTAAGAGCAAGGATTGCAGCAACTACGATGGATGGTACCCATCGCACGTGTCGCTCAACCACAAGCCCGGTCATCTGACGGCCAGCGGATATGTGTTTTACATGAAAGGTTGTACTGGCGGTAGCTCCGAGCGGCAGTTTTCAACGCGGGCTTTCACGATTACGACCGAGTGAGAAATCGAGATTGTCGGAGTGAATGTGATACAAATCTATCTTAACCCGTTTATGAAGAAGCCCCCTTAAGGGACGAGCAAGCGGCAAGCCTCCAGCTCTGCCGGAGGTAATGACTTGAATCTTGTACAGGCCCCAGTGAGGGGTTTCACAAGTGAGAATGAACTTTACGAAAAAGGAGAATTACCATGAAGAGTCTTTATTCAACTGCGATCGCCTTTGTTGCTTTTTTCATCCTTATCCCAGTAGTGCATGCGGCACCCTCTTTTCCAAGCTGGTCGGAGAAGTTAGGCCCCAACAAACGCTTTACGGTGCTAACGCAGTTCAACAGCGAGGCTGTCCTGGATAATGAAACCGGGCTCGTCTGGGAACAGTCAATTGAGACAACACGAGTCTTCAAATGGAATGAAGCCCAGAATCATTGTAATCAGGTGAGGAAGGGTAATCGCTTGGGATGGCGGCTTCCCACGATTCAGGAGTTGGCGACCCTTGTGGATCCAGCTACCGTAGAGCTTCTTCCTCCTAGCAACCCCTTTAGCAATGTGCAGGGTAACGTCTACTGGTCGGCTACTTCCGACGCCAACAACAACCTTGCCGCGTGGTCCGTAGACTTCATCAATATCGCAGGCATCGTGGTCAACGGCCTTGGCAAGGCAAACCAGCTTAATGCCTGGTGTGTGCGTGGCGGACAGGGTGTCGATCCTCAGTGAGCGGGCTGTAGGCGATGGTTCGGTGGTTGGCGAGAAATTCAAAGATCTCTGAAAATCGGTTCACACAGGAGGGTAAAGAATAATGAAGATCAGCATACAATCACTCACGGGTGTGATCTTTAGCGTTTTGTTTCTGACGGTGTGCAGTCCATTCACCCTAGCCGCAAGCGCGGAGCAAGTCGATAACAGTTGGCTCAATGGTAAATGGGAGGGGCAACCGCCGGCAGGCGGCGAGCTGACAATGACACTTACGGTCGATAAGGACAATCAAGTTCGCGGGTCTGGTGTTATTCCCTTGAGAGGGAAAAGTGCCCACCCTGAGGTAACTGGAACTGTAAACGGTAACCACGTTGTGCTAGAGACGTTCTTCCCGTCTGCTTTCCCTCAATCGGTAGTGCATTATAATTGCACGTTGGCGGATAACGCTTTGCAGTGCAGGACCAAAACCGGTTATAAAACAAGCTTCAGAAAACTCGATTGAATGTTTTTTTGAGTGATCCTTTAACTCTGTGAGGATAGCGCCGGTGCAGCCTACACGGATAATGCAAAGATCGGCGATTATTGCGGGTGGATCCGCCAGATCGTAGGCCTTGCTGAGGATCTCCGGCTTCTCATCCGGGATGACCTTAGCGGCAACGCCATCTCAGCGCGTCCGGGTGGCAAGTTCATCGAGATGGCGCTCCATCAGGCCTTTGGTGGATTCGATCACTTCCCACCTGAAGAGGAGGCGGTCCTCATGTGGGGGGCGGGAGAGTACCGCAAGAGTGACGTCTATCTCGCGCGCGTGCCGGCGACGAAATTCGGGGCGGATACTACGGGACGTTGTTGACTATATTGACAGCATCTGCCCATAGGTCGAACCGTAGGCCAAGTTAGAGCGTCTCTGGAGTTCTCAACCCGAAGGGGGACGAGCTTGTCAATATAGTCAACAACGTCCCGTACCAAGCCCTTCACGACCCGAGTAACGTCCCCGATGACGGTATCGGTGGGCCTACTATCGGGGGCAATGACCCCCAGAAGACGCGCGGCGCCGACTACGCGCCCTACGTGATCGAGCGCTTCACAAAAATCAACGATGGCAAGCTGTCGATTTACTACACCCTGTCGACCTGGAATCCCTACACAGTCGTGAAGATGGAATCCGATTTTACGATCACACGCGCGGGGAATCCGGTCGGCGATGACGATGTAGGTGAATTAGCTTCTAGCAGGAGATTGCAGGCTCAGAATTTCAATGGCATGAACGGCTGGTCGAGTACGAGCCCACGCTGGCCATGGCGGCTCAGGTGGGCCAATTCGGGCGTCGTAGTAAAGACCGACGTTACGGCGCCGGCTCGACGGGATTTCGCGCCTGGTATTGAGTAAAATAGCTCCAAAGGAACCGCCATGCGCCCAATTAATCGCATCGCCGTACTTCTTGCGTTAGCGTGTGTGTCCATTGCCGCGTTGGCGCAGGAGAGCAATGTTAGCGATGTTGCCAAACCGCCCCGCGCATTGACAGGTCAGGATGTGAAACCTGCTGTCGCTGCTCCCACACCGGGCACGTTGGGGGTGACGGACATCCGCGGCGTGTTCGGCTCGGCGGTAACCTTCGCGACGCACACCGAGCTCGAAAGCTACGGTTTTGCCTTCGGCCCCTCGGACGGTCAGTTCGGAGCCATCCCCTCGGGCGGCACGGGCTACACCTTCTTTGGCACCGCCGGCTCTACGTCCTCGTGCGCAGGCACCCCGCGCGTCAAGGGGGTATTCACGTTCACCGGTACGCTCGATCATGTCACCGGAAGCAACGGTTGCAGGAGGTTATTCGGACCCGGGGACGGCCCAGCGGGCTGGGTCTTCGATAAAGATTATGCCGGTGGTGGGCAGGTCGTGCGCTTTGCGAGCGGGGGGAAGAGCGGATGGTTTATGCCTTTCCACGGCGAGGTCTGGTGGCAAAACCCGGCCACCTCAGATTACAAGTGCAACGTTCTCGGGGGCGCCGGCTCTAAAGTGAACTGCTTCTATTCTTCCCTCGGGTTAGCGATATCGATCGACGATGGGAAGACTTTCAAGGTTGCCGGGCAGATCCTCCAGCCGAGCCAGCCGATGTCGGTCTTCACTGGCGGCGGTACCAACATGGCCGTTGGCTACGGCTCTCTGGTGGTCGCCGATGCGAACGGCAAGCACATCGACAACCCACCCACGGATCCGAGCGGCGCCTATTTCTATCTCTTCTACACCGATTTCTCGCCGGGGTTGCCCGGCGCGTGCGCCGCCGCCATCTGCATGGGCATCGCGCGAGCGCGCTACGCGGATGTAGTCGCGGCCGCGCTCTCCGACGATCCGCACAAGGTCGCCAAGGTGTTCAAGAAGTACGACGGAGCGTCGCCCGATCCCTGGATCCAGCCCGCCACCGGCGACAGGCCCGACGGGTCGGGTAGCGCCGGCAAATACCTGCCGCTTTGGAGCGACGAGCCTGGAGGCGCCCAAGTGATCTATGACAAAAGCTTCGATGTGTATCTGGCCGTCTACCAGTCCCGCGCGGGCATCAAGGTGCGGGCCTCGAGTGACCTGATCCATTGGTCCGGCCCCATAGGCGCTCCCTACTACGAGAGAGGCCGCACGCTTTATTACCCGACTTTCCTAGGCGAGGCCGGAGACCCAACGGTCGGTGGTCCGGCGCCGCGCGTCTATTTCAGCAGTTTTCCCACCGGGTTATTCCCAAACTACAAGACGGCGATTTTCGAGAGTGTGCAGCTGACGCTCGCGCGGGCCGGTTCAGCGGAGCCCCTTCATCCTAATGCTGGCGGCAATGACGCGATGGCGGATGCCGTCCGGGAACCTGCCATGCGTGCAGTGAAATCGGCCGTCCCCGCTGCTCCAGAGAGCATGGCGAGCGCGCCGGTCATCCGCTATGTGCCCGGCTCTACCAAAAAACTCGAACAACTCATCGGAGACGAGGACAAAGAGCGGCATCAACCGACGTTGAGCCGGACCGTCACACGGTACGGATTGCAGGGCACGGACCTCGGCTATTCCTTCGAGCACGAGGGGCGCGCGTATTTCCTGTTCGGCGATACCGTCGGGCGTCTGGACCGGGCACTCGACACGATCGCGACGACTGAGGCCCGCGTTGCGGAGCGGGGTGTGCGGTTGGATTTTCTGACGGTCGGTAAGGATTACCTGACCATCCAGCCCCCAGGCATCCGAATGGGACCGTTCGAAGTACCTGTGGCGGGCATCAGTCTCGGCGGGCAAATGTACGTCGTCGCGAGTACGAACCATTCGCCGGATCGATCCACTGATCGCTCCGTGCTCACGAAATTTACTCCGCCCGCCACGTTCAAGCCGCTGCGCACGATTTCTCAACTTCCAATCGGTCGAATTATCAAGATGTCGTTACACGCCCAGAGTGATCCCGGGTCGATAGCAGGCATGCCTCCCGGCGGGCCGTTCGTCATGATGTGGGGGACAGGCCTTTATCGTCAGAGTGATGCTTATCTCTCGATTGTTACTGTATCACATTTCGAGACCGGTGAGGGCACCCGCTATTTCACTGGTAGCGACGCAGCGGGTGCGCCAACCTGGAGTGAACACGAATCTGATGCCAAGCCGATTATCCAGAATGGCACGATGGGTGACCTCTCGGTCACCTGGTGCAAGGATCTCGGTCTTTGGCTGATGACCTTCGACAGTCGCGCGCCGGCGCCCGCCGGAGTTGAGTTCTCGTATTCGCGCGCGCCGTGGGGGCCGTGGAGCGAGCCGCAGACTATTTTCAACGCCGTGCGTGATGGCGCTTTGGGCACATTCATCCACAATCCGAGCGCCAATCCGGTTGATGGTTTGGCCAGGCCGGTCATCGGCAAGGGCCAGGCAAAGCCTGAAGCGGTTCGCGGTGGTGCCTATGCTCCGTACGTCATCGAGCGGTTCACCCGGGTGGAAGGTGGAAATCTCAATCTGTATTACGTTATGTCGACCTGGAATCCTTACGTCGTTGTTCTGATGCGCTCGGAATTCACAATCACGCGTGAGCCGTAGCATCCACCATTGGAATAGTTGTTTTCAGACCGGGATTTCACAGCTCCCCGCTATTTTCTTCCCAATTCTTTAAGCGCCCGGTCGACGAAACGGTGATCGAAGAGTTTGTCGTAGGCGACAGGCTCCTTCATGAAGCCGACCTTGAGGAGAAAATCGACGGTATACTTGTAGGCGGCCTGCGAAATATCTCCATTCACGCCCCACAGGTGAGGATCCGCTAGATCGTAGGCCTTGCTGAGGATCTCCGGCTTCTCATCCGGGATGACCTTAGCGGCGACCTCCACCGTGCCCGCCTTGTTGGCCGCGATCCACCGACTGGTTTCGATCACGGCCTTGGCGAGCCGGTACATCGTCTCGGAATTTTTCTGGATATAGTCTTCCCGGGCAATGCTGAAGATGAAAGGAATCTCCGGCACGACCTTCGCCACGACGACCAGGTTTACGAGTTCCGGAAAACCGTCCAGCTTGGCCGCCTCGATCGTGCTCACCATCGCGGCGTCGGCCTTGCCGCTGATGAGCGCCCTGAAGCGGTCTGCGTTAGAGCCGGCGACCACATAGTTGACTTTTTCAGGATCGACTCCGTTTTTCTCCAGGATGATGCGCGGGATGTGATAGGAGACCGCGCCGATGCCGGATACCGCGATCGTCTTGCCGAGCAGGCCACGGATCGTGCCGCCGGAGTCCTTCCGCGCGACGAAGTGATAGGGAGTGACCGGATGGGGTACCAGCCAGGCGCGGATTTTCGCCCCCTGCGCCGCACTCACGATGGCTGAAGTCGCGCCGACGTTAAGGAGCACGTCGATGTCATTCGAAAGCACCGCCTTGGTGGCCACGACATCGCCGCGGAACTCGACGATCTCTACGTCTAATCCGTATTTCTTGAAAAAGCCCTTCTCAACCGCGACGTAAGGCGTGATCGTGTCGAGGATCGGCGGGCTCGAGGCGGCCCCCATTTTGATCTTTACGCTTTGCGCTGTAGCCGGAGCCGCAACCATTTGAATCGCGATCATGCAAAGAAGAGCAAGATTCATCATCGAACCGGCGAAGTTCATCATCATGACTCCTTTTTTACGTTGGTTAGTTCAATCGACCCGTATGACTGATCGTGTTAAAAAAATTCTCGCAAGCCGGTCAAAAGGGTAGCAAAAACGAAAGCGGAGATTTTCATCTTCAGCTTTCATGTTTCAGTGTTTCCGATGGCGACGGGCCATTTTTACCGGCCTGATTTGAAATAACCCTTTTCCAGGTAAAACCGCTTCGCTCCAGGATGGAGCGGAACGTCGTACGGTGCTTCCTCATCGTTGGCGCAGAGTTGCGCCATATCGAGCGGTTTGAAGTTGTCCGTCGGCATGAGCGCTTTGCGCGACTCGATCGCTTCGCAAAGAGCGTAAGCCACTTTTTCCGGCATATCCGCGCGGACCACCATGGGCCAGCCGCTGAAGTCCACCGTCGGCACGTCATTGGGCAGGGCAGGAAACCGGGACTTGGGCACACAGGACAGGCGGTAGCCCATCGCCGTCAAACGTTTTAGAATGGTTCCCTCCACCGGCAGGTAGCGGAAGCCGGCGTCGATGGCGCTTTGCCCCCAGCTCTTGATGCCCTCGTCGAAGATCGCATTGATCGCTCCTTTCTCGATGGCATCGCGCCGGTCCGGGTGGCTCGGCCGTGAAACGGATTGAACTTTGCCTCCCCACTGGCGGATGTTCGCGAAAGTAAAGCCGGCGGCTTTCATGACCGCATTCACGGTGAACATCGTCGGACTGTAGACGAGAGACGACTTCGAAACGATCCCGGTCGAGACCCTGAGCGGGACGCGCTCCTTCTTGATCTGGGCCAGCGAAGTGATTCCCGTAGACTCGTGGACGGCAAACGCCATGACGTCGTACGAAGGAAATACCGCGATGGTCCTGATCGGCTGCCGCTTCGAGAATAGCCCTTTGCCCTTGAAGGCCATGGTCGCCGCGACCGAAGGATTGATCCAGGCGAGCGACAGCGTCCCCCGGCTAACCGCCTGAAGCTCTCGGAAGCCATCCGCCGCAAACGAGAAAGAAATGCCTTTTTCGCGCGTAGCCGTGAGCGCGAGCGTGAGCGAATAACCGACGTGCGATTCCGTTTGAATAGCTTGCTCGGCCGCGCGCGTGGTTTGAAAAGAGAGAGAGGTATCGTAGAGAGCGGCGGCCAGCTCCAGCAGTCCCTTGGTGCGCTGGATCTCCGCGCTGTAGCGGTGCTTCACGGTGTTCATGTTGATCTCCTACGCGAAAAAAGTTTCATAGTGGTGCGTGATTGTGGCATGTGCCTTCGTTATACGGCAAGTGACGACGCCGTAAGGACGAACGAAGCTTAATGTTATGCCGCACCCGCTTCAATTCTTCCCGCTTAACTTGCTAAAGTATCCGTCCTTTTCCAATTCGTCCAGCAAACTTTCGTCGACGTATCTGTCCACATTCTTATCAACCTTGGCGTCGGGACTGCGCTGGGCGAGCAGATCGATGGCGATGCGCATGCCTTCGTGCGACACGCGCGGAGGAAACGAGAATGTCGCGGCAAAATACTTGTAGGTTTCTTCCACGACCGCCGGGTTTTTCTGTTTCATCCTCTGACTCAACATCGTCATGGATCTTTCTCTGTTCGTCATGAACAGGCGCGTGCCTTCGGTGTAAGCCTGCAAGAAACGCTTGACCACGTCGCGATTCTTGTCCAAAAAAGCGCGGCGCGTGGCGATGAGGTTCATGGGAAAAGCCGCGGCTTTGAGCTCCGTCATGTGCGCCAGTGTCGGCAGTCCCATGCGTGCCGCTTCGCCCGTCTCGGGTGGCGCAAGCAAGGTCGCATCAAGCGCGCCGGTGGCAAGCGCGATGAGACGATTGGCGGCCGGGCCGCTGGCGATCAGCGTCACCGACTGCCGCGGCAGGTTCCACTCTTTGATCGCCAGCGCCATGGAAATCTCGTGGGCGCCGCCGAAGCTCACGATGCCGACTTTCTTGCCGATTAGATCCTTCGGCTGGCGGATAGTTTTTTGCGTGACGAGGCTGAAAGGAAACTTGTTGAGTGAAGCCGCAATGAGCACAAGATCGGCGCCTTGGTTGATGGCCGAGATGATCGCGGTGCCGTCGATCTGACCGAAGTGAGTGCTGGCTCCAAGCAATGCCTGCGTGCCCCTGGCCGAACCGGGGATCATGACGAGATCTGTATTAACGCCATATTTCGCCAGCAAGCCGAAATCCTTCGCTGCCCACAGAGGCGCTTGAAAACCAGCGAAGCCGGCGTAGCTGGCGATGTATTTTTCTTGTGCGGCAAGCTTGGTCGACAAGATACCCAGCAAGAGCGGAACCGTTATTATCAATCGCCACATGGCAAACCCCATCACGGCAAAACAGGATCCGTATTCGATCTTGGCAAACTTTGAAAAAAAGGCGTCGTGCGCGGCACAGTGATTTTTCCTGTGTTCTACTTGTACAGACCGTCGATGTAGCCGCTCTTGTCCAACTTTTCCATAATACTATTGTCAGCCACATCCTCGAATTTTAATCCGGAAGCCTTAGGCAATATCTTGCCGACCTCTGAGATAACGGTCAAAATTCCATCTCTATAGGGATAGGGCTTCTTGACCATATAGTACTTGATCAAATCGTTGTAAACGTTGTTTCCTTCCTGCGGGTCTTTGAATTTGAGCTGGCCGTTCAGCGTTTCGATTGTTCTCGCCCGATTGGCCGGATTCAAGACGAAAGCGTTGGCCTGCAACAGCGCCTTGACGACTCGCTCAAGGATCTCCCGTTTGGACTGAAGACTTTTACGGGTCGTTGCCAATCCATCGTTCTCCCAGGGGATGTTCAGCGTGCGCAGGTCGGCCAGCAGGTGAGCGCCCATCTTTTCGACGCGATCACTAAACTCGGGCGCAACCACCGTGGCCCCAATGGCTCCGGAGGTCACGGCGGCCATTCTTTCAGGCTCGCGGCCCGCCGCAACCACCGTGATTTTATCCTTGTCCGGATCCAACCCGAAATGTTTTAGAACGACAAGCAAAGCCAAACGAGAGGCGGAAAGTCCGAGGCCGGACGCTCCTATGCGCTGCCCCTTGAGCGCTGGAATTGACGTTACGGTGGGAGCCCCCACGAGATAATAGGGCATGGTCGAAGTGGTCGGCATAATCTCAAGGATCTGCGCGCCCGCCGCAACCGCGGGAATGGTTGCTGCCGGAGCAGAAAAAGATAGATCCAATTCGCCTCCCACCATGGCCTGGACTCCCTGGGTCCCACCACTGATATTTACAGTACTGATGTCGAGGCCTTGCTTCTTAAAAAAGCCTTCTTTCTCGGCAACCCATAAGCCCGCCAAGCGCGCATTGATGAATTCGACGCCGATCGTCACCTTGGTTATCTGTCCAAAGGCGACGCCTCGCTGGCTTCCAAAGATCAGCGCAGCCATGATGAGAACGGTCCCTACGTTTATAGCCCAAAACCTACGGATGCAAATCATGATGTTTTCTCCTTATCTGGGTTTTAACAAAAGTTTCGCTCGTGGTCGTTTTACGTGGTTTTCCGGCGGCGCGAGCACGAGCCACGAACACGATCGCTCGGGCAGATCTGCGGTTCTCGCCCGTGAAATTTTATGACAGGGCGGGCTTTTGTCTTCTTCGATCTACTTAGCATACCTGTTGGTCCAAAGTATGCCTTCTTTGGCGGACGGAATTTTAGCACGATCCTTGACCATTCCAGCGGCGACGGAAAAATCAACGACCTTTTGCCAGCCCTCTTGATTCATGTTGCCCCAAGGCGGCATAGCGGGGGCGATCATCGAATAGGCCAGATTGAAAACATTATCTTCGAGCTTTGACTTGTCTGAAAACCGATGCGCGCGCAGCGCCGCTTTAAAAGCGTCAGGATTGAGATGGTAGAGCGCGCCGCCCCGCGAGATGGCTCGTGCCGCAGCGGTCGCAAGATTGGGATTCTGCTCGGCCCAATCCGGTCTGGCCATGAGGACTTCGAAGGGATAATTGGTCAGATCGGCTACTTCACCCAAACCCAGTGGAATGAGAACGTAACCCTTGCCGGCGGCTTCAGTGATTTCAGCGGTCGGCGGCGACTGCGCCAGAGCATCGATCACGTTGTTCATGAGGGCGGGAGCCAATTCGGCGCCACCCAAGTAGGCGAATTTTAATTTTGCTGGGTTAGTTCCTTTGACCTTAGTCAGGAGAAACTTAAATATTTGCTCGGAGGCGGCGCCGGGACTGGTGGCGCCGATGGTGCCGAGCTGAGACAGGACCTTGATGCGATCAACCAGCGGGCTGCTGCGAGTGAGTTTGAATTTGTCGGTGATGGCTTTGCGGATAGCGATGCTGAGGGTCAGATTGCGATTGTGGGCTTGAATAGCGATCAACGGCGCGCCTTCCACATTGGCAAGCACCAGACCTTCGGAACTTGAAGCGCAAAGTTGCGCTGAACGGCCGACCACTGCGGTTTGGCACGGCGCGCCGCCACCCGCCGGCGTGACCTTGACGCGAATGCCTTCCTGTTCAAAATACTTGAGCTGCTCCGCAACCCAAACAGCAGAGAACGCCATGTTCGAGACGGCAGTCAGGATGTTGACCTCGGGAAGCTCTTTCTGTTGCGCCCACCCCCCGGCCGGTGAAAAGAGCAGGACCGCCAACGTGACGATTCCAAGAAGTTTGATGCGTGTAAAACGTGTTTCGGTCAGCTCGATCATTTTGCCTCCTGTTGGTTGACTCAATGCGGAATTGAACTCCTGTTTAGCCCAATCGCGGGAAGGGAGCAAGGAGGAAGCGGTTAGGACGCTCTTCTCTTTCTTCGAGTTGTTAGAACGTTATTCCGAGTTGACAGGATGCCTCCGTCAGGGTTAGCGTCACCGGCAATCGATTATTCGGTTACGGCAAGCGTGTTGAAAGACAAAATAGGACCGTTGTTTTCACAGGAGAAGGACTATGAAACGGGGTAAACTGTTTCTGCTCGCGACGATTCTCTTGTTTGCGGCTGCGCGGGATGCCACGCCGGAAGATGTCATCCGGATCGGTATCATCAGTACCACATTCGGCTACGCGCCGGTTTTTGTCGCAAAGGAAAAGGGATTTTTTAAAAGGGAAGGTTTAGTACCCGAAATCATCGTGATCAGCAGGAATGAGCAAATCGTCCAGGCTCTGATATCCGATTCGCTTCAGTTCGGTAACGTTCCGCCCAATCTACTTCTCATCCTTCGGCAACAGGGCGATAGCGAAGTCAAGCTGATCGCGGGATCCTTCAATGGTACAACCTATTCGCTCATCGCCCTGCCGAAGTACAAAAGGATGGAGGATTTGAAGGGCGGAGCGCGTATGGCCATGTCCGGCATCACATCGGCTGCGGCGTTGATGATGAAGGAGATCCTCAAACAAAGGGGGGTTCTCTATCCCCGGGATTATAGTTTGCTTTCGGTCGGCGGCTCAACGGTTCAGTTCACCGCGCTTCAGACCGGACAGGTAGATGCGGCGCTGCTCGCCCAGCCATTGAGTTTGATCGCTGTGGAGCAGGGCTACAGTGATTTAGGCGATGCCTACAAACTTCTGCCCGACTTTCAACTTTCTGGTATCGGAGTGAGGGAAGGCTGGGCGCAGAAAAACCGTGGCATAGTTACCCGTTATCTCAAAGCGTTGGTGTCCACTTACCAGTGGCTTCACGACAACAGAGAAGAGGCGATCAAGCTTCTGCCGGGGATCACCAGGCTCGACAAAAAATATATTTCCAAATCATGGGAGACTTATACGACGACACAGATTTGGCCGCGGAACGGCGAGGTTAATCTAAAGGGAGTGCAAACGTTACTCAACCTAATGGCTGAAGACGGCACTTTAAAAAAGCCGCTCCCCAGGCCCGAAGATATCGTTGATTCAAGTTATCTCGAAGAAGCCAGAAAATCGCCCGCCCATTAGTTGAAATGTAAACTTCTAGATCCAACAGCAGTGGTCACTTGAGGCGATGAATATAGCGGCAACCTTGGTTCCAGATAAATGCCGAACCCAAGATGAGAAAATCGACTTGACAGTGCGAGGTATGATCGTTATACGTGATGAGCTTCGTCGCCGGTTCACTGCCGATACGTGAATTACTCGCTCACGTGAAAACGTGCGGTAAACTAGGCGCAAACCAGCAGAGAGCACACCCTCCGCGTCCGACACCGGGGCAAGTTTAGAGCGATTTCAGTTTCTCAAATGAACGCCGAAGCTCGAAAATTTTCGGTCATCGGCACATCTGTTCATCGCGTCGATGGCCTGGATAAAGTCACCGGTAAGGCAAAATACACCGGCGATGTGGTGATTTCCGGAATGGTCGAAGGAAAATTCCTGCGCAGCCCATATGCGCATGCGCGCATTCGCTCCATCGATGTAGCCGCAGCGGAGACCATGCCGGGAGTCGTGGCCGTTCTAACGAGCAAGGATTTCACGGACATTTGCCCGTATATCGACCGCGGCCAGAATAAAGATCAGCCCATCATCGCTGTCGATCGTGTGATCTATGCCGGACAGCCCGTCGCGGCGGTGGCGGCGGTGGATCGCGCGCGCGCCGAAGAAGCACTGACGAAGATTCACGTGAACTATGAACAACTGCCGGCGGTGATTGGCATCGATGAGGCGATGGCCGATGATGCGCCGCGAATTCATGAGTTCGCCGCGCGAAATATCTGTTTCAAGGCTGATCTCGTCAAAGGGGACGTCGAAAGGGGATTCGCCGACGCGGATGAGATTTTCGAGGACACCTTCGAGTTCCCGATGATTTATCACTACTCCATGGAGCCGCACACGGCCATCGCTCAGTGCAATGGTGACGGAATCGAGGTGTGGACATCCAGCGGCCATCCCTTCGGTACACGGGCCGATCTGGCGGAGATTTTTCACGTTCCGCTTTCGAAGGTCCGGATCCACGTCAATTTTGTCGGCGGCGCCTATGGCAGCAAGTCCGGTTCCAAGATCGAGCCGCTGCTGGTTGCGCTGGCGCGCAAGGCGCAACGGCCGGTTCGACTCGCCCAGAGCGTCTCCGAGGCCATGGCAACCTGTCGGCGTCATGCAGTGCGCTGCCGGGTGAAAACGGGAGTGAAGAAGGACGGGACCCTAACGGCGAAGGAAGCGGAAATTTATCTCGATACAGGAGCTTATGCCGAGACAGGACCGGTAGTGACGGGACGAACGTTGACGCGAATTCTCGGTCCCTATCGCGTGCCGAACATTAAGGTCGATTCGTATTGTATCTACACCAACACTGTTTCCGCCGCGTCCTTCCGCTCCATCGGCGGGCCGCAAACCGCCTGGGCCACAGAATCGCAAATGGACATCATCGCACAAAGATTGGGTATCGATCCCGTTGACTTGCGCCTGAAAAATCTAGTGCGCAAAGGCGAGGAGATCAAACCCAAGGGCAAACCACTCGATGCCGACCTGTTCAAAGGACTGAAACTGGTAACTGACGCATTGGGTTGGGACGGGCCGGTAACAAAGCAGGGACAAGGACGCGGCGTCGGTTTCGGCACTACTGATCCCGGCGCGCCGCTTGCGTCCACTTCCACCGTCCACGTTCTCGCCGACGGCAGCGTGGTGCTGCTCTGCGGCACCGTAGAATTGGGCCAGGGCGCGAAAACCGTAATGAGTCAGATTGTCGCAGAGGAGCTTGCGGTTCCAATGGAACGCGTCACGGTTCGTCCTATTGACACAGCGTTTACCCCTTTCGACCGTTCCACTGGCTCGAGTCGGTCGACCACGGTTATGGGCAAGGCCGTCGAGTTGGCCGGCACGGATGCCCGCGGGCAAATTACTGAGTTGGCGGCAGAGCATTTCGAATGCCCGGAAGATGCGATTGTTCTCAAGGACGGCAATGCGTGGGCCGGAGGAAATAACATTACTTACGGCGAATTGATTCGCAAACACTTTGCCATGCAGGGCGGAGAGCTGGTTGGCCGCGGTTACGCGCACAGCGGCATGGCACCGAATCCCGGCAATCCACTTTTCTGGGAGATCGGCATCGGCGCCGTCGAACTTGATGTCGATAGAGAAACCGGCGAGGTTCATGTTAGCAAATACGTTACTGCCGCCGACGCCGGCAAGGCGCTTCATCCGCTTCAGTGTGAGGGACAGGACGAGGGCTCGGCCATGATGGGTTTCGGCCATTCGTTTTATGAATCGATTCACTTCGAAGGCGGGCAGATGATCAATTCGACGTTGGTCGACTACAAAGTGCCGACGTTCGACGATGTGCCGGAGACATTCGAATCCATTTTGATAGAAGACGGTAACGGGCCGGGGCCCTACGGCTCCAAAGGCCTGGGCGAAGGCGGCATCATTCCAGTGGCCCCCGCCGTCGCCAATGCTATCGCCTGGAGCACTGGGGCTAGAATCAAGGAGCTGCCGCTCACACCGGAAAGAGTCTGGCGCGCCTTGCGCGCAGCGGCTTCCTCATCCCTTAAACCATAACCCAAGGAGATGCGCATGCGTATCAGTCCGAAGTGCACCCAGTTGGTTGTGTTCGCTTTGTGTATAGCTTTTTACAGCGCCAATGATCATCGCGCGCAGGCCGAAACCAAGATTACCTTCGCTTATTCGTCGATCGGATCGATGGCCACCGGCGTCTGGATGGCGAAAGAGATCAAAGCATTTGAAAAATACGGGATTCAGGCGGACATCATCTTTATCTCCTCCGGCCCCATTGTGGTCCAGTCGCTGATTGGCGGAGATCTCCAGGGCGGCAGCGGCGCCAGCAACGCCGTGATTAACGCGGTTCTTAACGGCGCGCCCATTGTCGCCGTGGGGGGGACGGCCAATCGGCCGTATCACCGCTTGTGGGTGCAGCCTGAGATTAAACGAATCGAAGATCTACGCGGTAAAACACTTGGTGTGACGCGTTTCGGGTCGATTACCGATAACCTGACGAGAATCGTGCTGCGGCGCAATGGCCTGGAAGGGACGGTCAATGTCCGTCAAATGGGCGGGACGCTCGAGGTCGCGGCTGCCTTTCACAATCGCGCAATCGCCGGCGCGGTCACCTCCGATCTTCGCGTTGATTCCAGCGTGCAGCCGAAGCTTTTGCTCAAATTGGTCGATTTGGGCATTCCGTATTCAATGAATATGATCGCCGTGTCCCGCGATTACTACCGGCGCAACCCCGAAACGGTGGAAGGCATGGTGAAAGCCTACGCCGAAGGAGTGGCCGCGATGAATCAACAGAAGGAACGGGCGCTCAAGGTGATCGCCAAGTATGCGCACATGACCGACCCTAAAATGATCGAGGACCACTATCGAGACTCGGTGACTTATCTGGATCGGATTCCGCGAGCGGAGCCCGAGGCGGTGCAGACGATTCTCGAGTTCATGGGCAAAAAGGGGACCCCGGTAGAGACTTTTCAAGATAACAGCATTGTCGATCGGCTAACGCACGAAGGGTTCTTCGACAGGTTGTACAAGAAGTCATGAAAAATAAACACCAGCTCTTATCTTTTCAATCGGAGGACAATTGCCCGATGACGAAGCTTCCCCCTCCCTCATCCTCCCCCGCGGGAGCCTACTCTGTGGACGTAAGTATGGGGGCTGGACACTGAAAATGATTTGTGGCATTGTTTACGTAGGTGGACAACAGCGTGGTGGTGTGTGGACGGGTAATTCCGCACGCGGTGATAGAACGGATCAAGGCGGCAGTGCGCG
>JBGPIK010000118.1:0-16376 GCA_041484845.1 Binatia bacterium | reverse complement strand
CTTTCGCCGAGAAGCAGGAGTTCCATCGCTTTGCTGAGTCCGACAAGACGCGGCAGTATAAAACTTCCTCCAGAATCCGGCGCCAGGCCGACCCGAACAAAGGACTGGATGAACTTCGCCTCTTCGGAGGCAACCCGAAGATCGCAGGCGAGTGCCAAGTTACATCCGGCGCCCGCGGCGACGCCGTTGACCGCCGCTATCACGATTTTCTCTGTCTGCCGGATCTGCCCAATCATGGGGTTGTACTTCTCGCGCAGCGAAGCCCCTAGCGATCCTTTCTGTTCGGGCGTGCGGCCCTTTAAATCCTGTCCGGCGCAAAAAGCCCGACCGGCGCCGGTGATAACGAAACAACGGACCGCGCTGTCTCGCTCGCCTTCCTTAAGCGCTTCCAGCACTTCCTTGTTCATCTGCGGCACAAACGCGTTCAATGCCTGCGGGCGGTTCAACGTAACGGTCGCGATTTTGTTCGCAATTTCGTACTTGATTGTTTCGTATGCCACGTTACGTTTCCTTAACCCATTTCTATCGCAATACCGGGGGCGTGAGTATGCATGGGACGACTTCAGCGGAATTCATGAGTGTGGATAGGAACCTACTTGCCTTTGAACTGGGGCTTGCGCTTCTCCAGGAAAGCCTTCATACCTTCGGAGCGGTCTTCGGAGGCGAACAGCAGCCAAAACGTTTTGCGCTCGAAATCCAAGCCTTCATCGAGGGGGAGATTGGCGGATTTGAGGATGGCTTCTTTGGCCGCTTTGATGGCCAGCGCGGGTTTGGCCGCAATTTTATTCGCTATCCCCTTGGCTTCTTCCATTAACATTTCCAGCGGCACCACCCGGTTGACCAGGCCAAAACGTTCGGCATCGGCCGCGCTCATGAATTCGCCGGTCAGCATCATTTCCATCGCCCGATGCTTGCCGACGAGATGAGTCAGCCGTTGCGTGCCGCCGCTCCCGGGAATGATTCCGATATTAACCTCGGGCTGGCCGAAGCGGGCATTTTCCGCGGCGATGATAATGTCACAGCTCATCGCCAGTTCGCAGCCGCCGCCTAGGGCAAATCCGCTTACGGCAGCGATCACCGGTTTGGAAATTTTGTTGATCCGGTCGCGGTAGGCCAGCCGCTCCTGAAGCCTCTCATCGAATGGACCGCGCTCGGCCATTTCCTTGATGTCGGCTCCGGCGGCAAAAACCTTTTCGCCGCCCGTGACGATAATCACGCGTATTTGATCATCGCGATCGAGCTCTTGCATGGCCAAAGACAAGTCTTTAAAGAGGCCATAGGATAAGGCGTTTAGCTGTTGCGGCCGGTTTAGAGTGACAACCGCTATGACGCCATCTTTTTCAACAATGACATTCTCGAAGTCCATACAGGTTGTGCTTTACACATACACCATGGTCCCTGGGGATTCAAGAAAGCTCGCCGGGGGAGGGGGCACGGGCTATCGACGCCGTCCCTTTTTGGCTCGTTCTATGCTTCGGTGGCGCTGAGAGCGCGCAGTCAGGTTTGATAAAGTGCCTGCATTCTGCTACCGGTGGTTGCTAGACTCGGCTGATTGTGAATCTCAGCCGGAACAACATTGTTGGTTGACACCCGATCGATTTGCAAATATCACTTCTTCCATGACCAGCCGCCTGGAAACCGCAACCCGTCATTACGACGAAAAGCTCCAACAGATCCTGAAAACTTCGGCAAAAATATTCGCTGAGAAAGGGTTTCACGGCACGACTGTGCGCGATATTTCACGCACGACTAAAATGAGTCTCGCCGGCCTCTATTATTACTTCACGACCAAGGAAGAATTACTCTATCTCATTCAAGAGCGCTGCTTTGTCACTCTGCTGCAGCGCTGGGAGCGGGCTGCGACGCCTGAGATCGACGTGCGCACCCGAATCCGCGTCTTCGCTGAAAATCATCTGAGTTTTTTCTGCCACAACATGCCCGAAATGAAGGTCATGGCGCACGAGGACGAATCCCTCACGGGGGAGTTCCAGGACAGGATATTGGTGCTGAAACGGCGCTACGTAAAAGTCATCATGGATCTTCTCGGTGAGCTTCAAGAAAACAAAAACGGCAAAGGAATCGATCTCCGGCTCGCAACCTTTGCGCTATTCGGCATGATGAATTGGATTTACACGTGGTATCAGCCCAAACGAGACTTGCCCTTTCCGCAATTGATTGAACAGATGCTGCGCATCTATTTCTTTGGCATTCTTGAAAGCGGCGCGGTTGACGCCCCATGGTTCGATTCTGTCTCCTTTGCGTCAAACAAGGAGACCTTTTCCTTGTGGTAGACTCCAACTAGTTCAGTAATATAGAGCGAAACTTTGATAGGCGTCCAAGACCGTACGCCGGATTTCATTTTACAGCCGTTTAAAAAACGGGCGGGTTACTTCTGCGCAATCATCGCGCGAAGCAGCGTTAAATTTTCGCGATCTTCTTTCAGTTCCGGCCCCTTGGGTGTTTCCAGGCACATCGGTAGGCCCCAGAAACGTTGATCGTTCATGAGCAGGCGGAAGGCCTCTACGCCAATGTGTCCTTTGCCGATGTGTTCGTGACGATCGACGCGTGAGTTGAATTCCTTCTTTGAGTCATTGAGGTGAAAGGCTGCGAGCCGGTCAATGCCGATCTTCTCGTCGAACTCGGAAAAGGTCCGTTCATAGCCCTCCCGGGTGCGGATATCGTATCCGGCGGCGAAGGCGTGCTCCGTGTCGAAGCAGACTCTTAGCCGCTCGTTTTCGCTCGTCGCATCGAACATTCTGCCGATCTGGTCGAAGCGATAGCCCAAGCAAGAGCCCTGGCCGGCGGTGATTTCCAGAGTGATCGCGGCGTTATAGCCGGGACACGCCTTGTGTACTTCGTTGAGCGAACGCGCAATGGTTTTGATGCCGTCCATTTCGCCGGCACCCATATGGGCGCCAGGGTGGGCAATCAGATGGGAGACGCCCAACAGTTCACATCGTTCGATCTCATCGATGAAGGCCGCGAGCGATCGTTTCCGCAATGCTTCATCGGGCGAACCCAGATTCAACAAATAGGAATCATGCGCGATGACGGTCGCAATGCCGGTCTCTTTGCGATTGAAGCGGAACAGTTCGATTTCCTCTTTTGTGTAAGGTTTCGCGGCCCACTGGCGCGATGATTTCGTAAAGAGCTGAATCGCTTCGCATTCCACCTTTTTGCCTAACAGCAAAGCGTTGCCCACGCCGCCGGCGATCGACATGTGCGCGCCGAGTAGCGGACCATTGCGAGTAGTTCTGGTGGTCCTTATTGAGGGTGGTTTCATAGCAATAGTTTGCGTTCAAGGTTCAAAAGTTCAAGGTTCAAGGGTGTCTCGGCCGTTTTAACGTTTTGAACTATTTGAACGGTAGCGTTTGCTTCCAGACGTTCATGTCGTTTCTGACTATCCCGTGAAGTGCCGTTTTTCGACCAGCGGTAGCGCGATGCTTCCGGCGCTGAGCAGTTTGTCATGGAACTGGCAGAGATCGAACTTTCCCCCCAGCCGCGTTTGTTCTTCGTTGCGCAAGCGGTTGATGATTGACCAGCCGAGCGCGTAACCCATCGGCACCGAGGGCGATTGGCTGTACCAGTTCAAATCGGCGCAGGCCTGCGCGCGCGGGAAGCGGAGTTCGCGCACCATGAGATCGGCGGCTTCATCATAGGGCATGCGGCCCGTTTGTGTCTTGACGTCGATGATGATTCTAAGCGCGCGCCAGAGCCGGTCCTTGAGCATGACAAAGCGGTGCTGTTTGGTTTTCAAGAAACCTTGCTCCTGCATGAGCTGCTCGCAGTAGAGCGCCCAGCCTTCGTAAAACACCGATGACTCATTCATCAGCCGCGGCAGCGTCGCAGCGGCCGCAAGCGAATTCGCCATGGAAAACTGCAAATGATGTCCGGGGTAGGCCTCGTGGACCGAGGTGTTTTCCAAACCCACCCAGTTGTGCTCGCGCAGCAAGTCGTCATCACTTACGGGAGTTACATAATAATAGCCGACTTGATTGGGGTCTTTCGGCGAAGGCGACAAATACGCTGCAAACGGTATCTCGTGGCGGCGAAACTCAGGCGTGTGCACGACGTGAAGTTTTTCTCTGGGCGGGAACGAAACCAGTTGGTTTTGCTTTACGAACTCACGCGCGCTTTCCATCGCCTTTTCGTAAGCGGGTAAAACCCCATCGATCGAAGGATGCTTATCTTGAATCGCCCGGGTGACTGCTTCGATGCCTTTGCCGGGGGCCAATTTTTCCGCTAGCGCGGTCAGCTCTTGTTTGGTGCGGACAAATAAACGTTCGCCTAAGGCAAGAAGGCTTTCCGCCGTATGATCGAGAAAGTGTTTCTTTCTAAGCAGCAGGTTGTAGTGCTCATCGCCGACGGCATAAACGCCATGGCTTCGCGGCAAAAGCTCGCGCTCCAGAAATGATGCAAAATCGTTCATCGCCGCGGTAGCCTTTAGAATGGCCGCCGCTAACGCTGCGGTGTCTTTCACCGTTGCTTGAACTTTGGGATGCTTCGGTAGGTTATCGAGAAAGCTCACTCCGCCTTTTGCGCCCTCGATGGCCATTTCGGTCCACAGCCTTGGCGGATTGGCTTCGGGCCGGCTCAGATTGGCAATGCCTTGCTGGAGAACTCGCGGCGTTCGATTCAGGCGGCTCAGGAGATTACCCGAAAAATCCCTGGTCGCGCGAACTGTAAGAATGTAAATCGCGTCGGTGGGCAAATAATGGTCGGGCCATTTCAGGCGATAATCTTCCTTGGCATGCTCGTAATGCTGGATGAACAGACTCCCTTGGAGCAGCGCATAATCGATGGCTTCATCCTTATCGAGTTCTGCAACCGGAATGTGGCGAAGCCTGTTCAGCGACTCTTCGACAAAAGCTGTTTGTGTTTGGTAGGTGCCATCGGAGTAGTCATTCAACAAATGATCGTAGCCGTCGATCCCGTAGTAGATCGCATCGGTGGGGTGAAGCTCGAAATACGTCTTGAAATATTCGTCGCAAAAGTCCGTGAATTTGGACATGCAGTTTGATTATCATCTCAAGCACCAAGGCGCAATTTTCATTGGCGGCGTAAATTTTAGATTTTGTAGGGTGCGCTTGCGTACCATGAGCGAAATGATGTGCAAGCGCACCCTACGGACTTTTCCGTAAATTTCGTGATCTTCGTTACTATTTGAACGTTTTCGAAGCTTGCTTAAGTTATTCCTCACCACTAAGCACCCAGCGCGGCAGAGCCGCAAGGAAGAAGACATTCAACCGCAAATATTGCAGGAGACCCCCTCCTTCATCCTCCCCCGCATTTTTGCGGGGGAGGATGAAGGAGGGGGCGCACGCCAACCGAGAAATTTGCGCGAACGGAGAACGTTTCGAAGCATAGTACAAAGGCCACGAAGGATTCGGAAATCTAGATTCTAAACTCCGTGATCTTGACGACCTGCGTGGTGAATTGTTTTTCTTCTTTAACTGCGACGGAGCCGCGCTGTGCAGATCGGGGTGTCAGCCGTCGAGAGCTCGCGTTACGTCGTCAAACAACTCGTCCACTTCGAACGGTCGCGGGATCAGACGTTGCCGAGCTGAGTAATCGATGATTAGCTCCAAGCTGCGCCGATTCGCTTCGACCCCGAAATGCAGCGGGTCGAGAGAGTTGGCCGCGGGTGAAGCCGCCTGTTTGCTTTCGCGCAGCAGCCGGAAGATCTCTTTCACTGTTTCGGGACTGGACCTCGATAACGATTGCTTAATCACGACCATATGATTGATCGGCGTCGCTCGATTGCGGCGCCGGCACCACTCCTGCGCCGCCGCTGAGGGATTGGCGATCACTGGCTGCAGCCGTGCATCTTTAAGATCGGGTCCACCGACGACGGCGGCGTCGAGTTCGCCGTTTAGAAGCATAGCGAGCACTTGCTTGCCGGGAGCCGCGCGCTCAGCCGTGTCCGGGTCATGGTATTCGGCGACGTGGGCATTCTCGAAGGTAACCCATCTGATGCTGTCTAGATCGACGCCGTAGTCGCTCTGGAGAATGCCGCGAATCCAGGTGGCTGTGGTTACCGAGTAAGCGCGTATGCCGACGCGACGGCTGGCTAAATCAGATGGGCTAAGTTGGCCGCGCTCAGCGTTGTACACGAGCAACGGGTGTGGAAGATTTCCGACAACGACCGCAGGAAGCAAGACCAGCGGTTTGCCGTAAACTTTGGCTTGTAAATAGGTCACGATCGCCAACTCGGCGACGTCGAATTTCTGATGACGCACGACATCTTTGAAACCGAGGTTCGGCGGCGTCACATCGGCAAAATCGAATGTGATACTCGAAGAGCGGATCTTGCCCTGCTTCAAAGCCAATGTGTTGGGGTAATCGCCCAGAAGCGCGCGCAGCGTCAGCGGTTCAGAATCGGCACTCATCGTAACCATCTCCTTCCTGTTGGGGCGTTAAAACTGGCGTGTGCACCAGTCATATCGCACAGGATAGAGAGGGGTCAATCTTCCGCTGGGCTTATCTCAAAAAGTGCGGTAGCAGACGTCGGAAGAAAACCAGACGAGATGGCTAAGAAAAGCCGTGCGAACCTGTGAAAGCTTCCCGGGTCGGTAGACCATTCTAGGCCGCACGATAGATATAGGCGTCGTCGATCAGTGTGCCGTCTACGACGTTATTCTTGAAACGGATCCCGCTCACTGCCGGTCCTGTTCGCACGGCCTTGCGAATAAGCTGGACGATGCGCGCATCTGGTTTTTCGAGAACCAAGTCATCCAATTTTATATTTTCGAGTTCCTGTGCGTATTTCTCCAGGACCTTCTGGACCTCAAAATAAGCTGCTTTCGGACCTCTCTTAGCCAGCTTGACCTCAACCAACAGAAGTTTCCATGTCTGTTCTTCTGGAGAATAGAGCCAAAAGGCAGCGTCGGGTCCCAAACCGCGTTCGTCAAGCTTCTTAACAAGCCTGGCCCCTGCATCAATTAGTTCTTTTGTCAGATTCGCTTCTACCATTTTCCTCTTATCCAATTTAGCACACCATTTGTGCGTGCGGTACAGGCGAAGTAAAGATCCCCCGCTTGATTCTCAGTTATTCCCATCTCGTACCGTGCGGATTCGGACCAGTCTTTTACCACTGCCCAGTTGTGTTCGAGCGATTTATTGATATCCATCTCTTTTTCTAATTCCGGAGCAAGCCCTGACAGCTTCATCAACTTTTCAAAAATCATGGGTGAAGACCTCGTTTGCAAGCTTTCTATCGGGAAAGTCATATCGTCGTACTTGTTTGGCCACACATGCCTTGAGCGCACATTCTACTGCGTATCCGACAAGGTAATATGCGCCAGAGTACCGGCCGGCCGTGAGGAGAGCCAACGCCTCTCTTCTCCGAAGCTCCGAGATGCGCTGGAAAGTCGCGCGATTCATTCAGTTCCGCTCGTGCATTGTTTGGGTCCGCATTTTGTAGATGTAAAAGGTGACTCACAATCTAACAAACCGCAGATCCCGCATGTCACCTCGCTCGATGTTCCCTTCGCGTCATCCAATCATTCAGGCAGCAAGCCCCCGAACTCTCCCGACCACTTCTTCAGCAGTTGCCGGCGCAACTCGGCGCTCACTTGAGCCACCGGGTAGGCTCGGTCCTTCCATTCGTAGGGCCAGCAGGCGTCGATCACTGCTTTGGAGGTGAAGACCGCGGCTGGATTTTTTTCTGAACCCTTGTCATCCGGTGATGCCGCCGGGTCGGCGGAGCTGCTGCGCGAGCGGCGCACAATTTCAATGGAACGGTGCGGGTCCGCGCGCGTCGAAATCGCCCAGATCACGTCACTGAGGTTGGACGCGTCGATGTCATCATCGACCACCACCGTGTACCTGCCGACATAAACACCGGAAGCGCACTGCGAGGCGATCAAGCCGGCCTGCCGGGAATGGCCCGGATAACGCTGCTTGATGGAGACGACGTTAAACAGCCGGCTCGCCCCGGCCTCATGGCACCAAACGCTGCGGATATCGGGAACTCCGGCTTTTTCGATTTCGTCCCAGATCATGGCGGAGCGGAAAACGCAGAACGCAAAATTGTACCCCGGCGGTCGCGCCGGCTGCGCGCCGGTGAAGATCGGATCGCTGCGATGGAGCAGCGTCTTTATGTGAATTACGGGCTCATGCACAGGAATCAGACCGTTGTTGGCGTAATAGCCCGCCCATTCCCCGAACGGTCCCTCCGGACGTGTGTCTCCCGGAATGCATTCGCCTTCGATAACGATTTCGGCGTGCGCGGGAATCGGCAACTTTGTATAAGGCGCTTCGATGACTTCGATCGGCGCCCCTTTGAGGCCGCCGGCAAACTCGTATTCCGAAACTCCCGCGGCGACCGCCTGCGTGCTGGAAAGGAATAGCGCGGGATCGGCACCGATCGCCACGGCAACTTTGAAAGGTTGTGAGCGATCAAAGAATTTATCGCGAGCCGTGCGCCCATGGCGGCCCGGGCTCATGTGCAACCCAACGGAATTTTTATCGAACAGCATGCAGCGATACGTACCCAGATTCACGTGACCGGTCTCGGGATCTTGCGTAATGACACAATGGGCGGTGCCAAAATATCTGCCGCCGTCGAGCTCGTGATGCCGGGGTATCGGAAATTTGTATAAATCGATGTCATTTCCTGTCAGAACATTTTCTTGTACTTTCCCTTGTTTCACGACGCGCGGCGGGTGCAAAGCTATCGAGTGCAGCCGATCCCGGCACGCCTTGACGCAAGCACTCTTGCTGGGTTGATCGAGATCTAGGCCGAGCGTCACGGCAAGCCGGCCGACGGAGTCGAGTTGATTGAACAGGACGCGATGCCCTCTAGGATAACCCGGGATTTCGTCGAACAACAGCGCCGGCGCGACACCGCGCGATTCGCGCGATACGATCTCGGCCAGGCCGCCCATCTCCAGATCCCAGCTGGCCCCGCGCACGATCTTCAATTCGCCGACGCGATCGACTTTATCGAGCCACTCTCGAAGATCATTGTGAGTCGCGTGCGCTGTATTTTGTAGATTCATAATCTCGCCTCTCAATTTTATTACTTAAGGTAAATAATGCATATCGAGAAATTGGGAAACATCTCTCTTAATTGCCGATTTCGGCGCCGAAGCGAGCAAAAGTTCAAGTTCGCTGCCGTCGATCCTCAGGGATTCGGGGGCGTAATCATTGCGCCACGATTCGTAGGTGTAATCGAGCAAAGAAGCATCGTTCGTGCGCGTCCAGCGCGCCAAACTCTTTTTGGTGAACTCCGTATCTGACTTTCCTTTGGCGACCGCTTCGGAATAACAAGCGAGAAAAGATCTCACGACGGCCGGACTCTCCTCGAGGAATTTTTTATTGGCGCCGAGCACGATGTTAACGTAGGGCAACTTGAGCGTAGCAAAATCAACGATCATCGGGAGTCCTTTTTCAACGGCCACTTTGTCTTCAGGCACAAGCAGCAACGTGGCATCGATGGCGCCGCTGGATAACGAAAGCAAGCGCGAGGACGGATCACCCATTTGAAGGATGGTCACATCTTTTTGCGCGTCCAATCCGTTCTTACTCAAGACGTATCTCAATAAAAAATCCGGCGCGCCGCCGAACCGGTTCACTGCGATTTTTTTTCCTTTGAGGTCCTGAACGCGTTTGGTTCCCTTCGCGCCGACAAGCTTGTATGGCGCCGGCCCCATCACTTTGGCGATAATGGCTATGGGCGCACCATTGACGGCGGCGTTGATAAGAGAGGAGGCTGAGGCCTGAGCGAACTGAACATAACCGCCGACGACGGCGCTGACCGTGGGCGCAGAGCCCGCTCCCATGACCAGCTCGAGATCGAGTCCTCTTTGCTTGCAGAGCCCGCTGTCTTTAGCAACGTACATAGCGGTGCCCGAGAAGGTCGCATTGCTGTATAGGATAGTTATCTTTTGCGCGCTGGCATAAGACGGCGCCAAGAGACAAGCCGCAAAAATAAGCGGAAACAATTTCATGATGCGACCTCCAGATGAATTGCCCAGGCTTTAGCGCGAGTTCTCACCGAATGCAAGGCTGCGAGGGCTGTCCCAAAGACACCCACAAAACCGTTAGAGGCAGTTTCAATCGAATTGCCCTTAGGCGGGCAGCCGGCACATCACGCTTGCGTTTTAGCGCAGGGACCGGAGCAGCAGCGGATCTGCAGAATTCGGAAAAGAATGTCCTTTTTTCCTACTTCCTGGAGTCGAGCGCTTCTCACTTAGCACGATAACAGTAAATACAAGACGGCACACCATTTGCTCAACAATATAAAGTCGGCATTTGTTGCTGCCCAACTAATTTATTGCTTTTCGAATTTTAACGATCATGCGCTTTCGTGCTCATGCGAACTAATCGGAGCCCTTAGAGACAAAAGTATATTTGAATAGCAGGCGGATCAACCAGAAAAATTAGCTTGCTAGGAGCAAGTGGCAGGAGGTGCCGATGGCAGTCAATGGAAAAGCTGTTGCGAGTAACAACGGTAAGGTTCCCCGATGGGGGATGGCCATCGATCTAAAACGATGCGTCGGCTGCCAGAGCTGCACACTGGCATGTAAAGCCGAAAACGGCACCCCGCGGGAAGTTTTCTGGATGAGGGTGCTGGAAAAAGAAGAAGGAACTTACCCTCAAGCCCGCAAAATTTTCTTGCCCATCAGATGTAATCATTGCGCCGAACCGCCATGCGTTCCGGTGTGCCCGACCGGAGCCAGCTATAAGCGCTCGCGCGATAATCTCGTACTTATCAACCAAGATAAATGCATCGGCTGCCGTGCCTGTATTGTCGCCTGCCCCTATCAGGTGCGCTTTATCCCTGAGAATACGAAGGGGTATTACGGAGAGGAACTTACTCCTTACGAAGCCAAACGATATCAGAAATGGCAGCCCCGAACAGTTCAGAAGTGCACTTTCTGCGAGCACCGTCTCGAAAACGGCGATCAGCCTTCTTGCGTTCAGACCTGTCCCACTCGCGCGCTTATTTTCGGCGATTTGAACGATCCGGAAAGTGAAGTCACCAAGCTCGTAAGAGCAAGACATCACTTTCAGCCGCGCGCGGAGCTGGGAACCGATCCTTCCGTTTATTATCTCACCTGAGTCTAAGGAGACCGATATGGCGCATGAGTTCAACACAGAATTGACCGCGCAGGAAGAATGGGGCTGGCTGCTGGCGTTGGATTTGTTTTTTGGCGGAATGGGAGGAGGACTTTTCCTGCTCTTTCTAAGCTTTAACCTGCCTCCGTCGGTTGCCGTGATCTCAGTGCTATTCGTCGCTCTTGGAGCGGTCGTGCTGATGATTGAATTGGGGCATCCGTTAAGAGCTTGGCGAGCGCTCTGCAAGCCATTTTCATCGTGGATCAGCCGCGGTGTTTTCTGCGTCACGCTTTTTGTTTTTTTTGCGATGCTATACAGCGCGCCTGGTTTCGACGCATTTTCTTGGTTGGCGCCGGATAGCGATTCGGTCAGGAGAACCATTGGCGTTATCGCCGCGGTCTCTGCCCTGCTGGTTATGCTTTATCCCGGCTTTATACTCGCCGCTTCGCCTTCCATCCCGTTTTGGAACAGTCCCTTTTTGCCGGTTATTTTTGCCTGCCACTCCCTCATGGTGGCAAGCGGGTTTTTATTTTTAATCGCGCCGTTGGGATTAGATGGCGCGAAGCTGCCGGGCATAAGTTTTTTGGGAGTGATTCTTATCGTGGTCAATCTGGTTATGGGCGCTATGTACCTCAGCAATTCAATCGGCTCGGGTCTCGCGGCGAAGGAGGCTGTGCGGCGGTTGAATGCGGGGTCCTTGGGCTGGACTTTCAAGCTGGGCGTGGTTTTGCTGGGCATGGTCGGTCCGTTGCTGATCATTCTCTGGATGCCTTCCGTTCTGGCGCTTGCCGGTCTCTTTATCTTGATCGGCGGCCTGCTCTTTCGTTACTGCGTATTGAGGGCCGGTGTTTACGTCCCGTTCCCGTTAACTTGAGCCGGCATGACAAACCTAGCCAACGAAAAACTTATGGTGGGGGACATCGGCGTTCGCATCCGATTCATGGGCGATCTGAGAGCTGTGATAGAGTCATCCGATCTCAAATTGACGCTGCCTAGAGGAACCCGCGTCGGCGAATTATTGAAGTCGCTCGCGGAGAGATTTGGCGATCCGTTCGCCAAGTGGCTCTTTACAGGGTCCGGAGAGCTGCATCATTCGATCGTTATCTTCGTCAACGGGGAGAATATTCAAGACATCGGCGGATTGTCGGTTGGGTTAGGAGAGCAGGGTGATCAGGTGGAGATCATCATGCTGCCTATGTTTGAAGGAGGATGACCATGGCCACAGAACTGGTTCAGACCACGTGCGGCATGTGTTACGTCGGCTGCGGCATTCAGGTCAAGGTGGAAAACGGGGTGGCCGTAAGCATCCAGGGCGATCCGAATAATCCGCAGAATCGGGGAAACATCTGCGCCAAGGGTCAAGCGGGGATCATGAATCTCTATAACCCGCACAGACTTAAAACCCCGCTCAAACGCACCAATCCGCAAAAAGGGCTCCACGTCGATCCGGGCTGGCAAGAGATCTCGTGGGACGAAGCGCTCGATACGATTGCATCCAAGCTTCGGGCGATTCGCGATAATCCAAAGCAGCTTTACATCCAAGGCTGGGAGATCACAGGGGACAGCCATCTCTGGTTGCATACTTTTGCCAGCGCATTCGGCACGCCGCATTTTTCGAACAATAGCTCGCCTACTTGCGGCAAGGTGATTCATCCGGTGGAATTTTTTGCCGCCGGTGGGTTTCACCAGCAGCCTGACCTTCACTATTGTAACTACTGTATTCTGGTAGGGACACAATTCGGCATCGCGTCGCGCGCATCCTTCAACCACATCCTCCGAGACATGGCGGATGCCCGCGCGCGCGGCATGAAACTCGTGGTGATCGATCCCATCGGTAGCTTTGCCGGGAGCAAAGCGGACCAGTGGGTTCCGATTCGGCCCGGCACGGACACCGCGTTCGCTCTCAGCCTGCTCCATGTACTTGTGAACGAGTTAGGAATCTACGACGCAGAATTTTTAAAGCACAAGACCAATGCGCCTTACCTTGTGGGGCCGAAAGGGCTCTACGCGCGCGATCCGAGCAGTGGCAAACCCATGGTTTACGACGCGGCGGATCAGCGCACAAAGACATACGACGATCCGACATTAACCGATCCAGCCATTCTCGGCGGCGGCGAAGGCGGGCGGCCTTCCTTTGCGCTTCTCAAAGAGCACGTGGCGAAATATCCGCCGGAAAAAACCGAGGAAATCACGACTATCCCTGCGGCAACCTTAAGACAGATCGCCAAGGAGTTCGGCGAGGCCGCTTGCGTGGGCGCGACCAAGATTATCGACGGGGTGGAGCTTCCGTATCGGCCCGTCTGCGTCGATTGGGCCAAAGGATCGCAGGGCCACAAGCACGGCTTTCACCAATGCTGGCCGCTCAAGCTGATCAACATCGTGCTAGGTGCCGTCAGCGTGCCCGGAGGAATTCTCAGCACCGGCGCGGCGGGCAAGAAGCCGTTTCACTGGTGGCCTGAAGGAGGGACGGACGGGCTGCTGGAGAAAGGTGGAAACATTCTACCGCTGCCGCACCCGAAAGCGTTTCCCGGTCGGACCCCGACCAAGCCGGTACGAAACGATCTCGGAGAACTATTTCCGCTGGCTTCGCATTATCACACGCTTCTCCCGCTCGCCGCCGAAGATCGCCAGCGCTACGGTCTGACTTACGGCATTGAGGTGATGCTGCACACGCCGACCAATTCTGTGCTCGGCTCTTTCGGTGACCTCAACGTCGTCGAGCGTTTTTACCGTACGATACCTTTCATCGCCGGCTTTGCCGTCGAGATCAATGAGACCAATCTCTTCGACGATGTCGTTCTGCCGTTTCCCAGTTATCTCGAACGATTCGACTTCAATGCCGGCACCGCCACGCGCCAACTAGGTCCGTGCGGCCAGGATGATTGGTTCTGGCAGGTCAGACAGCCGGTAGTCGATCCGGCTCCCGGGCTAAGGTATCCGCAGGAAATTATCATGGAGATCGCAGAGCGGGTGGGTATCCTCGATGACTTCTACCGGCTTCTCAACCACACTTTCCGATTGAAAGAGCCCTATGCACTGGAGGCCGGTCACCATTATTCTTCAACCGATGCCATTGACAGAATGAGCCGGTCCTGGTTCGGCGAGGAGCATGACCTGAAATGGTTTCAAAAAAACGGCGTTATCCGTTACCCGAAGGATGTGGAAGAGAGCTACATCGGCCCATTCCTTAAAGCGCGACTGCCGATCTACCTCGAGCACTTCCTGCAGCGCGGAGCGGAGCTTAGGGACGTCATCGGCGAGATGCGGTTGGACTGGGATTTCTCGGATTACACGCCATTTTCCGAATGGATGCCTTGCCCATCCTATGACGCCGTCCGTAAAGGCGAGTACGAGTTCTTTGCCGTCCATTACAAACTTCCCTATACGTACGGCAGCTTCGGCAACGAAAACCCGTGGATCGACGAGCTCTGCGAGCACAACCGTTACGCCTACGGGGTTCTGATCAACGAGAATGTGGCGAAAGCAAGAGGGTTCGCCGACGGTGAGGAAGTATGGCTGGAATCCCCGGTGTGCAAGGTCAAGGTCAAGCTAAAGCTGAGTCAATGCGTTCATCCGCAGGTGCTTGGGATTGCCGGACACTTCGGCCACTGGGCGCCGGGCATGCCGATCGCCAAGGGCAAAGGAGTAAATTTCAATTCCTTGCTCCCGACCGACCTGGAGCATATCGACAAGATCTCCACGGCCCTGGATCACTGCGTCGAGGTGAAGCTCTACAAGTAAGCGCGGCAGAGATCGCTTAGGGCTAAGCGAATAGCGCAAAGCGTTTTTGCGGCTCGTGATGGGACTCACAAGGCGTCGGTTTTTGCGAAGCGCTCGATGCCATGACTGGTGCCAATGTCTATCGAACGACCTTGGAGCGGCGGTGGTATCAGCGATTGTCACTCTCCAGAGTCGGACACTTCTTTAATTATCTAGATTTCCGAATACAAATTGTGACATCCGCCAGCTGACTGACTTTTCCGCGTGGAGCAGGAGAGTCCTCGACGTGCTCGCGGGCTTTGTGAAGATCGCCACGACAGTTTGACAGTGACAGCTATTTCGCATGCGTCGTTACTTACGGATCTAAACTTGAGAAGTAATCGATTTGACCCTCGCGCCACCATGCCGGGGCGATTGACAGGTGTGTTCAGAATAGGATACAGTTATACGTGGGTCGGTGGAAGCGGTACGGTGTCATCGTTGTTCTCTATTCGACGGATCACGATCCGAAGCATGTTCATCTTTTTCGAGGATCATAAGCGGCTTCTCAAGTTTGATGTCGAGAACTGGAGCGTCATGGACGGCAAATTGACGGCCAAAGCTAGAAAAGCGCTTTAGGCCCTGCGGCAGGAAGGCATTATATGAGAAATCCCGCGTTTAAAGAGATCCATCCGAACTACAGAAAGCATGTTCTAGAGATCACGCTCAGGGAAGGACGAAAAACAAAGAAATATAATCTGCCCTTTGCTGTATTTGGAAATAGAAATATTCACAGTAAAAATCGTTTTGCTTCCATCGCGATTGATCGAGAGCTTGGCAGCCAGGCGGCGTCATTTGTGTTGGAGGATGGATCCAAGGAAGATTTCCCGGCGGATTTTGTTCTTTATCATTGTGATCCGTCTTATGACTGGTCCCCGATCAATCAACTTAAGGAGGCGTTGAAAGATAAGCTTGGCAAGTCCAAATTATCTGTCCGTGTCATCGCCGACGCCTTAAATACGTCTCCATCCCAGGTCGTGCGTTTGCTGGAAGAAAACAAAGTGTCTAAACAGCTAATTCAACTCTTCCGGCTTGCAGAGTTGGCAGGGTATCAGGTCGAATTCAATCTTAAAAAGAAGAAGGCAGCGTAGCTTGTAGGAGAATCGTTGAGATATTAAAACTCGACCCGCGCGGTCAGTCCATATTGCAATACAGCGATTGGAATTAGCTCTTCAGCCATCTGGTGGACGCAGAAAAGAACCGCTGAGAGCAGAAAAGTTTTGCGTTCCCTTATTCCCTCTTTAAACTCTGACAAGAAAGTCAAGATATAAAAGTCTGACCCTCGCAGATTGTCCAGGCTGTCGTGGCGGGAGATGCTCTGCAGCGCGCCTTAGAACTTCAAATGTTCCGCAAACCGTTCTTGCTTGAGTCGCTCGATAAACGAGCCG
Source organism: Binatia bacterium (assembly GCA_041484845.1). Lineage (GTDB taxonomy): Bacteria > Desulfobacterota > Binatia > UBA9968 > UBA9968 > JBGPIK01. Next base: position 165 of record JBGPIK010000118.1, on the reverse strand, counting down.
TCGATAAACTCTTTCGGATCGCGACGCGGCGCGTCCGGATACTCTTTGCCGAAATTTTCGAGAATCAAGCGAATGCCGTCAAACGTCGGGGCGGGATAATCCGGCATCAGCGCCGTCACGAAATCGAATTCCGTGGCGGCGCGTGATGTGCCCAAGGGTGACAAT